>DATCNU010000092.1:0-60162 GCA_036565085.1 Arthrobacter sp.
CACCACGTACAACGATGACCTGTCCTACGCCGAGACCGGCAAGGACATCTCCTGCAACCTGGGTTCGCTGAACATCGCCAAGGCCATGGACAGCCCGGACTTCGGCCTGACCATCGAGACGGCCATCCGGTCCCTCTCGGCGGTCTCGGACATGTCCAACATCACCTCGGTTCCGTCCATCGCCCGCGGCAACGACCAGAGCCACGCCATCGGCCTTGGCCAGATGAACCTTCACGGCTACCTGGCCCGCGAGCGGGTCCACTACGGCTCCGAAGAGGGCCTGGACTTCACCAACATCTACTTCTACTCGGTGGTGTACCACGCGGTCCGCGCCTCCAACCTGCTGTCCATCCAGACCGGGCAAACGTTCGGCGGCTTCGAGAAGTCCAAGTACGCCTCGGGCGAGTTCTTCGACAAGTACACGGAGCAGGAGTGGGTGCCGCAGACCGAGAAGGTTGCGGAGCTGTTCAAGAACATCCACATCCCCACCCAGGATGACTGGCGCGAGCTGAAGGCTTCGGTCATGGAGCACGGCATCTACAACCAGAACCTGCAGGCCGTGCCGCCGACGGGCTCGATCTCCTACATCAACAACTCCACCTCCTCGATCCATCCGGTGGCGTCCAAGATCGAGATCCGCAAGGAAGGCAAGCTGGGCCGCGTGTACTACCCGGCCCCGTACCTGACGAACGACAACCTGGAGTATTACCAGGACGCGTACGAGCTCGGCTACGAGAAGGTCATCGACACCTACGCCGCCGCCACCCAGCACGTGGACCAGGGCCTGTCCCTGACGCTGTTCTTCAAGGACACCGCCACCACCCGGGACATCAACAAGGCCCAGATCTACGCGTGGCGCAAGGGCATCAAGACCATCTACTACATCCGTCTTCGCCAGCTCGCGCTGGAAGGGACTGAGGTGGAGGGCTGCGTCAGCTGCATGCTATGACAGCCTTTTTCGGTTGATTACGACGGCGGGCGCCCGCCCGCCGTCGTACGCTTAACTTCAAAGAACAACCCAACTTTTAGGGGATGACATGACCGAGAAGGTCAAGCTGCTTAGCCACGTCGAGGCCATCAACTGGAACCGCATCCAGGACGAAAAGGACGTGGATGTCTGGAACCGTCTGGTCAACAACTTCTGGCTGCCAGAGAAGATCCCGCTGTCCAATGACGTCCAGTCGTGGGCCACGCTGACCCCGGACGAGCAGCAGCTCACGATGCGCGTGTTCACGGGCCTGACCCTGCTGGACACCATCCAGGGCACCGTCGGCGCCGTTTCGCTGATTCCGGATGCGCTTACCCCGCACGAAGAGGCCGTGTACACGAACATCGCGTTCATGGAGTCCGTTCACGCCAAGAGCTATTCCTCGATCTTCTCCACGCTTGCCTCCACCAAGGAGATCGACGAGGCGTTCCGCTGGTCCACCGAGAACGAGAACCTTCAGAAGAAGGCCCACATCGTCATGGACTACTACCAGGGGGACGACCCGCTGAAGCGCAAGGTCGCCTCCACGCTGCTGGAGAGCTTCCTGTTCTATTCGGGCTTCTACCTGCCGATGTACTGGTCCTCTCGGGCCAAGCTGACGAACACCGCTGACCTGATCCGCCTGATCATCCGTGACGAGGCCGTGCACGGCTACTACATCGGCTACAAGTTCCAGAAGGGCCTGGAGGGTCTGTCCGAGGAGCGCAAGCAGGAGATCAAGGACTACACGTTCGAGCTGCTGTTCGAGCTGTACGAGAACGAGGTCCAGTACACGCATGACCTTTATGACTCCGTCGGCCTGGCCGAGGACGTCAAGAAGTTCCTGCACTACAACGCCAACAAGGCCCTGATGAACCTGGGGTACGAGGCCATGTTCCCGGCTTCCGTCACTGACGTGAACCCCGCCATCCTGTCGGCCCTGTCCCCGAATGCGGACGAGAACCACGACTTCTTCTCCGGGTCCGGGTCTTCCTACGTGATCGGCAAGGCCGTCAACACTGAGGATGATGACTGGGACTTCTAGGACCACGCTCCTTCCCCGACAACATAGGGACGCCGCAGGCTTTATGCGGCGTCCCTATGTATTGGAGACAAGTCGCGCGGGCCCGGCGTCCGGGATAGGCGGAACGGAGAGGGGCCCATGGGAGGCCCGGCAGGTTCGTCCGGCAGTTCATCGCTCGCCGAGGTGCGCGTGCAGGGCACCTTCTCCCACAGATGACGGAATCTGAAGATAGTCCACAGTCCCCCCAGTGCGGCGGGCACAGATGGGTAGCGCCCGGGCCGTCGTCGCTCTCCGGCTTGCGGCGCCCGTGAACGCGGCCATTGAGGCGGTTCCCAGTCCTGGTGTTCGCTTTTGTATTTCCGGCCTGATGGTGAGACCCAGCCGGGCGGCTCATTCTTTGTTGCAGGCGTCGGTTTCCAGCCGCTGGCGTGTTTGAGTCTGTGGTGTCGGGGACATGGCTGTCCCAGGTTGCTGATTCTGGTAGTTCCTCCGTGATGCCAGGCCAAGAGGTGGTCTGCCTCATTGTCCAGGGAATGGTTGCTGCACCCGGGGAAGGGGCATTTTCCGTCGCGCATCCGTAGCCAGTTCCGCATGGCCTTCGTGAGCCGGTAACTGGTGCGGCCGATTTCCAAAGGTGCCCCATCCCGTGGATCCACGAGCACCCGGTGAAACGAATCCGCTCCATTGGCCACCAGATCCCGTGCCATGGAGGCAGGGATGGGTCCGTACCCATCCAGCATCGCCGGTTCCTCGGTCACCCCGAGCAGGGAGAAGACAGGAACGGTGACCAGGATCTCGGCCCGGGGCGTGGGGACATCGGCAAGACCCATTGTGCACCCAGTTACGCCGATGCCGACGCCGTTGCTCACGCTGTTGCCGCAGTGGGTGCGGCCGGTTTCACTTCGGAGGGCTGCCGTTGCGAACAGGTCTGCCCGCAACTGCGTGAGCGTCCGGTCCTCGTGGGGACCTTGCAGGCCCCGGGCGATAGCGGTATCGCGGTTCCAGATCGCAGCCGCCTGGTCCGCGGGCAGATAGGCAGACACCCGCGCCATGCCGTCCTGCTCCGGGACATATTCAAGGCACCTGTCCTGCATGCCTTTAGTGTGGCGTTTTTCGATGCTGTCCGGGTGGTGGCGTTCCCGCCAGGTCCGGGCCTTCCGCCGGAACCTGAAGGCGGGCATCTCGCCGGCCGGGCAGCCGCGGGCAAGGCTGGACGCGTCGGCGTCGAGGAAGTGGGCTTCCAGTGCCCCCGCTGCGTCGCGGTCAAGGGTGGCGGTCTCGTCGACCATCACCTGGGCGTGCTGCCACGAAACCGTCCCCGCCTGCAGGGCTGCCATTGTCCGCGGCAGGTATGTAGCCAAGGCATAGGACCGGGCCAGCAGTGCGCCGGCGGCCCGGTCACCGATGGCCAGTATGCATCCCACCTCCGCGGCTATTGCCATTTCCTGCGCCTGGACCGGCATGTCCGGAGAAGCCACGGACCGCGCTGACTCCGCGTACTTAGCCGCTGCCTCCCCCTTCAACGCCGCGACTCGAGCCTCGGCTAGTTTAACCCCGGCAAGGATGTCCAGGCCATCCGCGGTGACGGCAAGTGCATCGGTATCTGAGGGCAATCCACAACCGGACTTAGCCACCTCCGCGCGAAGTGTGGCAATCGCGGCGTCGATCGCCTCAAAAGCCTTTGCCACCGCTTCGCTTGCCATGTACTCATTATTGAAGGAGGGTCTGACATTCTGCCTGTGCGCGCCATCGCCCGCTGGGCCAAGATCCCGGCCACCGATAACCGTCGCATTGAACGGCCGTCCGCGGTACCGGGTCCGAGTCGGTGACGAGCCAATCATTTACACGATGTAATTCGAGGAGGGCTGACCTGATCCGCCTTTCGGCCCTGTCTCCGAACGCTGACGAGAACCACGACGTCTTCTCCGGGTCGGGTTCCTCGTACGTCATCGGCAAGGCCGTCAACACTGAGGACGACCTCTGGGACTTCCAGTTCCTAGAACTCCGTCGTGCCGCGCAGCCGGCGGGGGCGGCCATCCGGGTCCACGACCAGCCTGCTGATCGGAACCGCCCAGAGACGCTGGCGTGGCGACACCGGCTCTGGAGTGTGGTGGCGCACGTGTCCGGTGGGGCGGGGCGAGCGCTTTCCGGTTTCGTGCCATTGGTCGAGGGCGTCCGCGGTGGTGTTCCAAAGCTTGAGCCCGGCCGCCGGGTCGTGGAGCTGGGGATCGTCCTGGTCCAGGCCCAGGTGTTCGGCCCAGAGTTGGAGGCGGAGCGTTTTGGTCAAGTGCCCGGAAGCGTCGTGACCGGCGTCTGTGCCGGGCGGTTCCCGGCCGTCGTCGGAAGTGGTGTCGACGACGGCGCACGTGAGCTCGCTGTCGGTAGTCCAGGATCGGCGGTTAAAGTTGTCTGAGCCGCAGGTCATCCACGTGTCATCGATGATGCAGATCTTGGCGTGGACGTAGATCGGAGTTCCGGTACTGTTCTCCAGATCGAACACGCCGACCCTGTCCGGTGCGACCCGGCGCAGCATACTGATGGCACGCAGTTGCCCGATCCGGATGGCCGGCCCCGCGACAGGACCGTCCGAGTCGGGGTAGCGGGGCACGACGGCGATCACGTGCAAGTCTGGGTTCCGTGCGAGGGCCTCCGCGATTCCGGCGGCGACCTCTGTTGACCACAGGTACTGGTCCTCAATGTAGATCAGCGAGCGGGCGCGGGCGAACGCTTTCGCGTAGCCGCGGGCAATGCTGCGTTCCCCCTCAGGTGCGAACGGGAACGGGGGCCGTTTCACCCCGTAGGTGCGCAGCAGCTGCACGGCATGAGGGCCCGCCGGTGGCGGCGGGGGTGCAGCGGCCGGGAGTGGTTCCGGGTGCCGGGGCATTCGGGCCAGACGCTGCAGCAGCATCCGGTAGGGGGTGCGTCGGTCCAGGGGATGGGGGTCGTTCCACCGTTCAGCGAACACGGCCAGCACGTCCGCCACTACGGGACCACGCAGTTCCAGGGTCGCATCATGCCACGGGGGCCGTTTCCCGTACCGGGAATCCATGGTCACCGCTTGCGGGTCTCCCGCATGGTCGGCATCGTCCCGGCGGCTGTGGGAAAGGTCGATCCCGCCAACGAACGCGACGTCCTGCGACGGGTTGTCACTATGGCGGATGACGAAGAGTTTTTGATGGTGGGAGCCGAACAGGCGAACACGCTGATCCAGCAGCACCTCGCCGCCGGCGTCGTTGATCTGACGACTTAGCAGCTCGTTGGACCGGCCGCTGATCGGGGCCGATACACGCTCTCCGTGGGATCTCCAGACGAGGCCCCGCACTTCCACTCCCGCGCGGGCCAGCCCCGCGAGCAGGTCGCCGACCGACGGTCCGTCCGCCAGCAGCCGCTCGTCCGCGTCGCCACGCCAGTCCGTGAACCACACACGGTCTCCCGGCTGCAGGGCTGTCAGCTCCTCATGCAGCCGGGCGAAGTAGGTCGCACCATGGATCAGCGGCCGCACCAGATTGCCCTCCGACCAGGACGGCGATCCGGGACCGCCCGCATGCACGTCAGTGGCCAGATTCCCCCGCTCAGCCCGGCTCAGGAACCACGTACCAGCATCACTGTCCACTCAATCCTACTTTCGGGGCCCGAGGCCGGGCCGTTAGTGTCCAGACTCCAAAATAGCCTACGACCGCGGTGCGACTTAGGGCCGGGGGACGGCTCGCCGCGACGAACTCCCGGCACCAGCAGGCATAGAAATCGATGTCGGCACGGCTGCAGGTCCTCACCTTACGGGCAAACCCCGGCGGGGCCTTCTGGTGTCTCCTGGCAACGCGCAGCCAAGTCATGGCTTCACGCGAAGGCCCGAGGTTACTTCCCGAATTTAGATGCGTCCCGTTTGCTGGCTGGGCTCAGTACCAGTTGTTCGCAGCGCGGAATTCCAGGGCCTTAGCCGGGGAGCCGTAGTGTTGTTTGATGTAGCTCAACCCTCTGTCCACTTGGCTGGGGCGCCACTTCGTTGTGGTGTCCCACAGGGCATTCAGGGCGTCCATCTGCTCCGGTCCCCATCCGTATGAAGCGAGGCGGGCGCTGGCATAGCTGCGTGTGTCGACTGCTGCTTCCGAGGTGTCATTCGCGGCCGCGGGAGGCGTAGCTGCAGCGGCGGACGGCGAGGGAGCAACCGGGGCGGCTGATGGTGGCGTCGTCGGCGTCGGCGTCGGGGTGCCCGCCGGAGACGGGGCCGTCGCCGAGGCGGCCGCCGTCGAGGACATGGACGGGGGCTCAAGGATTACGGTAGGGGCCGAGGATGGCGAAGCCGAGGGAGAGGCCGCGGCTACAATTCCGGCCAGTGTGGGAGCGTCGACCGGCATGGGCAGGTTGGCAATGGCCGGCAAAGCGGTGGCCAGGGGATTCCCGGCTACCGGCACACCATCGGTGCCCGAGGCGGCCTGTGACGGGCTTCCGCCCGAGGTGCCTGTGGGAGTCGTTGAGGCGGTGGACCGGGTTCCTGACACCCCTGGCGTCGGATTCGATCCGCCGGAGGCGTCCTGTGCGGAAGACTCCTTGCCGAAAAAGGGCAGCTCGGTTGCTTGGCTGGCCGTGCCGACGGCAAGCAAGACTGCAAGGGCGCCGACGGCTACGGCCATCCGGTGACCCATCACCCGAACTGACGCGGCTTTCCTCAGGACGGACTGGGCGTCGGAACTGTAGGCAGCGGCTATGTCAGGGTTCAGCGATGTCACCGTCCCACTGTTTGGGGCTGCAGCCGGTGGTACCTCCGTTGGCTTCTCAACTGCCCCGCGTTCGGCCATTTCCGGAAGTGCTTCGGTGACACGACGTGCTGCCTCGCCGACGGGTGCTGTTTCCGCAGCGGCGGGTACTTCGAAGGCCGGGCGCCTGTCCCTGCTCCGTCGCGGGGCGGCGGGGGAAGCCGGTTCTGTGGAAGCAGGCTCGGAGTTTGGCGTCTCCGCGTCGGGGCTCGTTGGCCCGAGTAACGGGGCGCTGGTTGGCGCAGCTTCTGCACGGTGCCGCCCGGCCCGAAGCGGGCGCGACTGGTCAAGGGAACGGGACATGGTTGCCTCTCAACGCCTGCGGAGTTAGCTGTCGGGTTCGGAAGAGGTCAACCGGCCGGCACGTTGAACGTGACGGCTTCACCCCAAGGGCTGCTGGCAGCGGCCCGAAGACTGTGGGTCCCCCGTCTCTGCCTTGGTGTGTTGGGGGTCCGGGATGTGGCAGAGCTCGGCGTCAGCCCGGACGCGGCCCGATCTAGATGGGCCACCCCAAAACCGTACAGGAACCATCCGGTAAAGTCACGTTTAGGTAACAAGAAAAACTGGGCCGGTGAGCCAGTGCCGGAACTCCCTATCCGCCGGTGCGGCTCCCGTGCAAGCATGGTGCTCACCGTAAATGCACCGCAAAAAGATACGCCGCGAAAAGCTGCCCTGTGAGGAGGGCCCGATGAAATCTTATGAACTGCTGCTGGACGCATTCGACCGGATCCGTGAGGCAGTTGCCGCCACGCTGGACGGGACCGACGACGAGTCCCTGGTTCGGCGGCCTGCGGGCAACGGAAACTCGATTGCCTGGCTGATCTGGCATCTCAGCCGGGTAGAGGACGCCCAGGTCGCCGCCGCTGCAGGCCTGGAACAGGTCTGGACCTCGCAGGACTTTGTCGGCCGCTTCGGCCTGCCGCTCTCCGTACGGGACACCGGCTACGGCCATTCGACGGCGCAAGTCGACGCAGTTCACGCCGCGCCGGAGCTGTTGCTCGAATACTACGACGCCGTTCACGGGCAGACTGAGGAATTCTTGAAGACTCTTATCGATGAGGACTTTGACCGCATCGTCGACACCCGGTGGAATCCGCCCGTCACCCTCGGGGCGCGGCTGGTCAGCACGATCGCCGACTGCCTCCAGCACGTGGGACAAGCAGCGTATGCCAAGGGCTTGAAGCCGACTCCACGGTAGTTGGAGCAGGCGTGGCCGGGATTTATCTGCCGCCGCGGGGATGGCGTACCTTCAGTCCGTGCCCCGCCAGGAAGCCGCGCCCCGCTAGGAAACAGCGCCGTTGACGGCCGCCCGCCGGTCCGGAAAGTACGCGTCGAAGCGGGCGCGCGCGATGCGTCCGAGCCTTTCGACCGTGTGCCAGCTGATGAATGCGAGGAGCAGGGTCAGCAGGATCGCGGCCACGGCCACCAGCGGCGGCAGGTCGGCGGTCGACCCCGCATTCAGCCACAGAATGACGATGTAGTTCCAGAGGTATGCCCCGTAGGAAACTGTGCCCAGAGCCTGCAGCGCCCGCGTCCACTTCGGCATCACCCCGGTGCGGGAGGCGGCAAGCACCACCAGGACGCCCCCCGCTGCCATGGCCAGCGGGCCACCAACGAAGAAGAACGCCGGCGACTCGTTGGCCTTGGGGACGAAGACCAGCCCGGCCAGGACAAGGATTGAGCCGAGCAGGGCCGCCAACCGGAGCCGCTTGCCCGAGAACCAGCCGAACACATGCACCCGGTAGAGGCGCAGCGCCGAACCGACGATCAGCCCGAGACCCCACGTCGTCGGCAGCGCATAGACCAGGGAGTGGAGTTGCGGAGCCAGGATAAGCATCGCCAGCACAGTTGCCGTCATGAGGGACAGGACGACGGCGGCAGACCAGCCAATCAGCCGGCGCTGGCGGTTCCTCCGCAGGGCAACCACCAACAGCGCCGGCCAGATCAGGTAGAACTGTTCCTCCACGGCCAGGGTCCAGAGCGGTCCGATGGCCAGGCTGACATCGAAAGGCAGAGGCAAGTCCTTGAGGTAGCCGAAACCGGCGAGGAGCGTGTAACCAATGATTCCCTTTGTCCGATCCCCGAGGACATCGGCTGCCAGTTCAACAACGGCGTACACGCCAAGGAACGCCATAAGCGCCGGCAGCAGGCGGAAGGCCCGGTGCGCGTAGAAACGGCCGTAACGGATCTTGCGATGCCGTTCCACATCCCTCAGCAGCACGCCTGTGATCAGGTAGCCGCTCAACACGAAGAAAATGATGACACCAACGATGCCGGCACCTTGAAATATGCCGGGCCAGGAATGTCCCAGCAGCACGGCACCCACGGCTGCACCGCGCAGAACGTCCAGGCCGTCCAGCCGTGGGCGAATTGTTGTTTGCCGGGGCTTCGCCTCGACCGTTTCACCAACCAGTAAAGTCACATAGCCTCCGAGGGTCCAGACAGGACGGTTCCAAATTCCAGCTGGAACCGGATTCCAGCTTGGAACAAGGCAAAAACCGGCCCCTGCCTGCTGACATGAAAGTCATTGAAGGCGCGCATCCGGGCGCCGCGTACAAGTATTCGGGTCTACATCCCGGTCCCAGTATTCCCGGTCCTGGCATCCCCGTCCAAGTATCCCTGACGTTGCTGGACGAAACCTGACCAAAATGAGGCAGTTGCCCCATGCCCTTCCCGCGCCCCGATCCTAGGCTGACTTCATCAAGAAAGGAGGCGGCCATGACCACCTACCAGCCGCAACTATCAGCAGAGGCAACACCTGAACCTGCCGGACTTCCACAGGACCCCGCGGAGCATTTTGCCGGCTACGCCGTCCTGGGGCTGCCGTTCAGCAGCGGTCACTACCTGGCCTTCCGGGATTTTCCCTTCAGCTCCATTGGACCCGGCTACCGATCAGTCTGGCACCGCACGCCCGACGGCGAATGGACCATCTACGCCAACGCCGCCCCCGAGTTCAGCTGCGCCCGCTACTTCGGGGCTGCAATCCATCACACGGCAAAGACCGACGTCGACATCCGCTGGGACGGGCCGTTCACCGCCCGGATCAGCGTTCCGGGTGTGGTCGACTGGCGCCTGGAGCTTGGCACGTCCCCCGCAGCTTCGATGCTCACCGCCGTGGCGGTGCGCATGCCCGGACCGCTGTGGCGCAATGAGTCGGTACTCCGTTCCATGGGCGCGTTCGCCGGCCCGCTGTTGCACGCGGGGAAGATGAAGGTCTCCGGCGTGGTCCCGAACGGCCATACGTTTCAAGCCCAGCCCCGGCGGTTGTGGGTGGTGCTTGACTCGCAGGCCACCATCCTGGACGAGGACGCGGGTGCTCCGGGGCCGTTGCCGGT
This sequence comes from Arthrobacter sp., assembly GCA_036565085.1. GTDB lineage: Bacteria > Actinomycetota > Actinomycetes > Actinomycetales > Micrococcaceae > Arthrobacter. The sequence continues at coordinate 10,081 of DATCNU010000092.1, forward strand.
GCAGGACCACCTCGCCGACTTCTGGCTGCCGCAACGCGGACTGTTTGCCGCGGACGTGGGCGTCAGGTTCCCCTCAACGGCCGCCCAGCCCCAGCCGGGCCACGCCCACGCGGCGCCCCGAACGAAAGAAGCGGCCTGAGTCACTGGTCCGGATCCCTGATGTGCGCCGTCAGCTCCCTAGAATGGAGGGTGTGACGCAGTCATCGCCGGCCCCCCGCCGCAGTGAAGTCCTGGCCGCACTGTCGCTCGCCATCGACTTGGGGCTGGGGCAACCGATGGAGCACATGCTGAGGTCCTCCCTGCTGGCCTTGCGGATCGCGGCGGCAGCGGGAGTGGACGGAGCCGCCAGGGACCGGATCTACTACGCGAACCTGCTGGCGTGGATTGGCTGCCACGCGGATTCCTTCGAGCTGGCCGCGCTGTTCAGCGACGATATTGCCTTCCGTGCCAATTACTACATCCGCGACCAGCGCGGACTTCCGATGTACGCCGGCATGTTCAGCCAGACCGGCGCAGGCCTTCCGCCGCTCGCCCGGGTCGCAGAGTGGACGCGCTTCGCCGCGACGGGTCATGCCGCCGTCCGGAACCTGATCTCCTCGCACTGCGTCTCCGCCGGGGTCCTGGCCAGCAGGGTGGGGCTCGACGACGGCGTGGCAGGGCTGCTCGCGCACACCTTCGAGCGCTGGGACGGCAAGGGCCTGCCGGAGGGCGTTTCGGGACCGGCGATCCCATTGGAAATGCGCATCACCCACCTCGCGGACACGGCAGAGGTATTCCTGCGGAGGGAGGGCCTGGCCGGCGCGGTGGCCATGGTCAGGGCACGCCGTGGCAGCCATTTTGATCCGGCACTGGCCGAGCTGTTCATCGGCCACGCCGGAACCCTCACCGAAGGACTCCTCGACATTGACTGCTGGCAGGAGGCCCTGGCGGTAGCTCCCGACGACGGCACCCTGTCCGGCGTGCAACTGGACGCGGTGCTCGGGGCGATCGGCGACTTCGCCGACCTCAAGTCTCCTTACACGGCCGGACATTCGCGTGGAGTGGCCGCCCTCGCGGCCGCCGCAGCAGAGGAGCACGGGCTGCCGGGCGACGACGTCGCGGAGCTCAGGCGTGCCGGATGGGTACATGACCTTGGCCGGCTGGGCGTCTCCAACCAGGTGTGGGACAAGAAGGAGCCCCTCTCCGCGCTGGAACTTGAACGGGTCAGGATGCATCCCTATCTGGGGGAGCGGATCCTCGGCCGCGTTCCAGGGCTGAAAGGCGTGGCGGCGCTCGCCGGCTCGCACCATGAACGCCTTGACGGCTCTGGCTATCCGCGGGGTATCGGCGGACCGGAGCTGGGGACGAAGCAGCGGATCCTGGCGGCGGCTGACTCGTACCACGCCTCCCTGGAGCCGCGCCCGCACCGGCCACCGCTCACTCCGGAGGACGCTGCCGCCAGGCTTCGCCAGGAAGTCTCCGCCGGCCGGCACAGCCCGGAAGCGGCCGAGGCCGTGCTGATCGCGGCCGGCCAGCAGCGGCGCCGTCAGCATGTGCTTCCCGCAGGTCTCACACCCCGGGAAGCGGAGATCCTCGCCATGCTGTGCCGTGGAATGAATACGGCCGAGATCGCCGCCGAACTGGTCCTGGCCCGTAAGACAGTCCGCAACCATGTGGAGCACATCTACGCCAAGATCGGAGCAAGCAACCGCGTGGGTGCGACGCTGTACGCGATGGGACACGGGCTGACCGAGCCACGCTTGCCCGGCCCGGCCTGACGCGGTTCCGGCCCGTTTCGTTCCTGCCGGTCCACTTTCTGCCTGCGGGTTTCCGGGCTGGTGCCGATATGCTGGCCGCGCACGATCCATCCCCACTACATCTTGGGAGCAGCGCCCAATGCCTCAGCCACACCATGTTTGGGTTCCGGAGCAGCGCACCACGGAGCCGGCAGAGGGTGTGCACTTCGTCGAGGGACCGGCGTCGAACTGGATCATCGTCTGCGAGGGAGCGGACTTCATCCTCATTGACGGCGGCTATCCCGGCGACCTCGGGCATGTGCTGGCTTCGATCAGGCGGCTTGGCCTGGAGCCGGCGGAGGCCAAGGCAATGCTGATCACCCACGGACACGTTGACCACGCGGGATCCGCTGCCCATTTCTCCAGGGAATACGGCACTCCGATCCTCTGCAGCCCTGAGGAGATGGCCCACGTCCGGGGTCAGGAAAAGCACCAGGTGACCCTGGGCCAGGTCCTGCGGCGCGCGTGGCGGCCCAGGGTTTTGCGCTGGATGATGCACGTCATCCGGGCCGGCGCCCTCACTGCAGAGCCCGCGACGGAGGCACGCGCATGGGGCGCGGGCGAACTGCAAGCGCTGCCTGGCTCTCCCCGGGCGGTCCTGGTTGCCGGGCATACCCCCGGACATACGGCATTTGTGCTCCCCAACGCCCGGGCGGTGGTGACCGGGGACGCCCTGGTCACGGGTCATCCCCTCAGCAAGAAAAGTGGCGTCCAGATGCTGCACCCGATGTTCCACAGCCGTCCGGATGCGGTGGCGGAGGCAGTAAGGTGCCTGGCCGGCGTCGACGCCTCCTGGATCCTCCCCGGACATGGGGCCGCCCTCCGGGAGAGCATTGGCGACGCCATCGCCGGCATCCCTGCCCGGTAGGAACTACTGGATGATGAGCAATTCGAGGCGTGCACCCCTTGCCGGACGGCGGACTTCGGAGGAGGATGTTCGGCACACTCGAGGAGGCCCATCATGATCCAGCTTGGCAAGTTTGAGAGGTACCTGATCGAGGAATTCTTCGATGATTACCGCTCCGGCGCCATTACCCGCAGTGCCTTCACCCGCCGGGTGGCGTTCATTACCGGCAGCATGGCCGAAGCTTCAGCGGCGATGCTGCTGGTCGGCTGCACGCCGGAGGAAGTGCCGTCGGGCACGGATCCCATGCCCGGGCCCGAGGCGCCGTCGGCAACAGCGGGGACAGGCCCCGCTGCCTCCGGTGCTGTGCCCGGGGCAAAAAGCCCGCTCTCCGTCCCCGAGGGCGCGGCGGGCCTGACGACGTCGGCGGTGCGGTTCCCTTCCCGTGGGACGGACATCAGCGGTTACCTCGCCCGGCCGGACGTGGCCGCAAACGGACCTTCCCCCAAGGGGCCGGCCGTTCTGGTCTGCCACGAAAACCGCGGGCTGAATCCCCACATCCAGGATGTGGCACGTCGCTTCGCGAAAGCGGGGTATGTGGCACTGGCTCCGGACCTGCTGAGCAGGGAGGGAGGCACCTCGAACATGGACGCGGACGCCGTCCCGGGCGCGCTGACCCGCGCCGGCGCGAAACGCCATGTCTCCGACTTCGCGGCAGCTTTTGACTACCTGCGGTCCCAGGACTTCGTGGACCCCGAGCGGATCGCAATGACCGGGTATTGCTTCGGCGGCGGCATTACGTGGCAGGCCTCAACTGAGCTTTCCGGGCTAAAGGCCACCGCGGCGTTCTATGGGCCAGCCCCGGACCTGGACAAGGTCGCGGGCATCAAGGCGGCGGTCTTTGGTGTGTACGCCGAACTCGACCGTCGGATCACCGGTGCGATGCCAGCCCTCCGCGATGCCTTGGCCGCGCACAACGTCCGCCACCAGCTCACCGTTTACCCCGGTGTGGACCACGCGTTCCATAACGACACAGGTGAGCGCTACAACGAAGCACAGGCCACCGCAGCCTGGAATGACACGCTGGCCTGGTTCGGCCGATACGTCTAAGGGCATGCAAGCCGGGATGTTCACGACTGGCAGCCCATCAAGCAAACGGGAGGAAGAAAGGCAAGTGAGACGGGCCGCGCCGGGTTCAAAACAATTAACGGATATTCGATTGGTGGAATGGGAATTTCGACTTTCCAGCACCGAAATGTGAAATTGCCCGGTATGCTCACAAACTATGTCCCGGTTTGGTTTCACGGTGAAACTCCCCGTTATTGCGGGAGCGCTGGCAATTGTCCTCGCAGGTTCGGTCTCAATGCTGCCTGCAATCGCCGACGACGACGCTCCACCGAGCGGCTATCCTTCCTGGCAGGACGTACAGAACGCCCAGCAGAGCGAGGCCGGCAAAGCAGCCGAGATCGCCAAAATCGGCGACCTCCTCAGCGGACTCCAGACCCAGGCCGAGGCGCTGGGCACCGCTGCGGTGAAGTCCGCCGCCGAGTACGCCCTCGCTGAGTCGGCTCTCGCCGCAGCCAGCGCGAAAGTGGACGTGCTGACGGCGGAAACGGCACGGGCCAATGCCGAACTGGGTCAGTACAAAAAGGAAATCGGCGCCCTGGCGGCCCAGTCGTACAAGACCGGCGGAACCAACATGGGGTTCTTCGTTGCCCTCGACGCTGTGCAGACCAACAGCATCCAGGGCCTCAACATCGTCCAGATCGTCAGCGACAAAACGTCTGCCCTCGTCAACAGGTCGGCAGCGGCGGAGAAGTCCTCCCAGGCCCTGGCGGACCAGGAAAAGGCGGCCCGGGCCGAACGTGAGCGGTTGTCCGGGGAAGCGAAAGCCAAACTGGAAGCCGCACAGGCAGCCCAGCAGGCCATGTCCCGGCAGATCGCGGAACAACAGCAGCACAACCAGGAACTTACGGCGCAACTGGCTTCCCTCAAGGGGACAACTGCAGCGGTCGAAGGCGAGTACCGGCAGGGCCAGGCAGCCCTCGCTGCCTATGAGGCGGCCCAGGCAGCCAAACGCGCCGCAGCTGAGGAGCAGGCGCGCCAGCAGGCCGACGCCGCGGCAAAGGCAGCAGCACTGGCCGCCGCCCAGGCGCAGGCAAAGCCCGGCCCCGTGAACCAGGTCCCGGGAGCCGCAGCGCCGCCCGCTCCGGCCCAGCCACCCGTCGTCGTGCCTTCCGTTCCCGGCGGTGCCGTCAACGATCCTGCCGGGGCCAGGAGCTATGCCTCCGGCCAGCTGTCCGCCTATGGGTGGGGGCAGGACCAGTTCCAGTGCCTCGCGCAGCTGTGGACCAAGGAATCCAGCTGGCTGACCACTGCCACCAACCCGTCCTCCGGCGCGTATGGAATTGCGCAGGCCCTTCCGCCCGGAAAGTATGCCAGCGCCGGCAGCGACTGGCTGACCAGCTATCGGACGCAGGTAAATTGGGGCCTGAGCTATATCGCTGACCGGTATGGGTCCCCGTGCGGGGCCTGGAGCCATGAGACAGCCAACAACTGGTACTGAACTGGTACTGAACCAATTGGTGCTGAATCATCTGGTACTGCGACAACCAGCCCTGATGCCGGTGGTGTGCCGGGGCGGCGAAGAGCTGGGATTATGCGGAGCTTCCCGACCCCTTTGCGAAATCAGCGGCACTAAGGAATTCGACGCCGACGAACGCCTGGTCGCCTTCAACCCAGGCGTCGTGCCCGGGCGGGATGGTGTATGAATCGCCAGGGTTGATGTTGATCCGGTTGCCATCCGTCGTTTCCACCACGAGGCCTCCGGAGACGCAGAATCCCACGTGGCTGTTCTGGCATGAATCCGTCTGGACCACGGGCTTGATGCAATCGGACCAACGCCAGCCGGGATCGAAGGTAAGCCGGCCGACGGTATAGTCGCCGACGGTCACAACATCAATGGCGGACTTGTCCGGGCGGCGTTGCTCGTCGGGTGAATTGTGCGACTTTACTTCCAGCTGGGTGACAACATTGGCAGGCATTGCACTCCCACTTTCCACAACGGTTTGTGCCCATCCGCTGTCCGTCCCTGGCAGCCAGACGGCGACTGAGGCGCTTACGAATGCCAGCTTCCTCCGATTGGCCGCCCTTGTCGAGAGCGGATTCTTCCCTGAATGCAAACGCGGCGAAATCTCCGGAGCGCGGCGCCGTGACAGACCGCGTTACGCTTTTCCCATGGCTGGTTTTGAGCGGTTCCGGGTCCTTCTGGAGGGCGAGCGGCAACGGAAACTGGTTCTGCTGCCTGCCCTCCGGGCGCACATCTCGTCGGCCAATGCTGCCCGTCAGGGCTCCAACGTGGACGACGAACACGATCCCGAGGGCGCCACCATTGCCTTTGAGCTTTCGCAGGCGTCGGCGCTGCTGGAGCGGAGCAGTGCGGGCCTTGCCGAGGTAGAGGCGGCCCTGGGGCGGATCGCCGACGGCACGTACGGGACGTGCGCTGTCTGCGGGGAGGCGATCGCGGAAGGCAGGCTGGAGGCCCGTCCGTGGACACCTTTTTGCATCGCGCACGCCGGCGCCGGACGCCGGGGCGGTAGGGCCGCATGACCCACACCATCCGGGACGTCGCGGGCTTCATCGACATCACCCTGCAGAACGAGGGCGCCTGGTTTCGGGCAGAAGAAGTGGAATCGCGGGTGGGCGGGGTCCTGAACTCCTACGGGGCATCGGTGGGGGCCGTCCGTGGCACGGTCCGCGATGCCGGCAGGAAATTCAGGGATCTTGGCCATGACGAGGTGACGGCCCTTGCCTCGGAGCTTTGGGGCCAGCCGGGACCAGGCAGGAAGCCGGTCTACGAGCGCCGCCTGGCGGCCGTCGTGCTGCTGCAGACCCGGGTGGCCCTCCTGCGGCACAGTGACCTGACCCGGATCGAAGGCTTCATCCGGTCCGCGCACACGGGCGAGCTGGTAGACCCGCTGACAGCCGACGTCGTGGTTCCCCTGCTGGCGACGCTGGGCGGAAGGGACCGGCAGCGCGCAGACGCCGTGATCGCCCGCTGGCACCGGGACCCCGACAGGTGGCTTCGCCACGCGGCGTCCCTGGCCGCAGGGTCGACAGCCCCGGCAGGTCAGGAGCCAGGTTATCGGACGGGCTAAGGGAAGGAAGCCGACATGAAGGACCCCTACAAGCTGGAACGGTTCGTCACCGCGCAGGACAGCGGCGGCACATATGGTCATGCCCTGGCGGAACTGCGGAACGGGAAGAAGACGGGGCACTGGATATGGTTCATCTTTCCCCAGGTCGCAGGGCTGGGGCAGAGCGCCATGTCCCGGCTGTATGCCATCGGATCGTTGGCCGAAGCGCAGGCGTATCTGAAGCACGGGGAGCTGGGTCCCCGGCTGCTGGAGTGCGCCGCCGCTGTCGCCGCACACGCAGGCCGTCCCGCTACTGACATCCTGGGCGGCATCGACGCGAGGAAACTGCATTCCTCCATGACGCTGTTCCTGCACGCGGCCCCGGAGGAAACAATTTTCCGCGAGGTCTTGGATCAGTTCTTCGACGGCCGGCCCGATGCTGCAACCGAATCGCTGCTGCTCCCGGACCGGGACTGAAAAGAACTGTCCGGAACGACGGCCCGGAACGACGGCCCGGAAACGACGGCCCGGAAACGACGGCCCGGTAACGACGGTCCGGAACGGCGGCGGCCGGCGACGTGCTTGGAATCCAGCGCAGGCGTCAGGCTGGTCCCTTGCCAATCCCGGGTCACGCGGGCCCTGTTCGGGAGCCTCCATGAGTCGTAATCTGGCGTTGGAGGTGATTGCCATGGAGGCAACGCAAGGCGATCGGATCGTCGTTCGGGGAAGGACTGTCGAGTCGTCAGACCGGCACGGCGTGATCGTTGAAGTCCGGGGGCAGGGCGGCGCCCCGCCCTATCTCGTCCGCTTCGACGACGGGCACGAGACCATCATGTATCCCGGGGGTGATTTCGCCGTCGAACGCGGGCACGTAGGTTAGCGACGGCGTGAGGCGGGCTGACCTCGCACATTCCTCCACCCACCTGTCAGACTGGTGCCATGGATCACTCCCTGGCTGCCGCGTCCCGCGTTGCCCCGCCACTTCGCACTGGGCCACGGGACCCCGGCGACGCGTGGGTGGAAGGGGAGCGGGGGCGGTTCTGGGGCAGGTTCGGCGCAGCGGGTGTCCTCGCCTGCGATCCGGACAGGGGCGTGCTCCTTCAGCACCGCGCGCTGTGGAGCCACGACGGCGGAACGTGGGGACTGCCCGGTGGCGCACTGCACCAGGGAGAAGACCCCGTCACCGGCGCCCTGCGGGAAGCGCATGAGGAAGCCGCCGTGCCGGCGGCGGGGGTGAGCGTTCTCTTCAGTTCCGTCCTGGATGTCGGATACTGGTCCTACACCACGGTGGTCCTGCAGGTCATTGAGCCCTTTGATCCCGTCATCAGCGATCCGGAAAGCCTTGAACTGCAGTGGGTTCCGCTGGAAGAAGTTGACAGCAGGGAACTGCACCCCGGCTTCGCTGCCGCCTGGCCCCAACTGCGGCGCCGCTTGCTGAAGCTCACAGAGGACCGGGGCTAGCATCGGTGCAGCGGCATGCGCCTGAAACGCTCAGGTGTCCTGGCCGTACTCCGCGCTGACCAGGATGGGCAGGTGGTCCGACTTGCCACGGGGCAGGGTCTCCACGCTTTCGATGTCCAGGCCCAGCGACGTGGCGAAATCGAAGTGCCCCTTAAACACTTTGTAGCGGGTGTACGTGCGGCGGTTGCTAAGAGACAGCGCATAGCCCGAATTCTTCATGTGCACATCGAGGTTCTTGGTGAAGAACGGGTAGTTGAAGTCCCCCACCATCAGCGTCATCAGACCGCTTCCCATGCTCAACAGCTCCGCATGGGCGGCATGGATCTGCTTGCGCCGCAGGGAGTTGGAAGCGGTCAGCGGCGCGGCGTGGAAGGAGCCGATCACCAGTTCGTGCTGCGTCTCCTTGTCCACCACCCGGGTTCCGATGAGCCGTTCATGGGCGGGCGCCAACACCCTGTCATGCATGGACTTCTTCAAGGCGAACGATTGGGTATCCATGGCCGTAAAGCGGCTGGTGCGGTAGTAGATGGCGAGCCCCAGCCGGTTTCCTTTGGTGGTATCGGCCAGGTGCAAAGGGCCCAAGGTCTCCGGCAGATCACTGGAGTCGACTTCCTGCAGGCACAGGGCGTCGACCTCGAAATCCCGGGCGAGAGCAAGGAGTTCGTCGCTCGCTTTGTGTTTGCGAAGGTTGTAGCTGATGACGCGCATCGTTCGAGCACCTCTTCCGAGGGTTGCAGACAGGACCAGCTTCTGAGTCTACCCAGATCGCCGTTCCGTGGCGCTGACATTTCGCCCGCGTCAGGAGCAGCGCGTGCGATGCAACGGCTAGAGTTAATCCCTATTCACCCAGAACCGCCGGAAGGGCCAATGTTGACGAAAGAACTGCCCGAACTTGCCGAAGGTAACTTCTACTATGAATCGCTGGGCGGCGGCCGATTCCGGTCCACCATCCACGCCCAGGGTGCCTGGAACGAACACGAGCAGCACATGGCGCCGGCCTCCGGACTGATGGCCGACAGCCTTGAACGGCACCTTCCCCGCACGGACATGCGGATGGCGCGCCTGAGTTTCGAGATCCTGGGCCTTATTCCCGGCGGTGAGTTCCACATCGAAACCACCACCCTCCGGCCCGGCCGCACCATTGAGCTGCTGCAGGCGGAACTCGTGGCCAGCGGCAGGGTGGCCATCCGCGCCACTGCCTGGCGCATGATCACCAGCGATACCAGCGCAGTGGCCGCCGTCGAAGACGCCGCCATTCCGGCGCCCGATGAATGCAAACCGTACGACGGCGCCAGCGTCTGGCCGGGCGGGTACATCCGCTCCCTCGAAATGCGTGTGGCAGAGGGCCACCGGCCCGGCGCCGGAAAGGTGTGGCTGCGCACTGAACACCCGCTGACGGACAAGGCGGACAGCGGCGACCTTGCCCGCCTCATAGGTCTGGTGGATACCGCGAACGGGATCGCCGCGCGGGTCCCGCCGGGCAAGGACAGCTATGCGTTCCCCAACCTTGACCTGCAGATCCACATGTACCGCCGGCCCGAAGGAGCATGGCTCGGACTGGACAACGCCGTATCATTTGGAGCCGACGGCATCGGCCTCACTTCGACGGTCCTGCACGACCTTCAGGGACCCTTCGGGCGCGCCGAGCAGATCCTGACGCTGCGCAGGAGCTGACGGAGCAGGCCACGGCGTAACCTTGGAGTGGCCTGTCGGCCAGGCCGCCGCGACGAAGTGCGGTATGACAGTAGGGGAGTTCACTAGTATGCAGGACGCCGTAAGCGGACTCCGGACGCTGACAGTGGTGCGGCAGGAGCACTCCCTTGGTGCGGCAAGGGACCTTGAATTCGGGCTCGAGCTGCTGACCCAGGCAAAAACCGGCAGGATCGGCCCCACGCTGAGGCTGTACCGGCCCAGGCCCACAGTTGCCTTTGGCCAGCGCGACGCCCGGCTTCCGGGCTTCGAAAGCGCCGCCCGGGCGTGCCGCAACCATGGCTTCGAACCCCTGATCCGCAAGGCCGGGGGGCGCGCCGCCGCCTACCATAAGGGCACTCTCGTGGTGGACCACGTTGAGCCCCACCCCGACGCCATTGCAGGCTCAAAGGGCCGGTTCAGGTTTTTTGGGGAACTGCTGGCCCACGCCCTCCGGAGTGCGGGCGTGGACGCGGCCGTGGGCGAAATACCCGGCGAATACTGCCCGGGGGAGTTCAGCGTCCACGGCACGGACCCGGCCGACCCGGCACACCAGGTGAAGCTTGTTGGCACGGCGCAGCGCGTAGTTTCCGGCGGCTGGCTCTTCAGCTCGGTGGTCGTGGTGGAGAATTCAGGGCCCATCCGCAGCGTGCTGGCCGACAGCTATGCAGCGCTCGGCCTCGACTGGGATCCCGCGACCGCGGGCGCCGTCAACGATCTGGTACCCGGCCTTGATGTCACTGCCGTCGAGGACGCCGTGCTCAACACCTACGCGCGTCACGCCTCCCTGCAGCACGCCGAATTCGGCAGCCATGCCGGCTTCAGCGATTATGCCGGTTTCAACAGCGTGGAGGCGTAACCCGCCCGGCAGCCCACTGGGACTATTTCTCCCGCAGGCGGCGTCTTTGGCAGCGGCCTTAGGCAGCGAGCCGGTTCTTGACCTCGGCGGCTGAGGGATTGGTTGCGGCGGTGCCGTCCGGGAAAAGCACGGTGGGAACGGTGCGGTTGCCGCCGTTGATCTGCTCCACGAGCTCGGCGGTTCCATCGACTTCCTCGATGTTGATTTCCGTGTAGCCAATGCCCTGCGCATCCAGCTGCTTCTTCAGCCGGTTGCAGTAACCGCACCAGGTGGTGGAAAACATGGTGATGGTGCCGGATTCGGGGGTAAAGTCCACGGAGCTCTCCTAAGCGTTGAGGGGGTTCGTCCGCATCAACGGTAACCTGCCGGCCGATATTCCCCGGTGCTTGTGCCGGTCGATGACGCCAGTGGGCTGCGATGGCATGCTGGAGCCATGTGTGGACGCTATGTGATGGCACGGGCCGTGGGAGATCTGCTGGCTGAGTTTGATGCGCGGCTCGAGGACGAGGTGGACATTCCGCCGTCCTGGAACGTGGCACCCACAAATAATGTGCCGATAGTCCTGGAGCGGCTAATCGACGCAAGGACCGTGCGGCAACTTCATGTCGCCCGGTGGGGGCTGGTTCCGTCCTGGGCTAAGGACGCCGGCGTCGGGCCCGGGATGATCAACGCCCGAAGCGAGACCGTGCTGGAAAAGCCTGCGTTCCGCAAAGCCATCCAGTCGCGGAGATGCGCAGTTCCCGCGGACGGCTACTACGAATGGACGCAGCGGCCCGGCAAGGTCAGGCAGCCGTATTACGTCCACCCTGGCAACGGCAGGGGGATGGTTTTCGCCGGCGTTTACGAGTGGTGGAAGGACCCCTCCAAAGCCGAAGGGGATCCGCGGCGCTGGTTGCTCTCCACCTCCATCCTGACGGCGGACACCCCGCCCCCGGGCTGCGGATCCACGGTCTTCGGCAAGCTCACTGCCCTGCATGACCGGGTCCCGCTGCCTATGGACAAGGCCACCATGGAGTCCTGGCTTGACCCGCAGGCCGACGATGCACCCGCACTGGTGGATCTGGTACGGGCCGGAGTTAAGGATGTCGCGGCCGAATGGCGCGTCGATTCGGTTGGCCCCGACGTCGGGAACGTCCGCAACAACTCACCCGGACTCATCCGGCCACGCCAATTCATCCGGCCGGCGGAGGCGCTGTTCTAGGACAACGCTGTTCCAGGGGCACCCTGTTCCAGGAGCACTCTGTTCCAGGACAGCGCAGGGGACTGTGCGGTGGTTTCCGCGGAACTGAACCGGCGGCTAAACGGTGACAGTGCCGGCGTCGTCCACTGACCAGGTGGGGTTGTACGCAATCTCCCAACGGAAACCGTCCGGATCGGCAAAATAGCCGCTGTACCCGCCCCAGGGCTGGGTGACCGGCTCAGCCACGATCACCGCGCCGGCGGCCGCAGCCTCCGCCATGACCTGGTCCACCTCGTCGGTGCTGCCCAGGTTATGGCTCAGCGTGATGCAGGGCACCCCGCCGGGAGCGCTGACACCCGCCTCCGCCTGCATCTGGGTGGCGTCCCAGAGGGAAAGAACCAGGCCGTGGTTGACCTGGATGAACACCACATCGCCGGGAAACTCGCGATGGATGGGCCAGCCCAGACCCTCCGCATAGAAGCGGCGGGAGGCGGCAACGCTGCGGACACCTAATGAGATGAAGTCGACTCGGGGCTGCATGCTTCGATACTGTCAGATGATGGCGACAATTCAAGGAAACGACAGAGACGCGTTGGCCGACAGGGAACAGCTCGCTGCCGTGCGGATCGCGGTCGACGAAGTGGACGACCAGATCGTGACCCTCATTGCCCGGCGTGAACGGCTGATCCGGATCGCGGGGACCCTCAAGGGCGACGACGCGGAGGTCCGCGCTGCCGGCCGGGTGGAACGGATCATCGAACACGTCCGGTCGGCTGCGGAAAAGAAGGACATCGACCCGGACATCGTCGAGTCCACCTACCGGGCCATGATCTCGGGCTTCATCGAACTCGAGCTCAAGGTCCACAAAGAGAACAGCTGAGCGGCGCTTTCCTGCAGCTTGCCTACAGCGCTTCCTCGACGGCGACGCCGGACTGGAATTCCCGGCCGTCCGCCTCGCTGAAGGCTGACATCACGTGCCCTTTGCCCAGCCCATGGACGACATCCATCGGGAAGCTGCCCGTGATGGTGTTGCCGGAATGCGTGACGCCGCTGAGATCGTAGTTCTCTTCGATGCCCTGTTCATGGTTGAACGAGTAGCAGGCCACCGCCTCCCCGTTCATGAATTCAATGCCGAGCCGTCTTTGCGAGGAATAATCAGGGTCGGCCGCCATCAGCCCCACCACGTAAGCACCCGATCCCGGTATGTTGCCATCGATATCAAAAGTGGCCACGAGCGTAGAGTCCTGGGCCTTGATGCTTACGTGCTTGAGGAGTGCGTCATGGGTAGTCATGCCACAATCCTGCTCCCTGCCGTCCCGTCCGTCCACCCCTTCTAGGTTTTGTCACAGCACCGGCGTAGACTGGAATTGTTCGAATATGTATTCGAACAATCAAGCGGACAATCAAGCGGACAATCAAGGTTGCGGCTTATGCCTCAGCAGAGATTCTTCAAGTGTTCAGTTCTGTTCCGGAGGCGCCCATGGGCATGTTCAGCGAGTCCGTGGACGTCGTCTGCACCGCTGCCGGCCAGCCACTGGAGCTTCAATGGGCCGGAAAGCGCTACACCGTATGCGCTGAACCTGTGCGGTGGTACGAACGCCGGCAGTGGTGGGCGGAGGTGAGCCGAGCACCCCTGGGAAGCGGGCCCGGGCTGGTGGACCACGAGATCTGGCGCGTCCAGGTTATGGCTGCGGACAGCCCCGGGGGTTCCAAGGGCGCCACTGAAATGCCGCTCACCCTGGACCTGACCAGGCACATCGGCAGTGGCCGCTGGAGGATCCTGCGGATCCACGACGCACTTCAGCCCCGAACAGCATGAGCTTCACGCACCTTCACGTGTCCACCGCCTTCAGCGCCCACTACGGCGTTTCCTGGCCGGACGAGCTTGCCCGGGTTGCCGCAGCGGACGGCGCCACAGCGCTCGCGTGTACTGACCGGGACGGGCTGTACGGCACCGTCAAACACCTCAAAGCCTGCATGGCTGCCGGAATAGATCCCCTTGTCGGCGTTGACCTCGCAGTTTTCGACGACGACGGGGACCACCGCACCCAGCTCGCCGGCCGCGTGGTGGTGCTTGCCCGCGGAAACAACAAGGGAGCCGGTTACCGTGCCTTGTGCCGGCTGGTTTCGGATGCGCATGCCCGCACCTCCGGCAAAGCCGGGGGAGCGGTGCCCGTGGCAGTTACGCGGGCTGAACTCGCCTCACGGACCCTGGATCCCCGGACCCTTAAACCGGTACTGACAGTCCTGATCGGGCCTTATTCCGACGTCGGACTGGCCTTGGGCGGGCGGCGCTACCTGCGTCCGCGCACCCTTTTCAAACGCTGGCTTGATGCCATGCCGGCAGGGACTGTGGTGGCTGAAATTGTTTCCCAGCTCACCGCCCCCGGCACGCCCCTGAGCACAGCCCATGCGGTACGCATGCTTAAACTCGCGGAAGAACACCAGGTTCCCGCCGTGCTGACGAACGCCGTCCGCTACTGCGCCGAGGACGGCGCCGCCACGGCAGACGTGCTGGACTCAGCCCGGACGCTGAAGTCACTCCCGGAACTGGCCGCCGAACCCCTGCTCCAGCCCAATGGCCAGGGCTGGCTGAAATCATCGGGGCAGATGCTCCAGCTGGGCAAGGAAATCATCAGTGCTGCTGGGTATGGTGCCGCCGACCTCAAGCAGCTGATGGCACAGACCGAGGCGCTCGCAGACCTCTGCCGGATCGATCCGGTGACGGATATGGGCTGGAAACAGCCGGTGGTCCCCGAAACTTCCGTGATCGGCATCAGCCAGGACCCGCACGTTGAACTGGTACAGCGTTGCGAGGCCGGGATAGCAAAGCGGTTCCCGGGAATTTCCGGTACCGCCGAAAAGGAGATGCGCCAGCGTCTCACCCACGAATTGGGAATCATTCAGAACCTCGGATTCTCCTCCTACTTCCTGACCGTGGCGGAGGTCTCCAGGATGATCATTGATATGGGGGTCCGTGCTGCGGCCCGCGGTTCCGGCGCTTCCAGCCTGGTCAATTACCTGATCGATGTCAGCCAGGTGAACCCCTTGCAGCACGACCTGATCTTCGAACGTTTCCTTTCCCGGGACCGCGCCACCTTGCCGGATATCGATATCGATGTCGAAAGCGCCGAACGGCACAACGTCTACCGAAAGATCTTTGACCGGTTCGGTAAGGAACGTGTCACGCTCATGAGCATGCAGAACGGGTACCGCGCCCGCGGCGCCGTCAGGGATGCCGGGATGGCGCTGGGCATGGATGAAGGCGATGTGGGCGAGATCGCCAAGCAGCTGTGGCGGTTTTCGGCCCGGAAGTTCCGCGAGGCAATGGCGGAAAAGCCGGAACTGCGGGAGTTCGCCGGGCGGGTGGAGCAGCGGCAGTTCGCCGAAAACCAGCAGCTGGACCTGCTCGTGGACCTGACGGAACGCCTTGACCGGCTGCCCAGGCACATTTCCATGCACCCCTGCGGAGTGATCCTGGGCGACGCCACACTGCTGGACCGGACCCCTGTACAGCCCAGCGGGCTGGGGCTGCCGATGAGCCAGTTCGATAAACACGACATGGATCCCATGGGCATGCTCAAGCTCGACGTCCTGGGAGTCCGGATGCAAAGCGCCATGGCCTTTGCTGTCCGGGAAGTCATCCGGATCCACCCCTCCAAGGCAGAAGTGGTTGCTGCCGGGGCCCACCCCGCCGGCCCCGAAGGCACCGGGCCGGACTACATCGCCGAGAACGGCCGCATCGACCTCAATGCCGTGCCGCTTGATGATGAACCAACCTATGAACTCATCCGGAGCACCCACACCCTGGGCTGTTTCCAGATCGAGTCCCCGGGCCAGCGGGAGCTGGTGGGCAAGATGGCGCCCCGTGACTTCAATGACCTCATCATCGACATTTCGCTGTTCCGGCCGGGGCCAATGAAATCGGACATGGTGCGGCCCTTCCTGGAGCACCGGCACGGTTTCGCGCCTGAGGTCTATCCGCACCCGGACCTGAAACCCGTGCTGCAGGAAACGCATGGGGTCACCGTTTTCCATGAACAGATCCTGAAGACGTTCAACGTCATGACAGGCTGCGGCCTGGCACGCGCGGACGAATTCCGCCGCGCCCTGGGCAATGAAGCACTCGAGCCGCAGGTGGAGGAGTTCTTCCGCAGGGAAGCCCGGGCCAGGGGCTACGCGCCGGACGTGGTGGACAAGGTCTGGGGGACGCTGAAGGCCTTCGGAAGTTTTGGCTTCTGCAAGGCACACGGGGCGGCATTCGCCGTGCCCACATACCAGTCGGCCTGGCTCAAGGCCCACCACCCGGAGGCTTTCCTTGCCGGGCTCTGGGAGCACGACCCCGGCATGTATCCCAAGCGGCTCCTAGTGGCCGAGGCGCGCAGGCTGGGCATCCCCATCCTGCCGCTGGATATCAACCGCAGCCAGGCGGAATACCGGGTGGAGCGGATTGCGGACGGACAGGACCGCGGCAAGCTGGGGATCAGGTTGAGCCTGAACGGGATCTATGGCCTGTCCGCTGCCGAGCTAAGACGCATTGTTGCCGGACAGCCGTATGACTCGCTGGCTGATCTCCGGGCACGCTCAAGGCTGAGCAAGCCCAGCATCAAGAGGCTGGCCCAGCTGGGTGCTTTTGATGCCCTCCACCGGGAGTCGGGCGGTGCAGCCAACCGGGCGGATCTCGTCCAGCACTTACAAAGGCTCCAGGCGACCGGAAGCACCCGGAAGGGAATCGAGGTCATGGAGGGCCAGCTGTCCTTGCCCCTGGGGGACGTGGAGCTGCGAAACGTCAAGCCAGGCCTTCCCGCGCCCACGCTGGTGGACAACGTCCGGGCGGAACTTGACCTGATGGCCATTGATGTCAGCGGTCACCTGATGGACAGCCACCGGCCAATGCTGGACAGGCTCGGCGTCACCACTGCGGACAAACTGCTGGGACTGCGCAACGGCACCGAAGTGCTGGTGGCGGGGGTGCGCATCGCCACGCAGACCCCGCCAATGCGCGGCGGCCGGCGCGTGGTCTTCATCAGCATCGACGACGGCACCGGCTGCATCGACTCCGTCTTCTTCCATGAAGCCCAGGAACAGGCCGGGCTGCTGCTGTTCGGGACGCGGCTGCTGCTGATCCGGGGCACCACGCGCCGGACCGGTCCCAGGGGAATCAGCCTGAGCGCCAGCATGGCCTGGGACCTGAGCCGCATTGAAACCCTCCCCTTCCCGCAGCCAGGGACGGAGACCAAGGACGTCCCGCACCCGCTGGACGGAATCAGCCGAAGCCTTGCCATTACCGGAATGGGCGGCTGAGCACGCTCCGGGTCCCCGTTGGTCGGCCTCCCGCGAAACCGATAGCATTGACGATGGCTGGCTGTGGTCCCCGTATGCCACAAGCTATGAAGCCTTAACCTTGAATAGGAGACACCCGTGTCAGATGCCCAGCAGATCACCCTCATCGTCGACGGCGAAGAGACCAAGGTGACTACCGGGACAACCGGTGCGGAACTCTTCTTTGAGCGCCGCGACGTCGTAGTGGCCCGCGTCAACGGCGAACTGAAGGACCTGGACCAGGAGCTGCCCGAAGGCGCCGAGGTCCAGGCCGTCACCATCGGTTCCCCCGACGGGCTGAACGTGCTCCGCCACTCCACAGCCCACGTCATGGCGCAGGCCGTGCAGCAGCTGCGCCCGGACGCCAAGCTGGGCATCGGTCCGTACATCACGGACGGCTTCTACTTCGACTTCGACGTCGCTGAGCCGTTCACTCCCGAGGACCTCAAGACCCTCGAAAAGATGATGCTCAAGATCATCAACCAGAACCAGAAGTTCGTCCGCCGCGTGGTCAGCGAGGACGAGGCCCGCGAAGCCATGAAGGACGAGCCCTACAAGCTGGAACTCCTGGGCAAGAAGAACGACGCCGCAGACGCCGGCGAAGGGGTCAACGTCGAGGTTGGCGCGGGGGATATCACCATCTACGACAACGTGGACCGCAAAAGCGGCGACACCGTCTGGTGCGACCTCTGCCGCGGCCCGCACCTGCCCAACACCAAGCTCATCTCCAACGCCTTTGCCCTCACCCGGTCCTCATCCGCCTACTGGCTCGGCAACCAGAAGAACCAGCAGCTGCAGCGCATCTACGGCACCGCCTGGCCCACCAAGGACGAGCTGAAGGCCTACCAGGAACGCCTCGCCGAAGCGGAACGGCGCGATCACCGCAAACTGGGCGTGGAGCTGGACCTGTTCTCCTTCCCTGACGAGCTTGGCTCCGGACTTCCCGTCTTCCACCCCAAGGGCGGCATCATCCGCAAGGAGATGGAGGACTACTCGCGCCAGCGCCACGTCGACGCCGGCTACGAGTTCGTCTACACCCCCCACATCACTAAGGGCCACCTGTACGAGGTCTCCGGACACCTTGACTGGTACAAGGACGGCATGTTCCCCGCGATGCACGTGGATGCCGAACTCAACGAGGACGGCACCATCCGCAAGCCCGGCCAGGATTACTACCTGAAGCCGATGAACTGCCCCATGCATAACCTGATCTTCCGCTCCCGCGGACGTTCCTACCGCGAACTACCCCTGCGGCTTTTCGAGTTCGGCGCTGTTTACCGCTATGAGAAGTCCGGCGTGGTCCACGGCCTGACCCGGGTCCGCGGCATGACCCAGGACGACGCCCACATTTACTGCACCCGCGAGCAGATGAAGGACGAGCTGACCAAGACGCTGGACTTCGTTCTGGACCTGCTGAAGGACTACGGACTGAACGACTTCTACCTGGAGCTGTCCACCAAGGACCCGGAAAAGTACGTCGGTGAAGACCTCGCGTGGGAAGAGGCCACCCAGACCCTCGCCGATGTGGCGCGCGACTCCGGCCTTGAACTCGTTGCCGATCCAGGCGGAGCCGCGTTTTACGGTCCAAAAATTTCGGTGCAGGCCAAGGACGCCCTGGGCCGCACCTGGCAGATGTCCACCATCCAGCTGGACTTCAACCTCCCCGAACGGTTCGAACTCGAGTTCCAGGCCGCTGACGGCACCCGTCAGCGGCCCGTGATGATCCACCGTGCCCTGTTCGGCTCGATCGAACGGTTCATGGGTGTGCTCACCGAGCACTACGCCGGGGCGTTCCCGGCCTGGCTTGCCCCTGTCCAGGTTGTGGGTATTCCCGTGGCCGAAGCGTTCAATGAGTACATGTTCGACGTCGTTGACCAGCTCAAGGCGGTGGGGATCCGTGCCGAGGTGGATACCTCCTCGGACAGGTTCCCCAAGAAGATCCGCACCGCGAGCAAGAACAAGATCCCGTTCGTCCTGATCGCCGGCGGTGACGACGCCGAGGCTGGCGCTGTGTCCTTCCGCTTCCGCGATGGAAGCCAGGACAACGGCGTGCCTATTGCCGAGGCCGTCAAGCGGATCACGGAAGCCGTCCGAAACAGGACCAGCTAGCGGAAACGGATACAGACACGGTGCAGGAGAACACAGGCGCGGGATACCCAGGTGATGCCGGCGTGACCGATGATTTTGATCTCGCTGGCGTCCCCGATGCTTTCCAGCGCCTGTGGACTCCGCACCGGATGGCGTACATCAAGGGCGGGCAGCAGCAGTTCAAGAACGAGGACGACTGCCCGTTCTGCCTGGGACCCGGCCGGACGGACGAGGAAGCCCTCATCGTTTACCGGGGGAGGACCTGCTATGTGGTCCTGAACCTGTTTCCTTACAATCCGGGCCACCTGCTGGTTTGCCCGTACCGGCACGTGCCTGACTACACCGATCTCACCTTGGAGGAGACGGCGGAGTTCGCGGAACTGACGCAGACCGCCATGAAGGTGCTGCGCAAGGTGGCGAATCCGGGCGGCTTCAACATTGGAATGAACCAGGGCGTTGTGGGCGGAGCAGGGATCGCTGGCCACCTGCACCAGCACATCGTTCCGAGATGGGGCGGCGACGGCAACTTCTTCCCCATCATTGCCCAGACCAAGGCGATCACGCAGACGCTGGATGAGGTCCGCCAGCAGGTTGCCCAGGCCTGGCCCGGGGAGACGGATGCTGAATAGGCACGCGCGCGGTTTCTTCACCGCATTGTTCACTCCGCTTGCCCGCTGGCTCTTGAAGATCGGTGTTTCCCCCGATGCAGTCACGGTCATCGGAACTGCCGGAGTCGTCGTCGGCGCCCTGGTCTTCTACCCTCTTGGCCAGCTGTTGTGGGGGACGCTTTTCATCACCGCCTTCATCTTTTCCGATGTGTTGGACGGCATCATGGCGCGGATGCGCGACGCCGGCGGGCGGTGGGGCAACTTCCTGGACTCCACGCTGGACCGAATCGCCGACGGTGCCATCTTTGCCGGTCTGGCGATCTGGTTCTTCACGGGGGGCGCCCAGTTCGCCGTTGCCGTCGCCGCAATGGTCTGCCTGGTCCTGGGCATGGTGGTTTCCTATGCCAGGGCTAAGGCGGAGTCGCTGGGGTTCACCGCCAATGTGGGTATTGCTGAACGGGCCGAGCGGCTCGTTTCGGTCCTCGTTGTCACAGGACTAACAGGTCTTGGACTTCCAGTCATTGTGCTTCTGGTCACGCTCGGTCTCCTCGCGGTGGCCAGCCTGGTCACCGTGGTCCAACGGGTGCTGTCCGTCCGCCGCCAGGCCCTCGCCGAAACCGCCGCACCGGACGAAGCCTGATTAAGCCCGCTGGCCGCGGTGGGACTAGTATTGGGACTGCCCGGTCAATGGATCCGGCAATCCGGTGCGTGTACCCCGCGGCATATTATGCCGCCTTCCCGCCCGGCGAAGGTCGTCTATCTACCCATAGGGGTTTTTGTGTCTACACCTGATGTAAACAGCGAAGCCGGTTCGTCCGCGAACAGCGTCACGGGCAGCAAGCGCGTCAAGCGCGGCATGGCCGAGATGCTCAAGGGCGGCGTCATCATGGACGTCGTCAACGTCGAACAGGCCCGCATCGCCGAAGACGCCGGTGCCGTGGCCGTGATGGCGCTGGAACGCGTTCCTGCCGACATCCGGGCCCAGGGCGGTGTGTCCCGCATGTCCGATCCGGACATGATCGACAAGATCATCGACGCCGTGTCCGTGCCGGTCATGGCCAAGGCCCGGATCGGCCACTTCGTCGAAGCCCAGATCCTGCAGTCCCTGGGCGTTGACTACATCGACGAGTCCGAGGTCCTGACCCCGGCGGACTACGTCAACCACATCGACAAATGGAACTTCAAGGTTCCCTTCGTTTGTGGTGCCACCAACCTTGGTGAGGCGCTGCGCCGTATCAACGAGGGCGCGGCGATGATCCGGTCCAAGGGCGAGGCCGGCACCGGCGACGTCTCCAACGCCACCGGCCACATGCGCCAGATCCGTTCCGAGATCGCCAAGCTTGCCGCCTTGCCCGAGGACGAACTGTACGTCGCGGCCAAGGAACTGCAGGCCCCGTACGAACTGGTCAGGGAAGTTGCTGCCGCCGGCAAGCTCCCCGTCGTCCTGTTCACCGCCGGCGGCATCGCTACTCCGGCCGACGCGGCAATGATGATGCAGCTTGGCGCTGACGGCGTTTTCGTCGGCTCCGGTATCTTCAAGTCCGGCAACCCGGCCCAGCGCGCCGCTGCCGTCGTGAAGGCCACCACGTTCTTCGATGACCCGGACGTCATCGCCAAGGCTTCCCGCGGCCTGGGCGAGGCCATGGTGGGCATCAACGTCGACGAGATCCCCCAGCCGCACCGCCTTGCCGAGCGCGGCTGGTAACTTTCTCGCCGTGGGTGGCGCCTGGCGGCGCTGATCCTCTGCACGCTATTCCCCGCGCCCCGTTGGCAGCTTCTAACTGCCCGGGGCGCGGGGGCCCTTTTGCGCGTGCTGCCGGATCACCCCCGCCTGTCGCTGCGGTCACCTTCGTTGTTGTGGACGACGCCGGTTCCCCATCTTTTCCTGGTGGGGGACCGGCGTCGTCCGTTCATTAAGGTTGTTTTGGGGGTTACTCCAGGCCGCGGCGCTTCAGCAGGGGATCCAGGCGGGCGTCGCAGCCTCGCAGGATCCGGAAGGAGTCCAGGGGATCCCGGCTGTTGCCTCGCGAGAGCAGTTCATGCCGGAAGCGTTCGCCGTTCGCCCTGGTAAGGCCGCCGTTCTCCTTGAACCAGTCGACGGTCTCGGCGTCCAGGACCTCGCTCCAGATATACGAGTAGTAGCCCGCGGCGTATCCCGCCCCGGCGAAGATGTGCTGGAAGTACCCTGTGCGGTACCGCGGCGGGATCAGGGCGTGCGCCACGCCGGCGGCCGCCAGGGACTTGGCCTCGAAGGCAAGTACATCATCGGGAACGCCGCCCGGCTCCAGCACATGCCACGCCAGGTCAAGAAGGGCAGCTCCCAGGTATTCGGTGGTGGAAAAACCTTCACCCCAGAGCCGGGATTGTTCCAGGCGGTCCACGATGTCCCGCGGAAGCGGCTCGCCGGTGACGTGATGGCGGGCGTAGTTCGACAGCACCTCGGGCCACAGGATCCACATCTCATTGACTTGCGACGGGTATTCCACGAAATCCCGTGGCACCGCCGTGCCGGAAAAGCGTGGATAGGTGACGTTGGAGAACAGGCCGTGCAGCGCGTGGCCGAACTCGTGGAAGAGCGTATGCAGTTCGTCCAGGGTGAGAAGGGTCGGTTCACCGGCAGGCGGCTTGGAAATGTTCAGGTTGTTAATGACCACGGCCTTGGTGCCGAGCAGGGCCGATTGTTCAACGAGCGAGTTCATCCAGGCCCCGCCGCGCTTCGATTCCCTCGTGTAATAGTCTCCGAGGAAGAGGCCCAGGCCGCTGCCGTCCTCGTTCCGGACCTCCCAGACCCGGACGTCCGGGTGGTAGCCGGAAAGATCCGTCCGTTCATGGAAAGTGATGCCGTACAGCGCCGTGGCCGCATGGAAGATCCCGTCCCGGAGCACCCTGTCCAGTTCGAAGTAGGGCCGGAGCGCCTGCTCGTCCACCGCGTACTTCTCCCGGCGCACCCTGGCCGAGTAGAACGCCCGGTCCCACGCCTGCAGGGGATGCCCCGCGGTCTCCGCCAGGGCTCCCGCCTCCGCGTCGGCGTTCCGGACTGCGGCCGGTGCCAGCCTGCTGAGCAGGGTGCGGACGGCTTCGAAGTCGGGCGCCGTCTGCCGCTCCATCATGAGCTCGGCATAGTTCGCGAAGCCGAGGAGCGCTGCCTTTTCGGCCCGCAGCGCTGCCATGGATCTGGCAAGTTCCAGGACGTCCAGGCTGCCGCCGTCGCTGCCTCTGCTGACGGACGCTTCAAACAGCCGACGCCGGACATCCCGGTTTTCGAGCGCAGCCAAGGCCGGCTGGTTGGTGGGCTGGATGAGCGTCAGCAGAAACTTGCCATCGTGGCCCGCCGCGCGGGCCGCTTCCGCTGCAGTGGCAATATCGTCGGCCGGCAGGCCCGCCAGTTCATCTTCACTGTCGACCATGAGGGCCGCGGACTTCATGCCTTCCTTCACCCGCTGGCCGTATTCAGTGCCAAGACGGGACAGTTCCGCGTTGATCACTTTCAACCGGTCCTGGCCCGGGCTGTCCAGTTGGATGCCTGACTGCCGGAATTCCTTGAGGTATTCCTCCACCAGCCGTACGGCCTCCCGATTGCAGCCCGTTGCATCCGGCGCGGTTGTATCTATCGCGGCTGTATCTATCGCGGCGAAGCGGTCAAAGAGCACGCGGTTAAGGAACACATCGTCCTCGTGGGCCGAGAGACGCGGGGAAAGCTTCGTCTCCAGGTCCCGGATGGCGTCGGAGGCATCTGCTGAAGCCAGGGTGAAGAATGATGCCGTGGCCCGCTCCAGAAGCCGGCCCGCCCGCTCCATTGCCACCGCTGTGTTCTGGACTGACGCAGGTTCCGGATTGTCAACGATCGCCTGGATCTCCGCCAGGTGCTCGGCCAGGCCAGCATCCACGGCCTCGGCATAGTGGGACGCCTGAATCCCGGCAAAAGGCGGCAGCCCGTACGGTAGGGAACTGGGACTCAGGAGCGGATTTGTCATGACGTAAACCTTTCACATGGCCGCACTCTTCTCAACGCACCAAAATGCACCCTGGGATGCACGCTGCGGCGAATGCGCCCGCCTAGAATGTCGGCTATGGGGAACAGGCCCGGCAGAGTTGCCCACCGCGCAGGCGCAGCGGTCACCGCAATCACACTCGCGGCGATGCTGGCCGGGTGCGGCCTCGTAGCAGAGCAGGATGCGCGGGAAGCGTCAGGGGGATCCGGCTCCGGCCCGGTCCGGCCGACTACTCCGTCAACGCCCACGCCAACGCCAACCCCGACGCCCACACCCACGCCGGGGGCAGGTCCTTCCTGTCCAACACTGCGCTGCACGTCTGTCGTGGTGACGGGGGACATGCTGGTCCACACCCAGCTCTGGGAGCAGGCCCGTCAGGATGCGGCCGCCGAGGGCAAGCCCGGCCTTGACTTCGTACCGCTCCTGGAAGGCCAACGCAGGTATATCCGGGCCAGTGCTCTCGCCATCTGCCACCAGGAAACACCCGTCGCCGGGCCGGACGGGCCGTTTTCGGCGTACCCGTCCTTCAACGTCCCGCCCCAGATCATCACAGCGGCCAAGGACGTGGGCTACCAGGCATGCACCACCGCCAGTAACCACTCCATCGACCGAGGCACTGACGGGGTGCTGCGCACCCTCGATGCCCTGGACGCAGCCGGGCTGAAACACACAGGTTCGTACCGAACGGAGGCCGAGTCGCAGGGAATCCTGATGTTACAGACCAAGGCAGCCAAGGTCGCCGTCATCGAGGGGGCCTACGGACTCAACGGACAGCACCCCGAGTACGCTTGGCAGGTGGACATGCTGGATGCGCCAACCATGATCGCCAAAGCGCGAAAGGCGAGGGCGCTGGGCGCGGACATTGTGCTCGGTGCCATGCACTCGGGCGACGAGTACGCGAGCGAACCCAATGCGCAGCAGAAAGAAGTGGCCCATGCTCTGGCGGACAGCGGCGAATTCACGATGATCTACGGCCACCACACCCACTCCGTCCTGCCGATCGAGAACTACAAGGGCACCTGGATCGTGTATGGCCTGGGCAACGGCGTCACGGAACTTTCGCCGTGGTACGTAGTCAACAACGAAGGACTGCTGGTGCGTGCCCAGTTCCGCCAGGACGCCTCTGGCAGGTGGTCCGCCTCTGACCTTGCCTGGGCGCCCTCGGTCATCGTCCGCGATCCGTACCGCTGGTGTTCGGTGGCATCGGACGCACCGCAGGGCGTTTGCGCAACGCCCGACGCCGACGCCGCCACCCGGCTAAGGACCGCCACGGTGGTCGAATCGATGGGCGCCGCCGCTGCCGGAGCCCATGAACTGCTCATCACGAAGGAGCCCTGACACGTGTCCGGGCGTCCGGAGACCAGGCAACGACGAACCGCAATACTGGGCGCGCCCGTCCGGCTGGTCGGGCCCCTGGCCATCGGGGTCCTGGCTGCGGCCTACGGCGCACTCTGGCTGCTGGTACGGCCCCCGGGCGAACCGCCGGGGCGCTACCTCGGTCAGCTGTTCGGAGGGGAAGCCATCCTGTTCATGTCCATTGCGCTGGTGCTGATCAGCACCCTCCCGCAGGTTGAGCGGGTCTTTGGCGGCATCGATTATGCAGCCATCTGGCACCGCCGCCTCGCTGTCGCCGGGGCGGTGCTTTTGCTGCCGCACGTGGAACTGGCGTCCAACCCGGAGGCCACCAGCCTCGGTAAGATGCTGGCGGTGCCGGGAGCCGTGGGGCTGGCGGCATTGATTGTCTGGGCCATCCTGCCGCGTTGGCGCACGATGCTCCCCGCGGCTGTGCACGGTGTTGTGCTCCGGACGCGCGATTCGTGGCCGGTGAAGCTGATCACGCGGGTCCTGGGCGGCTATGAACGCTGGCGGGGCTTTCACCGCCTGACGGGCCTGTTCGTGGCTGCCGGTTTCATCCACGGGCTGCTCGACGCGACAGCTTTCGAACCGGCACCAGTGCTGCGCTGGACCTATCTGGTGATCGGCGGGATCGGACTGGCTTTCTATGCCTACCGGGAACTGCTGGCCCGCCACTTCCTGCCGCATCACGACTACCAGGTGGACCAGGTCCGGGCCGTGGCACCCGGACTCGTCGATGTGCACCTCAAACCGCTGGGGAAGCAGCTTGACTTCCGCCCCGGCCAGTTCGCCATGATCTACCTGGAGACGAAGGATGGCTGGCAGCGGCATCCGTTCTCGATGTCAGGATCGCCCATGGACGAGGGCATCCGTATCACAGTGAAGGCGCTCGGCGATCACACGACCCGGCTTCCTGATGCGGTGCAGCCGGGCATGCCGGCAGTGGTCAGCGGGCCCTATGGCGGATTCGACCGGCTGGCCGGGACGGCGCGCCAGGTCTGGATCGCCGGCGGCGTCGGCATTACGCCCTTCTTGAGCTGGCTGCGGTCCCTGGACGGGGAGCTCAACGAAACCGTCGATTTCTTCGTCACGTCGGCCGGACGTTCGCCATTCGCCGACGAGATCGAGGCCATCGCTGGCCGTCACCCGCGCTTGACCGTCCACCTGATTGACACCACGTCCGACGGCCGCCTGACTCCGCAGCGGGTGCTGGACACAGTCAACGCCGATCCGGGCGGCCTGTCGGTCTTCATGGGAGGTCCCGACGCAATGCTCCGCCAGTTCCGCAGGGCACTTCGGGAATCCGGCGTGCACGCCGCAAACATCCACCGTGAATACTTCCACTGGCGGTAGGGCGAGGTCTTTCAGGTACGCCCCTAGCGCGGGCGGCGCGCTGCGTGCTCACGGGCCTGCACGGCGTAGTGGTCGTCCGGGCTCCCCGGGATGAAGGTCCCGTATTTTCGTTCGGCCGCGGTTCGAATGAGGAAGTCGGCGATGGCCGGGTTCTTGGGCAGCAGCGACCCGTGCAGATAGCTGGCCACCACGTTGCGGTACCGGGCGCCTTCATGGCCGTCTTTGCTGTTGTTTCCCGTTCCCCTGGCAACGGTGCCCAACGGACGCACGCCGCCGCCCAGGGTCGTCTGGCCACTGTGGTTCTCATAGCCGAGTACGTCACCGAACTCGTCCGTTTTCACTGTGACGTTGCCAATGAGCCGATGGTCGGTGCCGTGTGTCTCGACGTCGAGGACGCCTATCCCCGGAATGACCGCCCCCGAACGGGTCTTGAAGAACCGCCCAAACAGCTGGTAAAGCCCGCAGATGACCAGCATGGGCGCGCCATCTTCGGCCAGCTCCGTCAGGACGCCGGCGCGTGACTGCAGATCGTCCTGGATGATCAACTGGCCGCTGTCCTGGCCGCCGCCACCGAGAATGATGTCGACGTCGTCGGGAAATTTGTCCCCGACGTTGTATTCGAGCAGCTCAGGCGTGTAGCCGTGCCACCGGAGGCGCTCCCGGACTACCAGGGCGTTTCCCCAGTCGCCGTAGATGTTCATGTCGCGCGGGTAAAGCTGCATCACGCGGATGGTGCCCTTGCTGCCCTGCGGCTCCCTGTGCTCCGGTTCGGGGGTCATGAGACCACCTCCACTGTGGTGATTTTGGACAGCTCGCGGCGGATGGCCATCATTGCTGTGTACGTGCAGAAGATCCGCTTGGGCTTCCCTTGGGCGTCGCGGATGAACGCGGTGAGCGCGGGGGCAATGTCCGGCTGCACCGCACCGATCCTGACTCCGTCATACTGTAGCCGGAGCGCCATGTCATAGGCGCGGGACCCTGTCAGCTGGTCCACCCCTCCGTCGCGGAGCGAATCGAATTCCACGTCCCACAGCCAGGACATGTCCCTGCCGTCGGCGTAGTTGTCATTGATGGCGATCATGGTGGCGTATCCGCCGGCGTGGAACGATTTCAGGCCCAGCCTGAAGCCGCTGGGGTTCTTGACCAGGACCAGGTCCAGAGGCTGGCCGTCCACGGTGAGGCTTTCGCCCCGGCCGAAGGCCGGTTCCACCCGTGAGAGCGCTGCAAGGAGCGTGGCATGGTCGGCTGTTGCGGCGCCTCCGCCGCAAATGCTGCGGGCGAGGGCCAGCGCTGCCGCGGCATTAAAGATGTTGTAGACGCCGCGGAGCTTCATCGCCGTGGTGACGGTGACGCCGTCGTACTCGAAATCAGCGGTGTCCGGCCCCACTTTGCGGAGCACGACGTCGGCCGGCGGCTTTTGGGGGAGCGCGGCGGGGACGGGACTGCCGGGCGCTGCCCTCATGTCGTCGTCGTTGGGGAACGTGCTGAGGAGGGAATCGTCCAGGCCGAAGTACCGCACGTCCTGGCCGTTAAGGGTCTCCGCGATACGGGCCACCCGGGGGTCTTCACGGTTCAGGACCACAGTTCCGGTGGTTTTGGCGGCGACATGCTGCAGGAGCTGCGCCGTCTTGTCGATCTCACCGAAACGGTCCAGCTGGTCGCGCAGGACGTTCAGCAGAAGGCTGTAGCGCGGCGGAACGCTGTTGACGAAATGAACGGCGTGGGCCTCGTCCAACTCCAGGACGGCGACGTCTGCCGTCAGCCGGCCACGCCAGTCCACTTCGCCCAGCAGGGCGGCCGCCACACCACGGGTGAAGTTGCTGCCCGTGCGGTTGGTAAAGACCTTCAGGCCCTGGCTTTCCAGGAGTTCCACCACCATCTTGGTGGTGGTCGTTTTGCCATTGGTTCCGCTCACCACTGCCACGCCATGGGGGAGGGTGGCCAGCGTGCGCCGCATGAACCCGGGGTCGATTTTTTCGACCACCAGCCCGGGCAGGGCGGACCCGCCGCCCCTGAGCCGGGACGCCCATCGGACGAGCTTGCCGAGCGGAACACTGATGTAAAGCATGCTCTGTAATATATCCCAGCAACGGCATAGAACCCCGACCGTGGTGGCTGCCGGAAAGGCCCGGGGCCGGCAGGCGCATTATGCTGAATGAATGACAACCCCCCTTTCGGCAGCTCCCGCACGTGTGGGCACAGGCCTTCGGATCGGCGTCCTGGCGCTTCAGGGCGACTTCCGCGAGCACCTCCGCGTCCTGGAATCGGCGGGTGCCGCCGGCGTCGGGGTCCGCAGGCCCGCTGAGCTGGAGGGCCTGGACGGCCTCATCATCCCGGGAGGCGAGTCCACCGCCATCGACAAACTGGCGCGGGCTTTTGACCTGGCGGAGCCGCTGCAGAAGCGGATCCGCGACGGACTTCCCGTTTACGGTTCCTGCGCGGGCATGATCCTGCTGGCAGATGAGATCGCCGATCCTGCCACCGACCTTTCCGGCGAGCCACAGCGTACGTTCGGCGGGCTGGACATCACCGTACGCCGCAACGCCTTCGGCCGGCAGCGCGAGTCCTTCGAAACGGACCTGGACTTCAAGAGCCTGGAGTTCAGCGCCACGGACGGCGGCGTCGCGCCCGTCCACGCGGTCTTCATCAGGGGCCCTTGGGTGGAGCGGGTGGGCGCCGGGGTGGAGGTACTCGCCCAGGTCGAGCCGGCAGACCCGGAGCACGCGTCCCACGCGGCCCCGCTGCCGGGGACGGCTAGAATTGTTGCAGTGCGTTCGGGCCACCTGCTGGCCACCTCCTTCCACCCGGAAGTGACTGGCGAAAGACGCGTACACGAACTTTTTATTCGAATGATCAGAGGAGAAGCGTAAGCATGTCAGGCCACTCCAAATGGGCAACGACCAAGCATAAGAAGGCCATCCTCGACAGCCGCCGGGCAAAGTCGTTCGCCAAGCTGATCAAGAACATCGAAGTTGCCGCACGCATGGGCGGCCCGGACCTTGCCGGCAACCCGAGCCTCGAACTTGCTGTCACCAAGGCCAAGAAGACCTCGGTTCCCGCGGACAACATCGACCGCGCCATCAAGCGTGGCGCCGGCCTCACCGGCGAAGTGGTGGATTACACCGAGATCATGTACGAATGCCGCGGCCCCCAGGGTTCGGCACTGCTCATTGAGTGCCTGACCGACAACAAGAACCGCGCGGCCTCGGAAGTCCGCCTGGCCATCTCGCGCAACGGCGGCACCATCGCTGACCCCGGTTCCGTCAGCTATCTCTTCAGCCGCAAGGGCGTGGTCTCGCTGCCCAAGAACGGCCTGACCGAGGACGACGTCCTGATGGCCGTCCTCGACGCCGGCGCCGAGGAAGTCAAGGACAACGGCGACACCTTCGAAATCCACTCGGACCCGAAGGATCTTCAGGCCGTCCGCGACGCCCTCAAGGAGGCCGGCATCGAATACGATACCGACGAGGCAGAGTTCGTGCCCTCCATGGAGGTGCCGCTGGACCTGGAAGCCGCCAAGAAGTTCCTGAAACTCGTAGATGCACTTGAAGACCTCGACGACGTCCAGAACGTCTACAGCAACGCCGACCTCAGCGACGAAGTCCAGGCCGCCCTGGAATCCGAGTGACCGTCCGCCTTGCGGCCTAGGACAGTTGTCAGGGCGTGACGCTCCGTGTGCTCGGCGTCGATCCGGGCCTCACCCGCTGCGGCATCGGCGTGGTCGACGTGGAGCGGAACAGACGGGCCACGATGGTGGCGGTCGGCGTGGTGGGAACCTCGCCTGAGGAAACCCTGGACCAGCGGCTGCTGGTCATCGCCCTGGCCATCGATGAGTGGCTGGACCGCTACGAACCGCAGGTCCTTGCCGTGGAGCGTGTGTTCTCGCAACTCAATGTCAGCACCGTGATGGGGGTGGCCCAGGCATCCGGGGTGGTGATTGCGGCCGCAGCCCGCCGCGGAATCCCGGTGGCACTGCATACGCCGTCGGAAGTCAAGGCAGCCGTCACCGGCAGCGGAACCTCCAACAAGGAAGCAGTGACCAAGCTGGTCACCAAGATCCTCAGGCTGGAGGCGCCGCCCCGGCCGGCCGATGCCGCGGATGCGTTGGCCCTGGCCATCACGCACGCGTGGCGCGCTGGCAGCGGCGCCGCCGTAGCGACCACCGGGCCCGGCAGCCTGTCGCTGACCCCGGCCCAGCGGGCCTGGGCGGATGCCGAGGCGAAGGCGCGCCGCACCCGCTGAATGTCCTGGCCTCTTGCTAGGGTATTCGTAGATATGTTCGGATAAGCCGGGCGCCCCACAGGGCCCGGCGGTACACCAGGAGCCCGGCCTTGATCAGTTTCCTCCGCGGAACAGTTGCGCACGTTGGTCTTTCGACGGCGGTGATCGACCTCAACGGCGCGGGAATGAGCGTCAACGCCACGCCGCAGACACTAAGCCGGCTCCGTACCGGTGAAGAAGGCAAGCTGTTCACCTCGCTGATTGTGCGCGAGGATTCACTGACGCTTTTCGGATTTGCGTCCGACGACGAGCGCGAAGTTTTCGACGTCCTCCTCAGCGTCAGCGGCGTGGGTCCCCGGCTCGCCCTGGCGGTACTCGCCGTGCATGATCCCGAAGCCATCCGCGTGGCAGCACACACGGGTGACAGTAAAACGTTCACGAAAGTGCCCGGCATCGGCCCCAAGGTGGCGGGCCGGATCGTTCTGGAGCTCGCCGGCAAGCTGGTGCCGCATGGCACGCAGGGTGCCGCCCTTCCGGCAGCACCCTCGGAGCAGGCCTGGAAACCCCAGGTCGTGGCCGCGATGACCAGCCTGGGATGGTCGGAAAAGGATGCCACTTCAAGCATTGACAAGGCCCTCGAAGACTCCCCTGAGCTGTCCGGCCGGGGCAACGTGGCCGAGATCCTGAGGACAACGCTGCGCTGGCTTGGCCAGGACGGCGCGCGGGCCGGAAACCGCGTAGGCAGCCGTGGCTGAACCATCGGTGGTTGCGGCGGGGGAGGAACCCGAGGACCGCGCCATTGAAGCTGCCCTCAGGCCCAAGAGCCTGCACGACTTTGTCGGCCAGCACCGGGTCCGGAAACAGCTCTCGCTGGTCCTGCAGGCCTCCAGGATGCGCGGCCGCAGCGCAGACCACGTGCTGTTCTCGGGTCCGCCCGGGCTGGGCAAGACCACCCTGGCCATGATTGTTGCGTCCGAAATGAACGCCCCTTTGCGGATCAGCAGCGGTCCGGCCATCCAGCATGCGGGTGACCTTGCAGCCATCCTCTCTTCGCTCTCCGAGGGTGAGGTGCTCTTCCTGGACGAAATACACCGGATGTCCAGGCCCGCCGAGGAAATGCTGTACATGGCCATGGAGGACTTCCGGGTGGACATTGTGGTGGGCAAAGGCGCCGGCGCGACGGCGATTCCGCTGGAACTGCCCCCGTTCACCCTGGTCGGCGCCACCACGCGGGCCGGACTGCTGCCGGGGCCCTTGCGTGACAGGTTCGGCTTCACCGGGCACCTGGAGTTCTACTCGGTGGCCGAGCTTGAGCTGGTCCTTCGGCGATCCGCCGGCCTGTTGGACCTTAAGGTCAATTCTGCCGGGTTCAGTGAGATCGCCGGCCGGTCCAGGGGAACCCCCCGCATCGCCAACCGGCTCCTTCGCCGCGTCCGGGACTGGGCGCTGGTGCACGGGATCGAACAGATAGACTCGCGCGCCGCCTCCGCTGCCCTGGACATGTATGAGGTGGACAAGCGGGGCTTGGACAGGCTGGACCGGGCCGTTCTTGAAGCCCTCATCACCAAGTTCGGCGGCGGGCCGGTAGGGCTCTCGACCCTCGCCATTGCCGTGGGTGAGGAAACCGAGACGGTGGAAACCGTGGCGGAGCCGTTCCTGGTGCGTGAAGGACTGCTGGGACGGACCCCCCGGGGAAGGATCGCCATGGCACCCGCCTGGACCCACTTGGGCTATGCAATTCCCTCCGGAGTCTTCGGACAGGAGCCTTTGGATCTGTTCGCAGCGGACGGGGAGAGCGAAGAACCCGCGGCGGAATGGGCCCCGAACGGCCAATAGCACCGTCCTTTCAGCTTTTCCCTCTAGACTGGTATGACGCCCGGCACGTTCGGGTCTTTGTTCCCCCGGGCGGCCCACCAGCCGCCGGTGGATGGTATGCAGCACTGCGCCAGGCCACCCGGGGCCAAAGCCGGCGTCGCCATCCACCAATATGCCAGTACAGAACGGAAACTTTCCTGTGGATCCAATGAACATCGTCTTGTTCGCCATGCTCGGAATCTTTATCTTCATGATGTTCCGCCGCAACAAGAAGACCAAGGACCAGCAGGTAACGCTGCAGTCGCAGTTCGCCCCCGGAATTGAGGTCATGACGAGCTTTGGTCTCTTTGGCCGGATTGTTTCCATGGACGATGAAGAAAACAAGGTTGTCCTGGAACTTTCTCCCGGAAACCTTGCCACGGTGCACCGCCAGGCGGTCACCAAGATCGTCGAGCCGGCTGTGGCTGCTGACGAAGAGTCCACTGTTGTTCCCGATGATGCTTCGTCCCTCACGGCAGACGAATCCGGAACTGCCATGGACGTTGCCGAGACGCCGGACGAAACCCTGAAGCGCCTCAACGACGACGGCAAGAAGGACATCTAGTCCGCGCTGCCGCACGGCAGCCCGCGTTACACACCTCTACGGTCGCGGACTGCCGCTGGTGGGAGCACATGGCTCGCACCGGCGGTTCCTCCGTAAATAAGAGAAAGATCGACAATGGCACGAAGTGGCCCCAAAAAAACAGGACTCAGGGTGCTGGTCTGGCTCGGCGTAATCCTCGCCGTGCTGACCGCAGTCCTGGCCGGCGGCACCATGTCCGGACAGGCGAGCTGGGCACCCAAGCTGGCGCTGGATCTCGAGGGCGGCACCCAGATGATCCTGGCGCCGAAGGTTGAGGGCGGTTCGGACATCAATGAAGACCAGCTCAACCAGGCGGTGGCCATCATCCGCCAGCGCGTGGATGGTTCCGGTGTTGCCGAGGCTGAAATCAGCACCCAGTCCGGCCGTAACGTGGTGGTAAGCCTTCCAGGAACCCCTTCCACACAGACCAGGGCCCTCATTCAGGCCTCCGCGGACATGAACTTCCGCCCCGTACTGCTTAACGGAGCAGGTGCCGCCGTCCCCGCGGCGTCCCTCACCCCGGAGGACCAGCTGCCCAAGCCGACGGCCGCCCCGGCCAACAGCAGCGACACCAACTGGATCACCGCCGACGTGTACCGGAAATTCGAAACGCTGGACTGTGACAACCCGTCCCAGGACAAACAGGAACGTTCGGATCCGACCAAGCCGCTGGTGACCTGTCAGCCGGCCACGGCAACCTCGCCCGCAGTCAAATACATCCTCGGTCCGGTGGAGGTTAAGGGCACCAACATCGTCACATCCTCCTTCCAGCTTCAGCAGGGTGCACAGGGTGCCGTCACCAATGAGTGGGCGGTCAATATCCAGTTTGACCAGGACGGCACAGCCAAGTTCAAATCGGTCACCGAACGCCTGAACCAGTTCTACGTCGCTGCCGGCGGCCAATCGGGCTCCGATCCCAAGTCCCAGTTCGCCATTGTGCTGGATGATCAGGTTATTTCGGCGCCCCGGGCCCTCGCCGTCATTACCGACGGCCGCCCCCAAATCACCGGCGGATTCACCGAGCAGTCGGCCAAGGCGCTGTCCGACCAGCTCCGCTTCGGAGCGCTCCCCATCAGCTTCGAAATCCAGAGCGAGCAGCAGATCTCGGCGACCCTGGGCGGTGAGCAGCTCCGCATGGGTCTCCTGGCGGGCGTGATCGGCCTGCTGCTGGTGGTCGTGTACTCGCTGTTCCAGTACCGCGCACTGGGCTTTGTCACCATCGCATCCCTGGTGGTGGCCGGCGCCCTGACATACCTGGCGATTGCGATCCTGGGCTGGACGGAAAATTACCGGCTGTCCCTGGCTGGTGTGGCTGGCCTCATCGTGGCCATAGGCCAGACCGCCGACTCCTTCATCGTCTACTTCGAGCGCATCCGCGACGAGCTGCGTGAGGGCCGCGGGCTGGTTTCGGCGGTGGAAAACGGCTGGAAACGCGCCAAGCGGACCGTACTGGCCTCGAAGGCAGTCAACCTGCTCGCCGCCCTGGTGCTGTATTTCGTGGCAGTTGGCAACGTCCGCGGTTTTGCCTTCACCCTGGGCCTGACCGCCATCGCCGACCTCCTTGTGGTCTTCACGTTCACGCACCCGATGCTGCAGGTGCTGGCGCGGACCAGGTTCTTTGGTGAGGGGCATCGCTTCTCGGGCCTTGACCCGAAGCGGCTGGGAGCCATTCCGCTCTATCGTGGTGCCGGGCGCCTGCGTACGCCGGAATCCAGGCCTCAGATCGTCCGGGCCAAGAACACCGGCGCCGCTGCCGAGGCGGAACGCCGGATGACCATCGCGGAACGCCGCCTCGCGGAAAAGCAGGAGCAGCTCACCGGCTCCTCCAAGAGCGCAGCCAAGGAGACCAAGTAATGTTCAGCTTTGCCACTTTCGGTAACGAGCTCTACACCGGCAAACGCTCCTACAATTTCGTGGGCGCAAAGAAGATCTGGTTCCTCATAGCGGCCGTGGCGGTGGCCCTGTCGATCCTGATCCCGGTCGCCAAGGGCGGCTTCAACCTTGGCATCGAGTTCCGCGGCGGTTCCGAATTCACCGTCTCCAACGTCAAGACCACGGACACCAGCGAGGGGGAGAAGGCCGTCCAGGACGTCGTTCCGGGCAGCATTCCCCGCGTGGCCAACGTGGCCGGCAACACCATGCGCATCCAAACGGACAAGCTCACTGATGATGAGACCCTCAAGATCAAGGCGGGCCTGACAGCTGCCTACGGCGTCACGGACAATGAGGTGACGTCCACGTTCGTCGGACCCACCTGGGGTGCGGACGTCACCAAGCAGGCGTTGCTGGGGCTGGTGATCTTCGTGGTCCTGGCAGCAGGGCTGATGGCGCTGTACTTCAGGACGTGGAAGATGTCGTTGTCTGCAATCGCCGGCATGCTCGTGACGATGTTCATCACGGCGGGAGTTTATGCACTCAGTGATTTTGAAGTGACGCCTTCAGCCATCATTGGCTTCCTGACAGTGCTCAGCTATTCGCTGTACGACACCGTGGTGGTGTTCGACAAGATCAGGGAGAACACCGCCGACATTAGTTCATCAACGCGGCGCACCTTCGGCGAGGAAGTCAACCTTGCAGTGAACCAGACCCTCGTGCGGTCCATCAACACCATGATGGTGGCGATCCTCCCCGTCGGAGCCATCCTGTTCATCGGTGCCGGGCTGCTCGGGGCAGGCACGCTGCGCGACCTGTCCCTGGCCCTGTTCGTTGGCATCCTGATCGGCACGGCGGCCACTATCTTTGTGGCCGCGCCGTTGTACGCCTGGCTTCGCCAAAACGAACCGGCTCTGGTGAAACAGGCCCGGCGCGTGGAGCAACGGAGGGCTGAAGCCTCCTCCCGGGCGGCGGCCGCCGACGCACCCGCCCAGGCCTGACCCCACCGCTGCGGCCGGGCCGGCCGGCGTCGGAATACCGACGCCGACCGGCCCGTTTGCATTTAAGAACCGGTTACAGCAGAGTCCTGACGGAGGAATAGACTGGGGTAATTAAACGGTCGTGAGGGGTGCTTCATTGGAAGAACGTTCGGCGTCGGGGCCAACGGCAGACGGGGACAACAGTCCGGGCCACGGATTGAAGACCGGGCTCGCCGCTTCCGCACGTCCCGGACAGGTTGTCCCGGTGGACAACTCCGGTGCCCGCCCCACATTTCCCGGACGGCGTGAACGCACGCGGTCCCGGCTTGCACGACTGACCGGCCGGGGCACCGCCAGCTACTCGCCCATCCTTGAACCGCTGCTGCGGACGGTCCGGGCCAATAACCCCAAGGAAGACTTCGATCTCATCCAGCATGCCTTCGAAGTGGCCGAACGAAGCCACCGGGGGCAGAAGCGCAAGAGCGGGGACCCGTACATCACCCACCCCGTGGCGGTTGCCACGATTCTCGCGGAACTGGGCTTAAGCGGCACGACCCTTGCCGCCGCCCTGCTCCATGACACGGTAGAGGACACCCCGTACACGCTGGCTGACCTGAAGCGGGACTTCGGACCGGAAGTCGCCATGCTGGTGGACGGCGTCACCAAGCTGGACAAGGTCAGTTTCGGCGAGGCCGCCCAGTCGGAGACGGTCCGCAAGATGGTCGTGGCCATGGCAAAGGACATCAGGGTCCTGATGATCAAACTGGCCGACAGGCTGCACAACGCGCGCACCTGGCGGTTTGTGTCCGCGGAGTCCTCCGCCCGGAAGGCCCGCGAAACCCTGGAAATCTTCGCACCGCTGGCGCATCGCCTGGGTATGAACACCATCAAGTGGGAGCTGGAGGACCTGTCCTTCGCGGCCCTGTATCCCAAGGTCTATGAGGAGATCGTCCGCATGGTGGGCGACCGCACTCCGGAGCGGGAGAAAAGCCTCAGTGTCATCAGGGACCAGATCGCCGAGGATCTGCGGACCGCCAAGATTAAGGCAACCATCACCGGCAGGCCCAAGCACTATTACTCGATTTATCAGAAGATGGTGGTCCGGGACAAGGACTTCGACGACATCAACGACCTGATGGGCGTCCGGGTGCTCGTGGATTCGGTACGTGACTGTTATGCCGCGCTGGGTACCCTGCATTCGCGCTGGAATCCGCTGCCGGGGCGTTTCAAGGACTACATTGCGATGCCCAAGTTCAACATGTACCAGTCCCTCCACACCACGGTAATCGGGCCGGGCGGCAAGCCGGTGGAGATCCAGATCCGGACCCATGAAATGCACCGCCGCGCAGAATACGGCGTGGCGGCGCACTGGAAGTACAAGGACCAGCCCAACCGCACGGCAACCGGCCCGGGCAGCCCCCGCGACGGGGATATGGGCTGGCTCAGGTCCCTCGTGGACTGGCAGCAGGAAACCTCTGATCCGGGGGAATTCCTCGATTCGCTGCGTTTTGAAATCAATGCCCGTGAGGTCTTTGTCTTCACGCCCAAAGGCGAGGTCATGGCATTGCCTGCCGGTTCCACTCCCGTGGATTTCGCGTACGCAGTCCACACCGAAGTGGGACACCGCACGATCGGAGCGCGGGTAAACGGCAAGCTGGTCCCGCTTAACAGCGAACTGAACCACGGCGACTGGGTGGAGATTTTCACCTCCAAAGCCGAAGGCGCCGGCCCCAGCCAGGACTGGCAGCATTTCGTTAAGAGCGCCCGCGCACGGAACAAGATCCGGCAGTGGTTCAGCAAGGAGCGCCGCGAAGAGGCGATCGACCGCGGCAAGGATCTTCTGACGCGGGCGATGCGGAAGCAGAACCTGCCGCTCCAGCGCCTCATGACCCACGAGGCCTTGGCGGCAGTTGCCGCGGACTTCAAGTACGTGGACATCTCAGGACTCTACGCCGGGGTCGGGGACGGTCACACGTCGGCCCAGTCGGTGATGGAGAAACTCGTCGAAAGCCTCGGAGGCAACGAGAGTACCGACGACGACATCTCCGAAGTCAGCATCCCCACCCAGGTGGCAAAAACCCGGTTCTCCGATTCCGGCGTCGTGGTTCGGGGCGTGGGCGACGTCTGGGTGAAGCTGGCACGCTGCTGCACCCCTGTTCCCCCCGATCCGATCCTCGGGTTCGTCACGCGCGGTTCCGGTGTTTCCGTTCACCGCACGGACTGCACCAACGTCTCGGACCTCAAGGACCAGCCTGACAGGATCGTCGATGTGGACTGGGCACCCACACAGTCCAGCGTGTTCCTGGTGGAGATCCAGGTGGAAGCCCTGGACCGGAAGTCGCTGCTGTCCGACGTCACACGGGTCCTGTCCGAAAACCACGTAAATATTCTGGCCGCCAGCGTGCATACCTCCACGGACCGCGTGGCGATCTCACGGTTCGCTTTCGAGATGGGCGACCCCAAGTACTTGAGCCACGTGCTCAGCGCTGTCCGGCGGATCGACGGCGTTTTTGACGTCTACCGGACCACCGGCAACAAACGGCGCAGCTAGCAGGGCCAGTTTCTCGAGCGCGGCCTTCTTGTGCGGCACCCTGGGTGTGGACTCGATGGCCAGGACCAGCAGCCGCTGCCGGACGTCCCTCTCGGGACGGGCGAGCAGCAGTTCGAGGGCAGGTATGGCGCGGCTTGCGTCGACGTGGAGGGCGATGTCAAGAGCCGTGCGCAGCGGACTGGAGACCAGCAGCCCGCCCAGGCTGACGACGTCGAAGGGTCCAAGCCTGACTTCATGCAGCGTACAGCCCCGGGTGTTCCGGAGGCTTGAGATCCGGCGCTTTGCGTCCACCAGGAGCGCCATCCGGTCGGGCTCTTCCGCGCAGCCGTAGATCCAGGCGGCCGTCATCCGGCCGGCGACCACCCGCTGCCTGATGGCCTCCGGGACAAGATTGGCCGCCGCACGTGCCCTCAACTGCGGGGAAACCGGAGCCTCCGGGAGTGTGTAGCCGCGCTGGTGAAGCCGCCTCAGCAGGCCGTCGGCGGCGAGGGACTGGAGTTCGGGCCAGGCAAACGGCCGCCCCGGCGAGTACAGATCCGGAAATTGCGGAGGAGACGTTGTTGCCATCCAGCCATCTTGCCGCGGTCGGCTTAAACGAGTACAGGTCCGGCCCCGGATATGTGGATAACCGGGGCCGGACCTGAGCGGCGCTTCGTTAGTGCTGCGGGTCAGGAGAGTTCGCTGGCGGACCGTTGGATCTGGTCCAGCCAGGCCTGCCTCGCCTCGAGCGCTTCCTTGGCTGCCTTGATCTTGCGCTGGTCGCCGGCTTTCTCGGCCCGGGCCAGATCGTCCTGCAGTCCGGCGATGGCTGATTCCAGCTGGGACAGTGCGCTGTTGGTGCGGGCCTTCGTCTCAGGATTGGAACGCTGCCAGTTTTCCTCTTCGGCATGGCGGACGGCGTCCTCCACCTTGCGGAGTCCGGCTTCAATGCGGCCCATGTCTGCCCGCGGGACCTTGCCGGCCTCTTCCCAGCGGTCCCGGACAGACTGGAGCGCCTTCTTGGCTGCGGCCAGGTCCCTGACGGGCAGGATGGTGTTCGCCTCTGCCAGAAGGGCTTCCTTGACCGTGAGGTTCGCTGCGTACTCCTGGTCGATCTCCTCGTTGGCGGCCTGCCTGGAGGTGAAGAAGACATCCTGGGCGGCCCGGAAGCGGGCCCACAGCGCGTCGTCATCCTTGCGGCTGGCGCGCGGGGAGGCTTTCCATTCGTCCATCAGACGCCGGTATTCGCCGGCCGCGAAGCCCCAGTCAGTAGAGGTGGACAGGGCTTCCGCCTCGGCGATCAGCTTCTCCTTGGCAGACTTTGCAGCGGAGTTGTTGCTGTCCAGCTGGGAGAAGTACGCCCGGCGGTGGCGATCAAAGACGGTGCGGGCGGCACGGAAGCGCTTCCAAAGGGCGTCTTCGTTGCTGCGTCCCAGCCGCACGCCGCTCTTCTGGGCCGTCTTCCAGCTTTCGAAAAGTTCGTTCATCCGGGCGCTGGAAGTCTTCCACTGGATCTGTGAAGGATCCTGGCCGGAGATTTCCTCAGCCTCAGCCACGATGGCCTCGCGGGCCGCAAGCTCGGCGGTCCTGACGGCGTCGTGTTCTGCCTTCTCCGCCTTTTCCAGTTCCGCGATTTGCCCGGACAGGGTATCGAGGCGGGCTTCGGCAGCGCGGAGATCGCCCACCATGTTCCGCTCGGCCAACTGCTCCCGGAGGTGGGTGACGGTTTTCTGCATGTCGGTGCTGGGGGCCTTGGAGCCGACGCGCTGTTCCAGCAGCACGATTTGGGCCACAACGTCGTCGTACTTCCGGGCAAAGTACGCGAGGGCCTCGTCATCGCTGACCCCCGGGTACTGGCCTACGGGGTGCTCCTCGCCGTCGATCTTCAGGAAGACGTGGCCATCCCCCTCCACGCGGCCCCAGCGTCCAGCCTCTTCCAGCGATGTTGCGGATGCGACAGGGGCCGGCGCTGATGCAGGCGGTGCCGCGGCCGGCTTGGGCCGGGCGGCGAAAGCGGCAGGGGACGGCGCCCGGCGCGGGGCGGGTGAAGGCACTGGTGAAGGCGCCTGCGCCGGCGCAGCCGCCTCAAGTGGCGCCTCCTCAGCGGTCGGTTCGGCCGCAGCCTCGCCCGCCGGCGGTTCAACTGCACCCGTTTCACCTGCACCCGTTTCGGCCGGTGCCTGTTCAACTGCACCCGTTTCAACTGCAGCCGTTTCGGCCGGTGCCTGTTCAGTTGCTGCATCCTCAACCGCCGCTTCATCAGCCACGGGGGCCGTTGATTCGGTCAGGTCTGCTGCCGCTGTTTCGTCGGATTTCTGACTGTCTGTCACCGCTAAAAGTCTTTCGCTTGGAGGGAAATACTCACGTACCGCACCGCGGCCTCAGGGACCGGGCTTCCTACTTCAGAGAAAACGAGTCTATCGTGACTGGTTGCGCGGGTGCGCCGTCCGTGGCGCTGGCTCCGGGTGCGATACCCGCCGCCGCAATATTGGTCACCACGTCCAGTCCTGATGTCACCTTGCCCACCACCGTATAACCGCCGGCGGAATCCGCGGGTATCACGGTGTCCTTATAGACGATAAAGAACTGCGTGCTGTTTCCGTACGCGTTGTCTCCGGTCCTGGCCACGGCAATGGTGCCGGCAGGATACGTATTGTCCCCGGGCGTGTTTTCCAGCGGACCGAAGCTATAGTTCGGGTCACCGCTGCCGTCGCCTGTCTTGGAGCCACACTGCAAGAGGCTGAACGTTTCGCCGGTGGTCAGGCGGTGGCAGGTGGAACCCGCATAGTATCCCTGGTCGCTCAGTGATTTGTAGACAGCTGCGGCCTGGGGGGCTTTCGTGCCGTCTATTTCCACCCCGATTGTCCCGGTGTTCAGCTTCAGTTCGCCGGTGAACACCTTGCCGGCCGCTGAATCAGCCGCCGGAACGCTGGGGCCATTGGTCGCGGAGGCAGAGGGAGTGGCGGATGCTGAGGGGCTGCTGAGCCCCGCCTCGGCGGCCGCGAACTCCTGTTCCGTGGGATTCCCCGAGAATGCCGTGAGCTGGAGGACGACGGCGAGCACTACGACGGCGGCGCCGGCGCCGGCGGCGATGATATTGTCCCGCTTGCGCCGCTTTTCCTGCTCCCGCCGAAGCGCGCGCTTCGCTTCCATCTGCTGGATGCGCCGTTTGGCTTCGCGGGCACTGCGTGAACTGGCCGCCAAGGGTCCTCCTGTTTGTCGTGCTGCGGCGTGGAGCCCTTGGGGGGTTCTGTACGCAGTTGTCCGGTGGCAGCCCTGCGGACCGTCGCCCGCCGTATTAGAGATGGGGGCGGATGAAGCATAAACTGACTGCCGCACATAGTTTATGCATGACTGGCTGGACTGCCGCCGTTCCCGGCCCGTTTCGGGTGGAATGCCGGGCAATGTCCCAGGCACCCTTCATCAAGAGGAGAATATCCACCATGGCACGCACCGCCTCCCTGTCCGGATTCCCCGAGTGGCTTCCCGAGGAGCGGCTCGTGGAGCTGCATGTGCTGGATACCCTGCGCCTGGTGTTTGAATTGCACGGCTTCGCGTCGATCGAGACCCGGGCCGTAGAGACGGTGGGCCAGCTGCTGCGCAAGGGTGAGATCGATAAAGAGGTGTACGGCCTCAGCCGGCTCCAGGACGAGGAGTCCGACGAAGCAAAGGCAGCGAAACACGACCCCCACGCCCTGGCCCTGCACTTCGACCTGACGGTGCCGTTCGCCCGCTACGTGGTGGAGAACGCCGGCTACCTCGCCTTCCCGTTCCGGCGCTACCAGATCCAGAAGGTGTGGCGCGGCGAACGTCCCCAGGAGGGCCGCGCGCGTGAATTCACCCAGGCGGACATCGACGTGGTAGGCGACGGTGAGCTGCCCTTCCGCTACGACGTGGAGATTGCCCTGGTCATTGCCGAGGCTCTCAGTGCCCTGCCCATCCCGGACTTCAGGCTGCGGATCAACAACCGGAAACTTGCCGAAGGCTTCTACCGCGGCATCGGCCTTGATGACACTGCCGGGGTGCTGCGGAGCATCGACAAGCTGGAAAAGATCGGTCCCGCCAAGGTCGCTGAGCTCCTGAAGACCGAGTTGGGCGCCACAGGTGAGCAGGCCCAGGCGGCGCTGAATCTGGCAGGGATCCGCACGGAAGACACCTCATTCGTGGCACAGGTCCGCGCCCTCGGTGTCAGCAACGAGCTGCTCGAAGAGGGCCTGAGCGAACTCGAAC
The DNA here is from genome assembly GCA_036565085.1 of Arthrobacter sp. GTDB lineage: Bacteria > Actinomycetota > Actinomycetes > Actinomycetales > Micrococcaceae > Arthrobacter. Next base: position 53,014 of record DATCNU010000092.1, read on the forward strand.
AGGTCATCGAGGCAGCGGTGCAGCGCGCTCCGGGCAAGGTTGTTGCCGACCTCAGCATTGCCCGTGGCCTGGATTATTACACCGGCACAGTGGTTGAGACCGTGCTGGTCGGCCACGAGCAACTGGGTTCGATCTGTTCCGGCGGCCGCTATGACGCCCTCGCCTCCAAGGGCAGCCGGAAGTTCCCCGGCGTTGGGCTGTCGATCGGGGTCACGCGGCTGGTATCCAGGATCCTGAGCCAGGACCTGGCCAAGGCCTCCCGGTCGGTGCCGACGGCGGTCCTGGTTGCCCTCACCAACGACGACAGCTGGGGGGCGGCGCAGGACATCGCGGCGCAGCTCCGCAGCCGAGGAATCGCGACCGAGGTGGCGGTAAAGGCCGAGAAATTCGGCAAGCAGATCAAGTTCGCGGACCGCCGGGGAATTCCTTTCGTCTGGTTCACGGACGACGCCGGCAATCACCAGGTCAAGGACATCCGGTCCGGAGAACAGACCGACGCCGATCCCGCACGGTGGACGCCGCCGTCGGAAGACCTTTCCGTCCAGGTGAAAACGGCAGCGCCACAGCCGGCCTGACGCAACAGGAGCGGCCATGGCCGCTAGCGCCGCACCCTTAGCACCAGGTACCGCCCGGCGGCTCCGGCCGCCAGGACCGCTGCCATGCCCAGCACCGAAGCCGGCGGCAACGTGAACGCCAGGAGGAGGCAGCTGAAGAACCCCACAACGTTCAGCCACCTGGGTGCGTGGCCGGGATGTTGGGGAAGGGTGAAAGCCGCGGCGTTGGCCACCGCGTAATAGATCAGGACTCCGAAGCTGGAGAAGCCCACCACAGTCATAACGTCCGTAGTCAGCAGCAACACGATGACGGCGGCGGCCACGGCCAGTTCCGCCACGAACGGAACAGTGTGCCCGCCTCCCACCCGTGCCAGCGCGCCGGGCAGGTCCCGTTCCCGGGCCATCGCCAGGGCAGTCCGGCCCACGCCCGTGATGAGCGCCAGGAGGGCGCCCAGGCACGCTGCGGCCGCGCCGGCCTGAACCAGGGGAGCGCCGGCGTTCAGCCGCGAGTGGACAACCGCATCAAGCAAAGGAGCGCTCGTCGCGGCCAGCTGGCCGTCAGGCAGGTGGTTGAGCAGCAGGAGCGCCATCGCCAGGTAGATTCCGAAAGCGGCGGCGAGGGCGGCGAGGATGGCACGCGGGATGGTCCTGGCCGGGTCCTTGACCTCCTCGCCCAGCGTGGCAATGCGTGCGTAGCCGGCGAACGCGAAGAAGATCAGGCCCGCGGCGGGCAGCACGCCGCCGGCGCTGCCCGCCTGGAGCCCAACGGCCGGACCTTCGGGGTGCGGCCCCACAATGGCGGCGGCCGCAACAAACATCAGGGTGGCAAGCACGGCGCACAGCAGGATCCGGGTCAGCAACGCCGTGCGGGTGATGCCCAGCAGGTTGACGGCTGTCAGGGCCACCACGGCGGCCACCGCCACCGGGACGGCGAAGCCCGGCGCCACGTAGTATCCGAAGGTCAGGGCCATGGCCGCACACGATGCCGTCTTGCCGGTGACAAACCCCCAGCCCGCCAGGAAGCCGGGCCATTCACCGAGCCGTTCCCGGCCGTAGACATAGGTGCCGCCGCTGGCCGGATACCTGGCAGCAAGCTCGGCCGAAGCGACGGCATTGCAGTAGGCGACTGCGCCTGCGATGACGACGGACAGGACCAGGAAATTCCCCGCCAGGGCCGAGGCCGGGGCGAAGACGACGAAGACGCCCGCGCCCAGCATGGAGCCGAGACCGATGGACGTGGCGTCGAATACGCCCAGCCGCCGTTGAAGTTGCTGATGCGGGCTCATGGCGGAGACAGTCTCTTTCCAACGGGTAAACTCAGACGGGATCGTTCCCTGAACGATCCTATTCAATTTCACTCTGTTTTCCTGCTGTCTCCTTCAGAAAGGCGTGCTGTGCTGCGCACACATGACCTCGGATCCCTTCGTTCCGAGCACATTGGACAAACCGTAACCCTGGCTGGCTGGGTGGGCCGCCGACGTGATCACGGTGGTGTCGCATTCGTGGATCTGCGCGATGCGTCGGGCGTGGCCCAGGTTGTGGTCCGTGAGGAAGAGGTCTTCCACGGTCTGCGCAACGAGTATGTCCTGCAGGTCACCGGCACCGTCTCCAGGCGCCCCGGGGGCAACGAGAACCCTGCATTGGCCACCGGCGAGATTGAGGTCATGGCGGACAAGGTGGTCATTCTGAACACCTCCGAACCGCTGCCGTTCCAGATTGACGAACACGTCGAAGTGGGCGAGGAAGCACGCCTGAAGCACCGCTACCTTGACCTCCGCCGGCCGGGCCCCAGCCGCAATCTGAAGCTGCGCTCCGAAGCCAACCGGGTGGCACGGGAACTCCTGCACCAGGAGGGCTACGTGGAGATCGAAACCCCCACCCTGACACGTTCGACGCCGGAGGGCGCCCGGGACTTCGTGGTGCCCGCACGCCTTGCCCCGGGTTCCTGGTACGCGCTGCCGCAGTCGCCGCAGCTCTTCAAGCAACTCCTGCAGGTAGGCGGCTTCGAGAAGTACTACCAGATCGCCCGCTGCTACCGCGATGAGGACTTCCGCGCTGACCGCCAGCCGGAATTCACGCAGCTGGACATCGAGGCCAGCTTCGTGGACCAGGACGACATCATCGCCCTGGGCGAAAACGTCGTCAAGGCTGTGTGGAAGCTGATTGATGTCGAGATCCCCACGCCCATCCAGCGGATCACCTATGCGGACGCCATGGCGCGGTACGGGTCAGACAAGCCGGACCTGCGTTTCGGTGTGGAGCTGACCGAGCTCATTGAATTCTTCAAGGACACGGACTTTGGCGTCTTCAAGGCACCGTACGTCGGTGCCGTCGTGATGCCCGGCGGAGCCTCCCAGCCGCGCCGCACCCTGGACGGCTGGCAGGAGTTCGCCAAGCAGCGCGGCCACAAAGGACTGGCGTACGTCCTTTACAAGGAAGACGGTGAACTGGCCGGTCCGGTAGCCAAGAACCTGACCGATGCTGAGCGGGCCGGCCTCGCCGATGCGGTGGGCGCCAAACCGGGTGACTGCATCTTCTTCGCCGCAGGCGAGAAGTCCGCGGCGCGCGCCCTCCTGGGCGCTGCCCGCGTGGAGATCGGCCACCGCACCGGCCTCATCGATCCCAAAGCCTGGGCTTTCTGCTGGGTAGTGGACGCCCCGATGTTCGAACCGGCGGCGGCGGCCGTGGCTTCCGGCGACGTCGCAGTGGGCGGCGGCAAGTGGACCGCCGTGCACCACGCCTTCACCTCGCCCAAGCCCGAGTTCCTGGCCACGTTCGACAAGGATCCGGAATCGGCCCTCTCCTACGCTTATGACATCGTCTGCAACGGCAACGAAATCGGCGGCGGTTCCATCCGTATCCACGAACGCGACGTCCAGGAACGGGTCTTCGAACTGATGGGCCTGGACCGGGAAGATGCCCAGACCAAGTTCGGGTTCCTGCTGGAGGGCTTCAAGTACGGCGCCCCGCCGCACGGCGGCATCGCCTTCGGCTGGGACCGTGTCGTGGCACTCCTGGCAGGTGTTGAGTCCATCCGCGACGTCATTGCGTTCCCGAAGACCGGCAACGGCTACGACCCGCTGACACAGGCCCCGGCGCCCATCACGCCGCAGCAGCGCAAGGAAGCCGGAGTGGACTTCAAGCCCCAAACGAAACCGGAACAGGCCAAGAAGGCGGAACCTGAAGCCAAATAGGCAAAAGGCGGACACGAACACGAGGCTCCCCGCATCACCGGGGAGCCTCGTGGCCGTTGACGAAGCTCGCGGCCGTTGACGAAGGATGGAGCACCATGGCGGACGCCGCACTGCCGGACCTTGAAAGCGTCATGGACGCCGCCTGGCCCGCCCCCGACCGGGACGAAGCAGGCGGGTGGGTCCTGCGTGCCGCAGACGGCGTGACCCAGAGGGCCAACTCGATCTGGCCGCGCCCCGAGCACGGCCAAGGCCCGCATGAAAGGGCCGCCCTGCTTCGGGAGGCACGGGCCTGGTACCGGAGCCGTCGGCTGCCGGTAATCTTCCAGGTCTTTGACAATGCCCGGAACGCGGACCTGAATGCCTTCCTGGACGCGGAAGGCTTCACCCGGCAGTCCGAAACCCTGGCCCTGGTACGCGGTCCCGCCGTAGAACATCCCGCCGTCGAACACGCCGCCGTCGAACATGCCGGCGTCGAACTCTCAGGCGGGCCTTCCGCGGAATGGCTTCATCTTTGGTGGAGCGTTGACGGCCGCGGCGGCGAGGATTCCCTTGCCACCGCCCGCGGAATCCTTGAGGGCTGCCCGTCGCTGTACGCCCTGGTGAGGGACGACGACGGCGTCCCCGCCGCCGTCGGACGCCTTGCCATTCCTCCGGGCAGGCCAGGCGGAAACGGCCAACCGGGCCGGAACGGCGATTGGGGCGGGCTGTACTGCATGGCTACCCGTGAGGACGCGCGGCGCCGGGGCTTCGCCACGCGGGTTCTCCGGGCCTTGCTCCAGGCCGGTGCGGGGCAGCGCCTGGACGGCTACTGGCTGCTGGTCACCGCCGCGAACCGCGGGGCCCGGGAACTCTACACGCAGGCAGGTTTCCGGGAGGCCGGCCGCTACCTCTACCGGCAGGAGCGGCCCAAGCGGCATCTGACCGGGTGCTAACACTCCAACCCCCGCTGCTGCGAGAGGTTGGATAACTACGCCTGCCGGTCCGTGACCTGAATCCGGACCGCACAGGCATCCGCTGCTGCCTTCTTCAGGACTGCGGAGCGGGGATCGGGCACGTCGAGGTAGGCGAGCCGGGGCAGTCGCGCGTAGTCCTTCAGGACGGGTTCTTCCAGCACCAGGTCAACCAACGTGCGGTCCCCGCCTGGGACGACGTATTCGAAGGACTGGCCGCTGAACACCTGCCGGGCCTGGATGGCGACAGCCTGCACCAGTTGCTGAGACTGTCCTCCGGCAGCCGTCCTGGACTGCACGTACCTGCTTCCCGCTTTGGACGCGTAGATGACTCCTTCGCTGGCCACAGCGATCCCGTACCCTCCGCGCCGGACCAGGAGAAGACTGAGCCGGCGCGGCTGGGACGCAATGGACGCAAGCCGTTCCAACGGACCGGCCCCCCGCCCCGGCCGGCCGTCAGCGGGCCAGGGCGGCTGAAGCAGGGCCGACGCGCCATCAGATGCCAGGAGCCGCACGCCGTCGTCGTCGTCGCTGAGCCGGAAGCCGCCGTGGGCGGCGCTGAAGCGCTCAGCCCAGCCGGCGAGGCGGACGCCCTGCACAAATGCGGTCCTGGCGGAACCCGGGCGGCCCGCGCCGTCCGTGGCGCGTGCTGTCATGGGGGACCCCTTTTGGCTGGTGGAAGACTGGCGGAACGAAGCGGTGAACTATGAGTAGCCTATCTATGTGGATGATCTCTTCGGCCAAGGGCCCGGCAACGACGACGACGGCGACAGCGGTGCGCCAGCCGCCGCGGGAACCGGCGCGGGCGGCAACGCGTCCCCCCGCAGCCCGCTGGCCGTTCGAATGCGGCCACGCACCCTGGATGACGTGGTCGGACAGCAGCACCTGCTCGGACAGGGTTCGCCGCTGCGTCAGCTCGCCGCCGGCAGTGCGGCAGCCGGACCCGCGGGCCCGGCGTCGGTGATCCTCTGGGGTCCTCCCGGAACAGGGAAGACCACGCTGGCGCACGTGATCGCCAGGGGACCGGGCCGGAAATTCGTGGAGCTGTCCGCGATCACCGCAGGCGTCAGGGACGTTCGGCGGGTCATGGACGAAGCTTTGACCGCCCGGGACCTGTACAAAACCACCACTGTGCTGTTCCTGGACGAAATCCACCGCTTCAACAAGGCCCAGCAGGATGCGCTTCTGCCGGGAGTGGAGAACCGTTGGGTGGTCCTGGTGGCAGCCACCACCGAAAATCCGTCGTTTTCCGTCGTCTCACCACTCCTGTCCCGGTCCCTGCTGCTGACGCTGAAGCCGCTCACCGACGAAGACGTCGAAGGACTGGTCCGGCGTGCGGTGACGGATCCCCGGGGACTGAACGGCAGGGTGGAACTCAGCCCGGAGGCGCTGGCCCACCTGGTGCGGCTCTCCGGCGGGGACGCCCGGCGTGCGCTGACGGCCCTTGAAGCCGCCGCCGGGGTGGCGTTCGGTGACGCGGATGATGCCGCCGGCGGGGACGACAGCCCGGTGACCATTGAACTGAGGCACACCGAGCGCGCGCTCGATGTGGCCGCCGTCCGCTACGACCGGGCCGGCGACCAGCACTACGACGTGGCCAGTGCCTTCATCAAGTCCGTCCGCGGCTCCGACGTCGATGCATCCCTGCATTACCTGGCCCGAATGCTCGAGGCGGGGGAGGACCCGCGCTTCATCGCCCGCCGCATCGTGATTTCCGCAGCCGAAGATGTCGGCATGGCGGACCCCACCGCCCTGCAGACAGCCGTAGCCGCCGCCCAGGCAGTGCAGCTGATCGGTATGCCCGAAGGCCGGATCGTCCTGGCCGAAGCTGTGGTGCATCTGGCCACTGCGCCGAAGTCCAACGCCGCCTACATGGGACTGAACAAGGCAGTTGCGGACGTCCGTGCCGGGCTGGGCAACGGAATCCCGGCCCACCTGCGCGATGCCCACTACCCCGGATCGAAGCAACTGGGCCACGGGCTCGGCTACAAGTACGCCCACGATGCGCCGCACTCCGTGGCGACCCAGCAATATCCGCCCGACGACCTCGTGGGCAAGGACTACTACGAGCCCACCGCCAACGGTGCGGAGAGGGACATCGCCGTCCGGCTGGAGCGGCTGCGGAAGATCATCCGCGGCAACTGATACCCCGTCCGGATGCACCGCAGCGCAGTGGGACTGTAGGGGAAAGTAGGGAAAAGCAGGGGAATACTGCTAAGGTTGTTCGTTGTCTGGCAAGGCACGGACGCACAATCCACTGATATTCAGCATTTCATGCTGTGGTGATTTTTTGGTGGGCTGTCGCCCGGCGCCCAGTAGCAAAAGGCAGCGGTTGGCCGATGCTCTCCATCGTGGAGGCCAGTAACACTGACACACCGCAGATATTGGAAGGACACAAGTGGCTAACAACACTCGTGCTCGCCGTACAGCACGCCTCTCGCGTGCACTCGG
>DATCNU010000093.1:0-3323 GCA_036565085.1 Arthrobacter sp.
GTGGAGCGGGATAGCATTCCCAACAGGGTCGGATACAGGACCGCGGTGCCGGCGGCGGCGACCGCCAGTCCGATCCAGGCGACGATGACCGTTGGCGCAGCGGCCAGGATCGCCGCGCCGAGACCGGCAGCGGCCGCCCCAACGATCAGTGTGCCCCTGGCCTGGGATGGTTTCAGGGCTCCGGCGCTGAAACGGGTGATGGCGACCACGGCGGCGAACACCGCAGGGGCGGTGGAACTCAACCCGGGACCGGCGCCCAGCTCGTCTCCAAAGAACACGGCGGACCAGCTCTGGTGGGCGTTTTCGCCGGCGAAGGCCAGAGCCCCGAGAGTTCCAAGGAGGAGGACCGCCAGCACCGGCACCTCCGATCCGGCGCTGCCGCGTCGGTCCCGCGCTTCAGCTCCCTCTTCCCGCACCCCGGGCGGGGCACCTGACGGAGTCCCGGGAGGAAGGGCGCGCATGAGAAACAGACCGACAATGACCGACGCGGCAACGACCACAACGAAGGAGAATACGATGGTGGTGCCAAGTGACGCTGACAGGCCGGTGCCAAGGCTGGAGATGACCACGAAGGCGGAAAACATGCCGTGGGAGCGCGTGATTACCGGTCTGGCCGCCGCCTGCTCCGCAGACCCCGCCGCCGCGTTGATCGCGACGTCGGCCGTTCCGCTGGCCGCACCCACAAGCAGCAGGCCAAGACACAGGCTGGTGAAGTCCGTCGCGCCCAATGCGATGATCAGCCCCGAGACTCCCTGACCCGTAAGGGCCACCGCCGCCGTGAAGCGGACCCCGAGCCGGTCAATTACCCGGCCGGTCAGCAGCATGGCCGGCAGAGCACCGGCACCAATGAACAACAGGGCCGTCCCCAGCTGGCCATCGGAGATACCTGCCTGGGACCTGAAGCCCGGAACCGACGCGCCCCAGGTGCCCCAAAAGATTCCGAACGCCGCGAACGACGCGTAGGACGCCAGGGATGGACTGCGGGCGGGAAACACTGGTAGGCGGATCATCTGTGTAACGATACACAAGTATGCTGGGTTTATGTCATCTTCCTCTTCGGGCTCCCGGATCACTCTCAGCGAGGTGGCACGCGCGGCTGGGGTTTCCGTGATGACCGCCTCCTACACCTACAGCACTCCCTCGCGCGTGTCCGCTGCGTCCCGGGAGAAAGTTTTGACCGCGGCGCAGGTGCTGGGGTACCCCGGACCGGATCCCAGCGCCCGGTCCCTGCGCAGGGGAACCAGTGGTGCGCTCGGAGTGGTTCTGGGAGAAAGCCTGCCCTACGCCTTCGATGATCCCCAGGCGACGCAGTTCCTTGCCGGGATAGCGGATGTGTGCGCCGGGCACGGGCTGGCCATGACCATTCTTCCCACAAACGGTTCGGCTGAGGACGCACAGCGCATCCGAGCCGCAGCCGTGGACGGCTTCGTGGTGTGGACGACTACGGAGGATGATCCGGTCCTTGACGCCCTGGCGGTGACGGGGCGGCCGGTCACCATCCACGGCGGCCCGCAGAGGAACCAGTTCGGCCTGGTGGGCATCGAGGACCGGGCAGCGGCACGGGCCGTCGCCGAGGCCGGACTGCGTCAGAGCAGGAGCCCGGCGATCGTGAGCTTTCCTTTTTCCAAGGCCCGGGTCGAAACGCTCGTTCTTGGGCCGGACCCTGCAGCAGCCACCTTCCCCGTCACCCGGAACCGGCTGCTGGGATTCCAAGACGCCATCACCGCCGCAGGATTCCACTGGAACCAGATCCCCGTTGCGGCGTGTTCGACCAACAGCGCCGCCGAGTCGGCACGGGCCGCCGGAAGGCTATTAGGCAGCGGCGACCGACCGGATGTGATCCTCACGATGAGTGATGAGCAGGCTCGAGGAGTCCTCGACGCTGCGGCGCAAGCCGGCATCCCGATTCCCGCCGGTCTTGCCGTGACCGGGTGGGATGCCTCCGACACCGCGCAGGACTGCCGGCTCACCACCATAGAGCAGGACCTCCGCGGGCAGGGAGCCGCCTGCGCCGAAGCCGTCATCACAGGCAACCCCACAGTCCAGCCGCAACCCTGGCGGCTGATTACCGGGCGTACCACGCGGTAGCCGCGCAGTCCCGTGAGTGCATGCGGAGTGGAACGGCTACCCCGATGAGGAGGCCCTCAATCACCGCCGCGACGCGGGCTGTATGGGGTTTGACGCCGATTGCAGCGAGTCTCGTTGAGAGAGCAGGGCCCCGATGGGTGTCCGTGGAGCGGGCAAGGGAAGAGCCTTGCGTGTCCTCTGCGCTCCCGGAACGGCCCCGCCCGCGACAAGGAAGCGGGAGGCCCTGACTTATGCCGTTCCGTTCACCCTGCCGCGAACAAAGCCCTCTTGGATATAGCCGCCTGAGATGTCGAGTACTTCGTGTGCCAGAACAATGAGAGACCCTGGATCGCGTTGGGGGTCTGCAGCCCAGGTCCGTAGGCGAGTGGCGACTACATGGTCGCTTTGTGCCAGACGGCGGATGACCCATTTGCCGCCGCCGAGCCAACCGCCTGTCTCGAGCAGCAGCAGATCGGCAGCATCGTGAAAGATGTCTGCGCTCAGCATGAAGGCTTCCGCTTCTGACTTACTCCCGGAGAGATCGTCAATAAGAGCGCTGAGGCTGTAGCGGCGGGAGTCCCGTTCTGGACCTGTTAGTGGCCTGGGCCCTTGGGCCATCTGTGACCGGGCGCCGGATTGCCATGCGTCGCCGCTGCCATCGTCGGTCAGTAGGATCCCGCTGGCACACAGCTCAGCTATTATCGGACGGCGCTCCTCGGCTTCCTTCTGGTACCAGAACTGAAGACTCTCGGGTGTGTGGACGAAGGTCTCTACCATCCAACCCCGAAAACTGGTTGTCTCAGCGAAGTTGGCGTGGCCGTCCGGATAGAGTACGGCGATGTCGAGATCCGATGTCGAGGTTGCCGTCCCGGAAGCGGCGCTGCCACCAAGAATGGAAGCGGACGCCCCAGGGTGCTTCTCTTCAACGAAGGTGCGCGCGATCCCACGAATACTCGGCTGATCCAGAAATTTATGGTCATCGGCAACAGGCAATTCCATGGACTCAGTGTTCCAGCTCCCAAGGTTTCGTGACGCGTACCTATTCAAAGTGAGCGGAGTGTCGCGTAGAGGGGTCCCCTGCGGGACACCGGCGCCCCCAGGAATGCGATATGTGGTGCAGGTCCAATCTCAGGCTGGATTCGAAGGTTTGGCCCCACTGTAGTGAGACAACTGCAGCAAGTTCGTTTCACTACAGTTGGACGAAACCGCTAGTTTCCGGGGATTTCGGGGTTCAGCCTAGCTGCGGCGGGACACCA
>DATCNU010000094.1:0-10849 GCA_036565085.1 Arthrobacter sp.
ACCGAGGTTTGAGGGCATTAGCTGCCTGTTCGCGCTGTGGTGTGGACGTGTCAGCGGCCTTTCGGCACCAGCCGCACAGAGACGGTGGTGCAGATGAAGAACGTCAGCACCGAAGCCAGAACCACCAGCAATGCCGGAGTCCAGGACCCCGTGACGTCGTGCACGAATCCGATGAGGGGCGGCGCAGCGGCCGCAAAGCAATAACCGACGCCCTGCACGGTAGCGGACATCCGGCCCGCGGCGGCCTGGTTCCGTGCCAGCTTGATGATGGCAATGAAGATCAGCGTGATGCCTCCGCCCTGGCCAACCCCGCCGCACGCGGACCACAGCCACCACAGCTCCGGTGCCAGCAGCAGCCCGGCCGGCACGGCCGTCCACAACAGGCCCAAGGCGACGGCCGTCGTCGTCGTACTGAAATACTTGGCAGCGAAGGGCACGCCCAGGCCGCCAACGATCGCGAGGATCTGGAAGATGGACGACCCCGCACCGGCAGCGGATACAGACATGCCCAGTTCGTCATTGAGGTAGCTCGGCAGCCAGGCCGTCACGGCATAGTACGAGCAGGCCTGCCCGGCAAAACCTGCGGTCAGGCCTGCCGTAATCCAGCCGGAGCCCTTGACTGCCGGATGGTCCTGGCCGCCCTGCACCTCCGCTCCGGATGGCACGAACGCGCTGCGGGGCCCGACGGCGACCGTCCAGAACACGATGGCCACAACGGCCAGGAGTCCCACCGAGGCGAGGGCCGCACGCCAGCCGGCGAGTTCGGCCAGCGGTGCCGTGACCACGGACGTCACGAAGGATCCGATGTTCAGTGCCGCCGTGTAAATACCCATAGCCGTCCCCTGCCGCAGGGGCGAAAAATCGCGCCTGATAATCAATGGCACCGCGATGTTCCCGATGGTGATGGCAAGCCCGATCAGCACGGTTCCCAGCACCACCACCAGCGGTCCGCCAGCCGAACGGAGAATGACCCCGGCCAATACACCAAGGATGGTGAGGGTCACGGCAAACTCGGCCCCGAATTTCCTGGCAGCCAGGGATGCAAGCGGAGCGGCCAGGGAGAAACACAGCACGGGGATACTGGTCAGCAGTCCGAGCATGACGGGCGAGAAACCCAGATCCGCCTGCATGATGGGAACCACAGGGGCGACCGCCACAAAGGGGCCGCGGAGGTTGAGCGCCAGGAGGCCGATGCAGGCGAGCAGGATCCAGCCGTTCGGGATCCTGGCGAGGAGCCGTCCGCTCATGACGCATCGGTGGGCTTTAAAAATGATTTCATCGCCTCCATTCCATCACGGACATGCCCGCGCTGACCTCCGGCGGACGGGATCACGGCGCTCTGCCTTACGATAAAGCCACGCCACAGACCACCCAGCAAACCGGACAAAGGAACACGCATGCAGCACCGGCTCGCCATCCTTGACGACTACCAGGACGTAGCCAACGGATTCGCCGACTGGGCCGCCCTGGAGCAGGACGGCGTGTCCGTTACCGTCTTCAGGGAACCGTTTGCCTCCCAGGATGCGCTCGTGGCCGCACTGGCCGGGGTCCATGTCGTCGTTGCGATGCGTGAGCGGACTCCTTTTCCCCGGTCCGTTCTGGAAAGGCTGCCCGGCCTCAAGCTGCTGGTGACCACCGGCATGGCGAATGCCTCCATCGACGTGGCCGCGGCGGCGGAGCAGGGCGTCACGGTTTGCGGCACACCAGGGTCGCCGGCTGCGGCTCCGGAACTGACGTGGGCCCTTTTGCTGGCCATCGCGCGGAACCTTCCCGTCGAGGAGAATTCGTTGCGTGCCGGCACCTGGCAGACCACGGTGGGGTTTGAACTCGCCGGCAAGACCCTTGGCGTCGTGGGGCTGGGCAAGATCGGCCGCAGGGTCGCCGCCTATGGCCAGGCGTTCGGGATGGAGGTGCTGGCCTGGAGCGAGAACCTGACCGACGAAGCAGCCGCCGATGCGGGGGTGCGGAAGGTCGGCAAGGAAGAACTCTTTAGGAACTCCGACGTTGCCACCCTGCATCTGAGGCTTTCCCCGCGTTCCCAAGGCGTTGTCGGCGAGCAGGAGCTCCGGCTGCTGGGGCCTGAAGGCATCCTGGTGAACACGGCCCGCGGTCCGCTGGTCGATCAGGATGCCCTGGTCCGTGCCCTGACCGAGGGCTGGATCGGCGGCGCCGCCCTGGACGTTTTCGACAAGGAACCCCTGACCGCCGGGCACCCGCTCCTCGCCGTTCCCAACACGGTGCTGTCACCGCATCTGGGCTACGTCACGCGGGAGAGCTACCGGCAGTTCTACGGCGGGGCGTTCGAGGACGTCAAGGCGTGGCTGGCGGGCTCTCCGGTCCGCGTCATTGCCGGGTAGGCCTGCTTCCAAGTAAGCGCCCTAGCCGGTCGCCTGCAGCGTGGCCTCGATCACCGACGGCGACAGAACATATTGCGTGACCATTTGGCTTGCGCCAAAAATTGCAGCCTGGTCCCCGGCCACCGACGGCGCGATCCGCAGGTGGGTCGTGGCCAGCGGCAGGGAGCGACGGTAGACCACTTCGCGGACACCGGCCATGAGATGTTCGCCGGCCTGGCCCAGGCTTCCGCCGATGACGATGACGGAGGGGTTGAGCAGGTTTACCACAGTGGCCAGGACATCCCCCACGTCCCGCCCTGCCTGGCGGAGGGCCTGGATGGCGGGCAGGTTGCCCTCGCCCACCAGGCGGAGCACGTCGCTGCCCTTGACCGCCGGAATGCCCTGCCGGCTCAGTTCCGCGGCCACTGCCGGTCCCGAGGCCAGCGCTTCCAGGCAGCCATAGTTGCCGCAGCGGCACATCACGTCGTCGCCGCGCGGGACGCGGACGTGGCCAAGGTCCCCGGCTGTGCCGTTGGCGCCGCGCTGCAGTTGCCCGCTGCTGATGATTCCGGCGCCAATGCCGGTGGCTACCTTGATGAACAGGAAGTTGTCGTGCTCCGGCCAATGGGCTGTGCGCTCCCCCAGTGCCATGATGTTCACGTCGTTGTCCACCAGGACTGTCACCGGCAGGGAACGCTGGACGTAACGGACGACGTCGAACCCGTCCCAGCCCGGCATGATGGGGGGCTTCACGGGCCTGCCGGTGGCGTGCTCGACCGGTCCGGGCAGTCCGATGCCCACTCCCGCCAGGTCATTGACGGTCCTGCCTGCCTGTGCGAGGAGCGAAAGGCCTTCCTCAACCACCCTGTCCAGCACGGTTTCCGGGCCTTCGGCGACATCCTGGGCAAGGCGCCGTTCGCCCTGGACCCGTCCGCTGAGGTCGGTGACAGCAACGATGACGTGGGTGGCACCGACATCGACGGCCAGCACTGCACGCGCCGCCGGGTTGAAGGCAAAGCGCGACGGCGGCCTGCCGCCGCTGGAATTCGCCTCACCGGCGGGCCCCACCAGCCCGGAGTGAATCAGGGCATCGATCCTGGAGGCCACGGTGGAGCGCGCCAGGCCCGTTGTCAGGGCCAGTTCGGCGCGGGTCCTGGCCCTGCCGTCCCGCAGGAGCTGGAACAGGTCCCCGGCCCGCGCGAGGCTGCCGCCGTTGTCAGGGCCAACCGCGTCGGATCCAGGAGTGAAGCTCATGAACAAGAGATAGCACAGCTGGCTTCTGCATGTCACGCCAGAAGAAGCTTGGCGACCAGTTTCCAACTTTTGCTTGACGCTCGGCAAAAGTAACTCTAGCTTTGGGGGTGAGCCGCGTCACTTACCTGAGATTCATTCCACACCGCAGCCGCCCGCAATCCCCAACGACGAGGAGAGACAGTGTCATACTCGATCCAGCTCTACACGGTCCGCAAGGCCCTTGAAGAGGATCTCGCTGGAACCATCCAGCGACTGGCAGAAATCGGCTTCACCATGGTTGAGCCGTACCGTTTCGTCGCCAAAGCCGCTGAACTGAAGCAGGCCCTGGCAGCCAACAACCTCACCGCACCCTCCGGGCACGCACCGCTGCTCCGGGAAGACCAGGACGAAATCTTCGCCGCCGCCCGGGAGCTCGGCATTGGCACTGTCATTGACCCGCACGTCCCCATCGAGCGCTGGAACTCCATCGCCGATATCAAGGAAACCGCGGAGCAGCTCAATGCGGCGGCCGCCAAGGGCGCCAAATACGGCGTCCGCGTCGGCTACCACAACCACTGGTGGGAAATCGAGTCCGTCATCGACGGCAAGACCGCCCTGGAGCACCTGGCCGACAACCTTGATCCCGCCGTCGTGCTGGAACTCGATACCTACTGGGCCGCTGTCGGCGGCCAGAACCCCGCGGAGCTCCTGGCGCGGCTTGGCGACCGCGTCAGGTTCATCCACATCAAGGACGGCCCGCTGACCTCAGACCCGTCGAGCCAGACCGCCGTAGGCGACGGAAAGATGGCCATCTGGGACGTTCTCGCCGCCGCAGCTGCCATCGAAACCGGCGTCATCGAGCTCGACGACTTCCAGGGCGACATGTTCGACGCCGTCCGGGACAGCTATCAGTACCTCATCGCCGGGAAGGTGTCCGCATGAGCCGCGATGCCAAGAAAACCGGACCAGTAGGAGTCGGCATCATTGGAGCCGGCGTCATCAGCAAGGAGTACCTGGACAATCTCACCAGCTTCCCCGACGTCAGGGTGGTGGCAATCGGCGATCTCTTCGAGGAGGCGGCCGCCGCGAGGGCAGCCGAATACGGAGTGTCTGCCCACGGCGGCGTGGCCGCGGTGCTGGGAAACCCTGACGTGGAGATTGTCATCAACCTCACCATCCCGGCGGCGCATGTCGAGGTCGCGACCCAGGCCGTCAATGCCGGCAAGCACGTGTGGAGCGAAAAGCCCTTCTCACTGGATCGCGAAAGCGGCCTTGCCCTGCTCAAGACCGCAGACGCCGCAGGCCTGCGGCTGGGATGCGCGCCGGACACCTTTCTGGGCGCCGGCCTGCAGACAGCCCGCCGGATGATCGAGCGGGGCGACATCGGCGTGCCGCTCACGGCACTCACCCTGATGCAGTCCCCGGGACCGGAGTCGTGGCACCCCAATCCGGCTTTCCTGTTCCAGGACGGCGCCGGCCCCCTTTTCGACATCGGCCCCTACTACCTCACCACCCTGGTGCAGACCTTCGGCAGCATCCGCCGCGTGGCCGCCTTCGGTTCGAAGTCCAAAGAAACCCGGGTGATCGGTTCGGGCCCCAGAGCCGGTGAGGAGTTCGCTGTCACTGTCCCCACGCATGTGAGTTCCATTCTGGAGTTCGAGGGAGGCGAGTCCGCGCAGAGCATCTTCAGTTTCGATTCGCCCCTCAAGCGGGCTGGATTCGTGGAAATCACGGGCACGGAAGCGACCATCGCCTTCCCTGATCCCAACAGGTTCGACGGCGACGTCAGGATCTGCGCAACCGGGTCCGACGACTGGACCACCATCCATTCCGTGGGCTCCACGGCAAGCCGCGGCGCAGGAGTCCTGGAAATGGCCCGGGCCATCCGTGAAGGACGTCCGCACCGTGCGCAGGGAGAGCTGGCGTTCCATGTACTGGACACCATGGCTTCCATCGCGGAGTCAATCGACATCCGTGCCTTCGTCGACGTCCAGAGCTCCGCAGCGCCGGTCCCGGCCCTGCCGGAGGATTGGGACCCCACTGCAGCGACGCTGTCCGCTTAGCTGACGGCGGGCCCACTGTCGTGGGTCAAAACATCGGGCGCCCACGCCCGGCAAGGGCCGCCCGCTCGTATCACTCTGCCGATGCACCACACGAACACCCGCACCAGCTCGACGACGAGAAAACCGGAGCAATTATGAAGAATCCCCTGAAGGTCCTATCGGCCCTGACTGCCGTCGCATCCTTGGCCCTGAGCCTTAGTGCCTGCGGAGGCAGCAGCCCGCAAGCGTCCAGTGACACCATCACTTACTGGGCCTCCGACCAGGGCAACAGCCTTGACGACACCGCGGCCAAGCTGAAGCCGTCCCTTGACCGCTTTACGGAAAAGACAGGAGTCAAGGTCAATCTGGAGGTCATCAGCTGGACGGATCTTTACAACCGCATCCTGACCGCTGTCACCAGCGGCGACGGACCCGATGTCCTTAACATCGGCAACACCTGGGCGGTGACGCTGCAGGAAACGGGAGCGTTCGAACCGGTTGAAGGGAAACTGTTGGAGGCAGTAGGGGGCAAAGACCGCTTCCTGAAGACCAGCTGGTCCACCGGCGGCGCGGAAGGCAAGACCCCGACGTCGGTGCCCCTTTACGGCCTGGCATACAACATGTACTACAACACGAAGCTGTTCAAGGAAGCCGGAATCGAGAAGGCACCGGCAACCTGGGACGAATTCGTGGCCGACGCCAAAAAACTCACGAAAGACACCAACGGCGACGGGAAGCCCGACCAATGGGGGTTCACGGCGGCAGGTGCCTCTGTTTCGGCAAATTCCCACCAGGCTTTCATCCGGGGATTGCAGAACGGCGGGAGTCTCTTCGACAAAGACGGCAAGCCGACCTTTGACAGTGGTCCACAGGTGGAAGGCGTGAAGCAGTTCATCGATCTCATGGCGACCGACAAAGTGATGTCGCCGTCGGATGCCGAAATCAGCCAGGGAAGCCAGAAGGTCGACAATCTCATTAATGGCAAAGCTGCGATGATGTTCGACCAGAGCCCACTCAAAAACTTTGACGCCCGCGGTTTTAAGGACTGGGGGGTTGCCCCCATGCCGATGATGTCGGCGGGAGCCGCCGGCGCCGCAGGTACTCAGAGCCACGTGGCCGGGATCAACCTTAGTATCTTCAAGAACAGTAAGAACAAGGACAACGCGATCAAGCTGGCCGGCTTCCTGACCAGCGACGCCGAGCAAGTGGCCCTGAACAAGGCCTACTCCTCGCTGCCCGTGGTGACCGGGGCATCCTCAGATGCTGCGTTCCAGACGGCGGAAGTCAAGGCCAAGAATGATGCCCTGGCAAACCACGCCATGCCCATGCCCCTCATTGCCAAGGAGGGTCAGATGGAAACGCTGACAGGCACCGCCATCAAGAACCTCTTTGCCAAGGCTGCAACGGGAACCGTCACCGACTCAGACATACAGGCAGCCCTCAAGGACGCCAACAACCAGATGGCTGCGGCCCAGTAACCAAGTCTGGAAGGTGCGGGGCGCTCGCTCAGAGGCCCCGCACCCCGGCAAAGGAGTCGACATGTCACACTCAGCCTTGGACAGCAGTACAACCGCTAAGGGCGGCAAGCCTGCCACCGGTCCCGCGCCCGGACAGCCGGAAGGAGTCAACGCGCCGCCGTCACGGAAGCCACGCCGCTCGTTCCTCCCGTATGGCCTGATCCTTCCGGCCGCCATACTCGAAATCCTGATCCACATCGGCCCCATGCTGTTGGGCATCTGGATCGCGTTCATCTCCCTGACCCAGCTCAACCTCACTAACTGGCTCAATGCCCCCTTCGTTGGCCTTCAGAACTTCGTAAACGGGCTGAACCCGGAAAGCACCATCGGGCAGGCCTTCTTCAGCACTGTCGGGCGCACACTTGCCTACACGGTCCTGGTTGTTGGCTTCTCCTGGATCCTGGGCATGGCCGGAGCCGTATTCCTGTCCTCCAATTTCAAGGGCCGCGCCATCCTGCGCACGTTCTTCCTGGTCCCCTATGCCCTGCCCGCATACGTCGGCACTATCGCCTGGGCGTTTATGTTCAACCAGCGGGACGGCGCCGTCAACCAGATCCTCGTCGACACGTTCCACATGTTCGGGGACGAACGGCCTTTCTGGCTCCTGGGCCAGAACTCCTTCGGAGCCATGATTGTGGTGAACATCTGGCAACTGTGGCCCTTCGCGTTCCTCATGCTGATGGCAGCCCTGCAGAATGTCCCCAACGATGTCTACGAAGCAGCGGCAATCGACGGCGCGTCGCTCTGGCAGCAGTTCCGGACCATTACGCTGCCCATGGTGCGTCCGGCCAACGGCGTGCTGTTGATGGTGATGTCCCTTTGGACCTTCAATCAGTTCAATATCCCCTTCGTTCTGTTCGGCGCGTCCTCCCCCAAGGAAGCAACCCTGGTTTCACCGCTGATATACCAGAATTCGTTCGGCAGCTGGAATTTCGGTCTGGGGGGAGCCATGAGCGTCCTGCTCCTGATCGCCCTGTTCATCGCGTCCGCCTTCTACATCCGTATGGTGCTGCCCAAGGGGGCCGACAATGATTGAGACCCGCAACTTCCGCATTCTGAGGAATGTGGTCCTCACCATCCTGTCCCTCTGGGTGGCCGTCCCGCTCTACGTGGTGGTGTCCACGTCGCTGAAGCCGCTCAAGGACGTCGCGGGCCTGTTTCAGTGGATCCCCCGCGCAATCACCGCATCGCCGTACCTGGATATCTGGACCACCGTCCCGCTGGCCAAATATTTCCAGAACAGCCTGATCATCACCGTCTGCGCCACCCTTTGCTCGGTGACGGTAGCAGTCCTGGCCGCCTACGCCATCGCGCGGCTGCAGTTCAAAGGCAAGCGGGCGTTCAGCCTGACGGTCCTGTCGACCCAGATGTTCCCGGGCATTCTGTTCCTGCTCCCGCTGTATCTGATTTTCACCCAGATTCGGAACCTCACCGGGCTCCAGCTGCAGGGGTCGTACCCCGGGCTGATCATCACTTACATGACGTTCACCCTCCCGTTCGCCATCTGGATGCTGAGCGGCTACTTCGCTTCCATCCCCAGGGAACTCGAGGAAGCCTCCATGATCGACGGCACGGGCCGCATGGGCGCGCTCATCCGGGTGATTCTTCCTGTTGCCAAACCCGGCATCATCGCCGTGGCGGTGTACTCCTTCATCTCCGCCTGGGGTGAGGTCCTCTTTGCTTCGGTCCTGACGAATGAGGCCACCAAAACGCTCTCACTCGGGCTCAAATCCTATGCGAGTGAATCGGATGTTTACTGGAACCAGCTCATGGCAGCCTCCGTGGTCGTCAGCCTGCCCGTTCTGGTCGGCTTCATCCTGGTTCAGAAGCATCTCGTGGCGGGCCTCTCCGCCGGTGCCGTGAAGTAGCTGCCGGGAAGCTGCCATCAGCACCGCCCACAAACAACGTCCCTTTTTGAGGAGCACCACTATGACGACGGCGAACACGCCACCTCCCACGCCAGCCGCTACCACCCAAGGCAACAGACCCTTGGGTGTGGCGATGATTGGCTACGCGTTCATGGGCAAGGCCCACTCGAACGCGTGGCGGAACGTCGCCAGCTTCTTCGACGTACCGGCGTTCGAGCAAAAAGTCCTGGTCGGCCGGGACGCCGGACACGTCGCCGCCGCCGCACAAAAATACGGCTGGGCCGAAACCGCCACCGACTGGCGCACCGTCATCGCCCGGGACGACATCGATATCGTGGACATCTGCGCCCCCGGCTGGATGCACGCCGAGATCGCCACCGCGGCCCTGGCAGCAGGCAAGCACGTGCTGCTGGAAAAGCCGCTCGCCAACACCCTGGCCGAAGCCCAAGCCATGACCGCCGCAGCCCAGGCCGCCCGGACCCGCGGCGTGCAGTCCATGGTCGGGTTCAACTACCGCCGGGTCCCGGCCCTGGCCCTCGCCCGGGAACTGATCGGCCAGGGCCGGCTCGGGACGGTCCGGCACATCCGCGCCGCCTACCTCCAGGACTGGCTCGCCGACGAAACAAGCCCCATGACCTGGCGCCTGAAAAAGGAAACCGCGGGCTCCGGAGCGCTCGGGGACATCGCCTCCCACGCCATCGACCAGGTCCTGTTCCTGCTCGGCGACCCCGTCACCGAAGTCTCCGGCCGCACCCACACCTTCACCACCCACCGCCCCGGATCAAACGCCCCCGGCAGCAGCCTGGAGGAAGTCACCGTCGACGACGCCGCCTGGGCAACACTGTCCCTGGCCTCCGGCGCCATCGCCTCCGTCGAGGTCTCCCGGGTGGCCACCGGCCAGAAGAACTCACTGAAACTGGAAATCTACGGCGACAAAGGATCAATCCTCTTTGACCTGGAAACCCTCAACGAACTCGGCTTCCTCGACGCCACCGCACCCGCCCGCGAGCAGGGCTTCCGCCGGATCCTGGTCAACGAACCCGAACACCCCTACATGAACGCCTGGTGGCCCCAAGGCCACACCATCGGCTGGGAACACACCTTCACCCACGAAATCCGTGACTTCCTCCTCGCGATCGACGCCGGAAACCAGCCCACGCCGTCATTCGAAGACGGCCTGGCCGTCCAACGCATCCTGTCCGCCGTCGAAGAGTCCGCCGCAGCGAAAAGTTCCATCATCCAACTGGCCAGTACCACCCGGCCAGCCACCACCCCTGCCGAAGGAGCCTGACATGTCCCGCCCGTACACCCTGTTCACCGGCCAGTGGGCCGATCTGCCTTTCGAGGAAGTCGCCAGTCTGGCCTCCGGCTGGGGCTACGACGGCCTCGAGATCGCCGTCTCCGGGGACCACCTGGACGCCTGGCGCTGGGACGAACCCGGCTACGTCGAATCCAAACTCGCCGTCCTGGACAAGTACAACCTCAAGGTCTGGGCCATCTCCAACCACCTCAAGGGCCAGGCCGTCTGCGATGACCCCATCGACTTCCGCCACGAAGCGATCGTCGGGGCCAAAGTCTGGGGCGACGGCGACCCCGAAGGCGTCCGCCAGCGCGCCGCCGAGGAAATCAAGCACACCGCCCGGCTCGCCAGAGCACTGGGCGTGGCCACCGTCGTCGGCTTCACCGGCTCCTCCATCTGGCAGTACGTCGCGATGTTCCCGCCCGTCCCGGAAAAAGTCATCGACGCCGGCTACCAGGACTTCGCCGACCGCTGGAACCCCATCCTGGACGTCTTCGACGAATGCGGCGTCCGCTTCGCCCACGAAGTCCACCCCTCCGAGATCGCCTACGAC
>DATCNU010000095.1:0-45388 GCA_036565085.1 Arthrobacter sp.
CTGACCTACCTCTTCATCACCCATGACCTTGCAGTTGTCCGGCAGATTGCCGACCATGTGTGCGTTATGGAACAGGGGCAACTGGTTGAGACCGGGTCCACGGATGATGTCTTCGATTCACCTCAGCAGGACTACACGAAGGCGCTCCTGAACGCCATCCCGGGGGCGCGCCTGATGCTTCCGCCGGAAGTCGCCTAAGACCGGAAGTCACCTGACAGCAGGGACAGCCAATGGAGCCGGTGTCCGGAAGGACGCCGGCTCCATCCGCGTTTAACCACCTGATGCGCCTTGCCCTGATGCGCCTTGCCCGTAAACGGGTGATCCGTCAGGGCCGGCTTCGAGGTGCAAGGTCCGCAGTCTGGCTTCGAGCAAAGTCCCCAGCGATTTGCGCCCTGCAGCGTTCATGTGCACTGCGTCGGCCAGATCCTTGGCGAGGTCATACTTCGTCAGCCAGTCGCCCACACCCACAAACGGAATTCCATGCCGTGCCGCGACCGTGCCGAGGAGCGCGTCCACCTGGCTGCGTCGCCCACCGCCGTAGTTGGCGCCGCGTGCCAGCGTGCCGATCATTGCCATCCTCGTCCCCGGGTAGCGGTCCTGGAGCGCGGCGATCAGGCGGTCTGCGTTGGCCACAATTTGTGCGTCGGTGGCACCCTGCGACGCATCGTTGCCGCCGCCCTGGATAACGATGAGCGGGGGAGTCCCATACGGAAGCTTCCAGTCGCCACGCAGCAGGGCGTCGATGTAGTTGCCGGTCTTGCCGTTTGCCGCAACGAAGCCGGTTCCGCCAAGCCCGCAGAAATAGACCTTGTAGCCCACTGCCGCCAGGCCGCGACGCGGCCAGCCATCGATAGGTTCGGACTGGGAATCGCCGATCAGCAGCGCCGTGTGCCCGATGTCCGGCACCACTGCTTCGTCGCGCCCGTTCGCCGGGTTGCGGTAAAGAGCACCGGCGGGCAGGCCGGCAGGATCAACACCGCGGGCCACGAACTTCCCGGGCACGTCTGGTCCTGACTGGGCAGGGGCCGCAGGGTGTTCTGGGGACTGCCCGCAGCCGCTCAGGAGGGCGCCGGCGGCGATTCCATATGCAACAAAGCGGGTCAGAGCCGAGGCTTTTCGCATCAGTGGTCTCCGGGCTTGCTTGATGTACCACAGCAATGATGGGCTATCAAGTCAAGAATATCCAGTGAGTTTTCTCACGGTGTCCGTGCCGCCCCGGGAACGCTGAACCGGGCGGAAAGGGGACGATCTCTGGTTTTTAGGCCAATAAATGGCTCACCAGCTAGAATGGGGGAAGGTGCCCTGTGCAAAGGGACTGATCCGTCGTGCGTTCCAGTTGGAAATGTCGCGATACAACAGCTGACTTCACCACTGAATCGAGCCATTACGCATGTCTGAAACCACCACCAACACCGCGGTAGCCACTGCATCGCGCAGTGACCTGCGCAACGTCGCGATCGTGGCCCACGTTGACCACGGCAAGACCACCCTGGTCGACGCCATGCTCAAGCAGACCAACTCCTTTGCCGAGCACAACCACCTCGAAGACCGGGTGATGGATTCCGGTGACCTGGAGCGCGAAAAAGGCATCACCATCCTGGCCAAGAACACCACCGTGGCCTACAACGGTCCGTCCTCCAAGGGTGAGACCATCACCATCAACGTGATCGACACCCCTGGCCACGCCGACTTCGGTGGCGAGGTGGAGCGGGGCCTGTCCATGGTGGACGGTGTTGTGCTCCTGGTTGATGCTTCCGAAGGCCCGTTGCCGCAGACCCGCTTTGTGCTGCGCAAGGCCCTGGCCGCGCACCTGCCGGTCATCCTGCTGGTCAACAAGACAGACCGCCCCGACGCCCGGATCGATGAAGTTGTCCACGAATCCATGGACCTCCTCCTGGGCCTTGCCTCGGACCTCGCGGACGAAGTTCCCGACCTGGACCTGGACAAGATCCTCAACGTTCCGGTCGTGTATGCCGCCGCCAAGGTTGGCCGCGCCTCCCTTGAGCAGCCCGCCAACGGATCCGCGCCCGAGAATGAGGACCTGGAACCGCTGTTCCAGACCATCATCGAGCATATCCCCGCTCCCACGTACAACCCCAACGGTGTGCTGCAGGCACACGTCACCAACCTTGACGCCTCCCCGTTCCTGGGCCGCCTTGCCCTCCTGCGGATCTACAACGGCACCCTGCGCAAGGGCCAGACCGTCGCCTGGGCCCGCGCCAACGGTGAGCTCAAGAACGTCAAGATCACCGAGCTCCTGGCCACCAAGGCGCTGGACCGCGTTCCCACCGAGTCTGCGGGCCCGGGCGAGATCGTCGCCGTCGCCGGGATCGAGGAGATCACCATCGGCGAGACCCTCACCGACGCCGACAACCCGCAGCCGCTGCCGCTGATCACCGTGGACGATCCTGCGATCTCCATGACGATCGGTATCAACACCTCGCCGCTTGCCGGCAAGGTCAAGGGCGCCAAGGTCACGGCGCGCCAGGTGAAGGACCGCCTGGACAAGGAACTGATCGGTAACGTCTCCATCAGGGTTCTCCCGACCGAGCGCCCGGACGCCTGGGAAGTCCAGGGCCGCGGTGAGCTGGCGCTGGCCATCCTCGTTGAGCAGATGCGCCGCGAAGGCTTCGAACTGACCGTTGGAAAGCCGCAGGTTGTCACCAAGACCATCGACGTGCCCGAAGAGTATCTCGGTGCCGTCACGCAGCTCATGGCAGCCCGCAAGGGGCGCATGACCAACATGGCCAACCACGGCACCGGCTGGTGCCGGATGGAGTTCATCGTTCCGGCCCGCGGTCTGATCGGTTTCCGCACCAAGTTCCTCACGGATACCCGTGGCGCCGGCATCGCAGCCTCCATCTCCGAGGGCTACGAACCGTGGGCCGGCCCCATCGAGTACCGCACCAACGGTTCGATGATCGCCGACCGCGCCGGTGTTGTGACCCCGTTCGCCATGATCAACCTCCAGGAACGCGGTTCCTTCTTCGTGAGGCCCACCTCTGAGGTATACGAGGGCATGATCGTTGGCGAGAACTCCCGCGCTGACGACATGGATGTGAACATCACCAAGGAAAAGAAGCTCACCAACATGCGTGCCGCTTCCTCCGACACGTTCGAGAACCTGACGCCTCCGCGCGACCTCACCCTCGAAGAGTCGCTCGAGTTCGCCCGCGAGGACGAATGCGTTGAGGTAACGCCGGAGTCCATCCGCATCCGCAAGCTTATCCTGGACACCAACGAGCGTGCCAAGGCCAACCGCGCCCGCGCCAAGGTCTAGCTGGCTATGGGTCTTGTCAATAGCGTCGTCGGGGCATGCAGTGGTGTCTCCGCGGCCGTGTGACGCGGAGGCGGGTTGTGCTGTGGCTTGGCGGTTTGCGGCTGGGCCTGACGTGTCGGCGTAGCGCCCACGCTGACTTATGCGACCTCTGTGCGTGCAGGGTCATCTGGCGTCGTTCGGGCTGCTGTCGGGGCGAAGGGCCGGGCGCCAAGCTAGATTCGGCGTAACGCATGAAGCGTCCGCCATAGCCGGTACGGCGTCTGATCCGGCCCTTCGTCGGTTCCAGCGTCCCACCGCTGAGCCGTGTTGTGAAGGGTTCCGGGCACCTCCTCCGCGACTGCTGGCTTCCCGGTGGGCTTTCCGGGCACGCCATGATCGTGTGCCGCGGCTTGTCGCTGTCAACGTCGTTCGTCCTCGCTGCGCTGCGGGCGCTCCACGTGGACCGCTCCCCGGTCCGCGGCACGGGCAGCCGCTATCCCGGAATGCCGTGGGCTGCTCAGGCCCAGTGCCCGGGATCGTAGGCTGCCTGGTCACGCACCAGAGCGTAGGCGATCCGGTTGGCGCGGTGCGCCATCGCACAGGCGATGACGCCGCCGTTCTTCCCACGCTCCTTCAACGCGGCCGCGTGGGCCCGGCTGGGCCCGTCGCAGAGCCACAATCCAATGCCCAGGTCGATCAGCGCCCGACGCAGGGCCACGCTGCCCTCGCGGCTGATGGAACCGTCCCGGCGTCTGCCCGCGGACTCGTACTGCATCGGGGACAGTCCTGAGGCCCGGTAGATCTGGGACGGTCCCGGCCACCGTTGCGGGTCGCCGACGGCGGCACCGTAGTTCCCGGCCCGGACCGTTCCCCAACCGGGGACCGTCGTCAGCGTGGCAAAAGGACTCGCGGGCAGCAGCGCGGCCATGGCCATCTCGGCCGCCGTGATCTGGGCATCTAGACCCGACAGCAAGGCCAGGTCAGCTACGAGAATATCCCTGGCGACGGCAGCCTCGGGCATCGGCAGGGCATCCCGCGCGGCACTGACCAGCCGCTCGGCGATCGGCCGGCGCACCTGAAGCCCCCGGAAGGCGGCAAAGCGGATGAACCGTCCTGCCCCCAGTGCCGCCAGCCGGTGCGGATCGGCAAAATGCTCCGCGACGAGCCTGCCGACCCTGGTCCCCAGCACATCGGGCAGGACCAGGCCCAGCCCCGGGAAGCACCGGTCCAGCTGGCCCAAGAGCTGGTTCTTCGTCGCAGTCCGCGTACCGACCCGCCGGGTCCGGTGCGCCGACCAGGCGGCCAGCTCGCCGACCACCGTCTCCCGGGCCCGCACCGGGACCCCGCGCCCGGCAAGTACCAACTCGGTGATCGCCTCAAGATCGATCGCATCGGTCTTGACCCTGCGCCTGCCCTGGACACGCCGCTGCTCGGCCACATGCGCCGGGTTCAGTTCCAAAATGTCCCACCCCGCAGGCCATGCAGACGGCGCCAGCAGTGGACGGTGATAGTGGCCGGCTGCCTCGATCCCCACCTTGACCAAGGCCCCGGCTCCGGGCAGCACCTGACGCACACGTGCCAGGACCGACTCCAGTCCCGGTCCGGTCATCTCAAAATCCACCGGACCCAACAACCGCCGGCGGTCCGCGCCGGTGACCGACAATGCGACCGTCGACTTGCCCACATCTACAGCAACGACAACGGCCGAGGTTCCCACCACAGCAACATCAACAGACATAACCTCCACCTCCGGAAGGCGACAGGAGGACCCCGCGGACTAACGCCAGATCCTCAACGGAATCTGATACATCCCGTACTGGCATCTCCGGAGGCGTTTGTGAAGGACTAACTCAACTCATATCAGCCGGTCTTTGTCTGGGCTGTCGAGGTCGGTTTGACTCGCCATATCTGGACGAAAACTCCATGAAGCTGCCGGTACGGCAGGCGGGACTTTCCGCCGTCGTGCCGGCAGTTTCTTTTCCCTCCCGCGGTTGCCTTTCGGGAAACTCAGGCGCGCGGCCGGCGCCGCGCCGGAGCGGGGGGCACTTCCTTCGCTGCAACCACCAGCTCCAGGGGAATCACGACGTCGGCCTGCCGGGTCCGGACGGTGCAGCCGCCGTCGCCGGTGCCCATGAGGTAGCCCAGCGCGTCCGTGAGGCCGCCGTCGATCCGATACCGGACCACCACCCTGGTCCCGGGTGCGGCGGACACCAGGAAACTGCGCGGCGAAGGCGTGGCGGGACTCACCAGTTCATACTAAGGGCCCGGCTAGGTTCGCGGTAACGGACTAGGAGATAATAGGCTCGGAAGTCAATAGTCCGGACGACGTGCCGGATGCGAGAGCCGGCCGGTCGCCGGAACCAACGTGGAGAGGCAAGGGACGTGACGTACGTAATCGCGCAGCCGTGTGTGGATGTCAAGGACAAGGCATGTATTGAGGAGTGCCCCGTCGACTGCATCTACGAGGGTGAGCGTTCGCTGTACATCCATCCGGATGAATGCGTCGACTGCGGTGCCTGCGAGCCTGTGTGCCCGGTTGAGGCCATCTACTATGAGGATGACACTCCTGAAGAGTGGGCCGACTACTACAAGGCCAACGTCGAATTCTTCGACGATCTGGGTTCCCCCGGCGGTGCCGCAAAAATCGGTAATACGGGCAAGGACCACCCGCTGATCGCCGCCCTCCCGCCGCAGAACCAAGACCACTGAGCCGGACGTCCCGGTGACCGCAGCCGTGAACAGCTTTGGCCTCAGCCTGCCCGACTACCCATGGGAGGCCATGGCGCCGTACCTGGCCAAAGCCTCGGAGCATCCGGACGGAGCCGTGAACCTGTCCATTGGCACGCCCGTGGATCCAACGCCGCAGCTGATCCAGGACGCGCTCCGGGCGGCCGCTGACGCTCCCGGATACCCCACTGTCCACGGCACGGTCCCGTTGCGCAAAGCCATTGCAGCCTGGTTCGAACGCCGGCGCGGAGTCCCTGGAGTGGATCCCCGGAACGTCATGCCCACGGTGGGTTCCAAGGAACTGGTCGCGTGGCTTCCCCTGCTCCTCGGGTTGAAGCCGGGCGATGTCGTCGTCCGGCCGAAAGCCGCCTATCCTACGTATGACATCGGCGCGACCTTTGCCGGCGTCACCTCGGTCGCCACCGATCACCTCGACGAACTCGACGAGGCCACCCGCTCCCGGGTCCGCCTGGTCTGGGTGAACTCGCCCGGCAACCCCACGGGCAGCGTCAGGGACGTCGAGTCGCTGCGGTCGCTGGTGGAGCAGGCACGGGAACTCGGAGCCGTTGTGGCGTCCGACGAGTGCTACGCCGAGCTCGGCTGGGGCGCCTGGGATGTCCAGCGCGGCGGCGAGCCCGTACCCAGCATCCTGGATCCCCGGGTCGCCGGGGGTTCCCACGAGGGCCTGCTGGCCGTGTATTCGCTGAGCAAGCAGTCCAACCTTGCCGGTTACCGGGCAGCCTTTGTCGCCGGCGATCCCGCCATCATGGCCAACCTGGTCAACAGCCGCAAACACGCGGGCATGATTGTGCCCTACCCCGTCCAGGAAGCAATGCGCGTCGCCCTCGGAGACGACACGCACGTGCAGGCCCAGAAGGACCTGTACCGCGGACGCAGGGAACGCCTCCTGCCGGCCCTGAACCACTTTGGTCTGGAGATCAAGGAGTCCGACGCCGGGTTGTACCTTTGGTCCACCGCGGGAGAAGGCACCTGGGAGACTGTGGGACGCCTCGCTGACCGTGGAATCGTGGTGGGTCCAGGTGTGTTCTACGGCGAGGCGGGCGACGGATTCGTGCGGGTCGCACTGACCGGCACTGACGAACGGATCGACGCCGCGGTGTCCCGGCTTGGACCGGCGTCGTAACAAAGGTGTGACTCCCGCCACAAGAGGCGGAGTTTAGGGCATTTTTGAACATCGTCGATTAGTGACACCCGCCAAGGAGCGGTACTTTTTAAACTGACTATCAATGGTGGCTTTCTACAAGAAGGCAGCCCGGGTGTTGGATCCCTGTGCCGAACAGGGTCAGTGCGCGGCTCACCGGATGTTGGATCAAGCTTTCGACAGAGGCCCAGACGCCTCATGAAGGGGACTCCATGACTGAGACCAACAGCGCAACCCTGCTTCACGCAGGTGGGGAGCTTAAGCTTCCGCGCATCCAGGTTGTTGAAGGGAACGAAGGTTACGACGTTTCCAAGCTGCTGAAGCAGACGGGCGCAGTCACCTTTGACCCCGGCTTCATGAACACTGCGGCAACCACCTCTGCCATTACCTACATCGACGGCGATGCGGGCATCCTGCGTTACCGCGGGTACCCGATCGAGCAGCTGGCGCAGCACTCCAGCTTCCTTGAGGTTTCCTACCTGCTGATCTACGGCAACCTGCCCAGCCCCACTGAGCTGGACGAATTCGACCAGAAGATCCGGCACCATACCCTTCTGCACGAAGAGCTCAAGGGCTTCTTCGGCGGCTTCCCGCGAGACGCGCACCCGATGCCTGTGCTGTCATCGGCGGTGTCCGCGCTGTCCACGTTCTACCAGGACTCCCTGGACCCGTTCAACGCCGAGCAGGTGGAAGTCTCCACCATCCGCCTGATGGCAAAGCTGCCGGTCATCGCAGCCTACGCGCACAAGAAATCCATCGGCCAGCCGATGCTGTACCCGGACAACTCCCATAACCTCGTGGAGAACTTCCTGCGCCTGAGCTTCGGCCTCCCGGCCGAGCAGTACGAAATGGATCCGGTGGTCGCCAAGGCCCTGGACCTCCTGCTCATCCTGCATGCGGATCACGAGCAGAACTGCTCCACTTCCACTGTGCGTCTGGTCGGCTCTTCCAACGCCAACCTGTTCGCTTCCGTGTCCGCCGGCATCAACGCGCTCTTCGGCCCCGCCCACGGCGGAGCGAACGAAGCGGTGCTCAAGATGCTCCGCCAGATCCAGGCCGACGGCACCAAGCCGGAGGACTACATGGAGAAGGTCAAGAACAAGGAAGACGGCGTCCGCCTGATGGGCTTCGGACACCGCGTGTACAAGAACTACGATCCGCGCGCCAAGATCGTCAAGGCCACGGCCCACGAGATCCTCACCAAGCTCGGCGGCAACGACGAGCTCCTGGAGATCGCGCTGCGGCTGGAAGAGAAGGCACTGAACGATGACTATTTCATCCAGCGCAAGCTCTACCCGAACGTGGACTTCTACACCGGCCTGATCTACAAGGCCATGGGCTTCCCGGAGAAGATGTTCACCGTACTCTTCGCAATCGGCCGCCTGCCGGGCTGGATCGCCCAGTGGCGTGAAATGATCTCCGACCCCAACACCAAGATCGGCCGTCCGCGCCAGCTCTACATCGGCGAGCCGGAGCGTACCTACCCCGCCCGTTAGGCGTCGTCTGACACCGGGAAATAACGACGGCGGCCGCTCACCTTCAAGGTGGGCGGCCGCCGTCGTCCCGGCAATGGATGTCAGCTGGAGTAGCCTTGCGGGTTGTTCTTCTGCCAGCGCCAGTGGTCCTCGCACATCTGGTCCAGCGTTTTCGTAGTGGACCAGCTCAGGTCGGCCAGGGCCGACGTGGCATCAGCCCAGAACGCAGGCAGGTCCCCGGGACGCCGCCCCGTGATCTCGTAAGGGATGGGCTGGCCCACGGCCTTTTCGAAAGAGCGCAGCACCTCCAGCACGGAAGAACCCTTGCCTGACCCCAGGTTCCAGCGGAAAACGCCTGCCCGGTCCGCTACATGTTTCAGGGCTGCAACGTGGCCTTCGGCAAGGTCGACCACATGGATGTAGTCCCGCAGGCAGGTGCCGTCCGGCGTGTCATAGTCGCCGCCGAAGACCATGAGTTTGTCGCGCCTGCCCACGGCGACCTGGGCGATGAACGGCACCAGGTTGTTGGGGATGCCTTGGGGGTCCTCGCCGATGCGGCCGGAAGGGTGGGCGCCGACGGGGTTGAAGTAACGCAGCAGGGCGATGTGCCAGCGGGGATCTGCGGCGCCGAGGTCCGAAAGGATGTCCTCGATCTGCTCTTTGGTCCGGCCGTAGGGGTTGTTGGCGCCGATTTCCATCTTTTCGACGTAGGGGATGGGATTGTGTTCCCCGTACACGGTGGCCGATGAGCTGAACACGAGAGAGCGGACATCGTGGCGGTCCATAACCCGGAGGAGGTTCAGGGTGCCCACGAGGTTGTTGTAGTAATACTTGAGCGGTTCCCGTACCGATTCCCCGACGGCCTTCAGGCCGGCGAAGTGGATGACGGCGTCGATAGTGCGTCCGTCAAAGACGCTGTCCACTGCGGCCTCGTCCAGGAGGTCCACCCGGTGGAACTCTGCGGCCTTTCCGCTGAGTTCGGCGACCCGGCGCAAAGCCTCTTCGCTGGAGTTCACCAAATTGTCGATCACCACCACCTCGTGGCCGGCTTCCTGCAGGGACAAAACAGTGTGGGAGCCGATGTACCCGGTGCCACCTGTGACCAGAATTTTCATGCCCCCACGCTATCCCACTATCTGCCTGGAACGCCCCGGCATTCCGGATACCGGTCACTGCGGCGGAACCCCGGAGGAGCGGCGGACCGGCCATTCAGCACAAGTGTGCTAAAAAGAGGGATGCCCAAAATCGTTGATGCCGAAGTCCGGCGCGCTGAAGTTGTCGAAGCAGTGTTCAGGATCATCGCCGTGGACGGGCTGGAGCGGGTGTCGTTGCGTGAGGTGGCGGATGAAGCCGGGCTCGCTGTGGGATCCGTCAGGCACTATTTTGCCGGGAGCAACGAACTGCTGGTCTTTTCCTTTGCAACGGTCGTGGACCGGATCCTGCTCCGTATGGAGAACGCCGTGACGGGGATGCGGCAGGAAACTCCCGGTACGCGCCGCCACCATGAGGCTGTTTTAACCCTGCTGGGCGAAATGTTGCCGCTGGATGAGCGGCGCGCCATGGAAGCATGTGCATGGATGGCCTTCAAGAACGCAGCCAGAATCCGCCCCTTCCTCGCAGCGGAAGCCGACCGGAGCCACCGGCAGGTGGCTGCCATCATCGGGCAGGTGATCACCGCCCTGGTGGCAGACGACGGCGACGGGCACCAGGGCCTGGTTGTTGAGGCCGAGCGGCTCCTGGCAACCCTGGACGGCTTGTGCATGCATGCCCTGCTTCAGCCCGGCTGGATGACTGCGGAGATGTGCCGGGAAGTGCTTGAACGGCACGTTGCAGGCCTCGCAGCCGCCAGCGGCGTTAACGTCCGGGAGCATCGGGAATAGACTGGGAGCCGGGGAGCGGATCCGGATCACCAAGCCCGGTGCAGGCACTCCACGGAGGGAACAGGATGCACAACACAGGCGGTTCCGGCTGGCAGATAACTACGGACACGTCAGGCCCGATGATGATTGCGCTGTACGTGCGTGATACGGCCGGACTGGACGGTGCCGGCCACCCTGCGCTGTCGCATGCGGCTCCGAAAATCCCCCACGCCAACCACACCCATCTCACCGCCGAGGTGGGCGGGCTCGCCGCCCTGAAGACAGAATGGGAAGCCTGGTGGGAGCAGCTGCTGAAGGCCTATCCGCACATGTCACCGGAGCTGTCGCCGCCCCAATTTGAGGCATTCGGCAATTCGCCTGCCCTGCAGCGGGTCCTCCAGGCGCATTTCGGAGCCGCCCTCACGTGGGCCCGGGAGCGCCGCAGCGAATATGCCGAGCTGGAAGCGGAGCGGGTGGCCAGCGGCTCCGATCAGCTCCTCGCTGACATGGTGGATGACCGGTTGATGGAGCTTGGGCGGAGTTCCCGGGATTTCAAGCTGACAATTATCGAACTGCCGTTGGATGAGCACCGGGCCTGGTACCTGGAGCCGGACAAGATCATTATGAGCGAGGACCTGATGGCGCAGCCGGAACTGTTCCGCAGCTACGTCCAGCCCGTCGTGGAAATGCTCGTCTGAACCGTTTCCCGGGGCGGCTCAGCCGGCCGCCGCTGAGACGGTGATCCGGACCTGGCCGCCGGCGATGTCAGAATGCTGCCAGCCGTCCCGGGCCTGGCGGTTCCAGCTCTGGCCCTCGACGTCCACCTGGATGACGTCATAACCCTTGGCGTTGGCCACGGCCCACTGCGCCACCGACCATGCCTGGCTGCCACTGGCGTCCACCACCAGGGTCTGTCCCTCGGTGTCCGTGTCCAGCGCGCCATAGGCTCGCCGGAGCCCGGCAGCTACCGCGACCGGGTCCCCCTGATCGTCGGGGCTCCGTAGGGTGCATTGCACAGCGCCTGGCGTCTGGCCGGAGAGGCCGGACGCGAAGGACCGGCCCATGTCCTCATACTCGGCATAGGCGCCCGGGTAGGCGGAATGCTGCACCTGCTGTGCTGCGTCGGTGATCTGCAGTGACTCGTAGCCGGGGATCTTGACCAGTGCGTCGTAGAAGGCATTGGTGGCATAATACGGATCCATTAGCTGGGCTTCGGTTCCCCATCCCTGCGAGGGGCGCTGCTGGAACAGCCCGCGGGAATCCGGGCCGGCCTGGTCGCCGTGGCCTATGTTTCGCAGCTTCGATTCCTGCATGGCCGTAGCCAGGGCGATGCTTGCTGCCCGTGCCGGAAGTCCCCGCTGGACCGCGACGGCGGTGATCAGCGAAGCGTTGACGGCCTGGTCCGTGGCGAGCTCCGCGGTCTGGGAGCCCACCGCTGCCGTGCAGCGCTCCGAGATCAGGGTTTCGGAGCGCTGCACGAAGGAGATGGCTGCATACACGCCGCCCCCCGCCAGCGCCAGGGTGAGCAGCAACACCACTGGCCCCAGCAGGCCACGCCTGTGTGCCACTGAGGCGTCAGTTGGAGTGAAGGGCGTCGTTGAGTTCCACTGTCTGGCCCTTGCGCGGGAGGACCTCCACGGCACCACTGGTGGAGTTGCGGCGGAAAAGGAGGTTGGGGACGCCGGACAGCTCCAGGGCCTTGACCACCTTGGTGGTGTCCTCGCCGTCGGCGTCCTTCGGACCGATGACGCGCACCCGGGTTCCGGCCGTGACGTAGAGCCCGGCCTCCACGACGGAATCGTCGCCGATGCTGATGCCGACGCCGGAGTTGGCGCCCAGCAGGACACGCTCGCCAATGGAGATCTTTTCCTTCCCGCCGCCTGAGAGGGTGCCCATGATGGAAGCACCGCCGCCCACGTCGCTGCCGTCACCGGCCACGACTCCGGCAGAGATGCGGCCTTCCACCATCGAGGTGCCCAGAGTTCCGGCGTTGAAGTTCACGAAACCTTCATGCATGACGGTGGTGCCTTCGGCGAGGTGCGCACCCAGGCGGACGCGGTCGGCGTCGGCAATTCTCACGCCGGCAGGCACCACATAGTCCACCATGCGCGGGAACTTGTCGATGCCGTATACCGTGACGGCGCCGCGGCGGCGCAGCCGCGCACGGGTCAGCTCAAAGCCCTCCACAGCCGCGGGACCGAAGTTGGTCCAGACGACATTCGGGAGTATTCCGAATACGCCGTCCAGGTTGATGGTGTTGGGCCGGACCAGGCGGTGGGAGAGCAGGTGCAGCCGGAGGTAGGCATCTGCCGTGTCCGCCGGGGCCTCGTCGAGGTTGATCTGGACGAAGACCACCTTCTGTTCGGTGCCGCGGTCCGGGTCGGCGCCGTTCTCGGCGAGTTCGGCCAGGGCATCATCGGCGTTCTCCACGGCGCGCAGGTTTTCGGCGGCAACGCCGAGGGCCGGCTTGGGGAACCAGACATCCAGCACAGTGGCCTGCCCATTGGTGTTGGCGATGGTGGCGAGTCCGAAGCCGTAAGCGGAACGGGCATCAGCGGTGGCGTTCTGGTTTTCGGGCGCAGCGGAGGTAGCGGTCTCAGTCATGGCCCCAGTCTATCGAGAGCCGGGCACTGGCTTCGAACTAGACTGGCAACGTGACTGCTGAAACTGCCCCCGTGGCCTCCACCTTGCCCTTGGACCTCCGCCAGGACGTCGCCCTGCTGACCGCTG
The DNA here is from genome assembly GCA_036565085.1 of Arthrobacter sp. Classification (GTDB taxonomy): domain Bacteria; phylum Actinomycetota; class Actinomycetes; order Actinomycetales; family Micrococcaceae; genus Arthrobacter. Next base: position 13,213 of record DATCNU010000095.1, read on the forward strand.
CCCTGATGGATATCAACAGTGTGTCGGGAAATGAGGCTGAGCTGGCCGACGCCGTCGAAGCCGCCCTGCGTGAGGTCCCTGAACTGCGCGTGGTCCGCGATGGCGATTCACTGATCGCGCGCACCGAACTGGGGAGGGGGGAGCGGGTCATCCTCGCCGGGCATCTGGACACCGTACCGCTTCCGGTTGCGGAGGGCGCGCGGGGGACTGTGCCCTGCAGCTGGGATTCGGGCGTTCCAGGCAAGGGCATCGTCTTCGGACGCGGAGCCACGGACATGAAAGGCGGCGTGGCTGTGCAGCTTGCCCTGGCTGCAACCATGTTCGACGGCGGAGCGGCCCCGGAGCGCGACGTCACCTTCGTCTTTTACGACCATGAGGAAGTGGAGGCGGTCAAGAGCGGCCTGGGCCGGTTGGTCCGCAATCACGGTGGGCTCCTGGACGGCGACTTTGCCATCCTCCTGGAACCGACGAACGGAACGGTTGAGGGCGGCTGCAACGGAACCATGAGGCTGGAGGCAACCACCGCGGGCGAAGCCGCCCATTCGGCCCGCGCCTGGATGGGCAGCAACGCGATCCACGCCGCGGCCCCGATACTTGCCCGGCTGGCTGCCTACGAGCCGAAAACCGTCAACGTTGACGGGCTGGACTACCGGGAAAGCCTTAATGCGGTGAGGATCCTTGGCGGCACCGCGGGCAATGTCATTCCGGACCGCTGCGTCGTGGAGATCAACTACCGCTTCGCGCCGGACAAGTCCCCGGACCAGGCCGAAGCCCACGTCCGGGAACTGCTCGAAGGGTTCGACGTCGTCCGCACGGACAGCGCCGCTGGCGCAAGGCCCGGGCTGAACCACCCCGCCGCTGCGTCCTTTGTGGCTGCTGTGGGAGCTGAGCCAAAGCCGAAATACGGCTGGACCGACGTTGCGCGCTTCAGCGAACTGGGGATTCCGGCGGTGAACTTCGGACCCGGCGATCCGCTGTTGGCGCACAAAGACAACGAACACGTGGACGCGCAGGCAATCCGGGAATGCCTGCGGATGCTGCGGAGCTGGCTCCTGGGATAGGAACCACGGCAGAACACGAACGGCCCGGAACCTTAGGTTCCGGGCCGTTCGTATTGTCCCCGGGAGCCTGTGAGCGCTCCTGGGACACTGGACTTCCTGCGGTACTGGACTTCCTGCGGCGCTAAACTTCCTGCGGCACGGCGGCCGCGGGGATGATTGCGACGCCGGGTTTGCGCGAAAGCCGCTTCTCGATCCATTTGGCGAGGGCGGCGAGGATCAGGCACATACCGACGTACAGGACGCCAGCGACGATCGCAGCAGGGATGATCGGTGAACCGTACTGGGCCTGGCTGCCGAAGTACTTCGCCTGGAACAGGATCTCGTTGTACGTCACGATGAAGCCCAGGGCCGTGTCCTTCAGGATGACCACGAGCTGGGAGATGATGACAGGCAGCATGGACCTGACAGCCTGCGGAAGCAGGATGCTGGTCATCACAGCGCTCTTGGGGAGGCCGATTGCGTAACCGGCCTCGCTCTGGCCACGCGGCAGCGACTCGATGCCGGCACGGAAAACTTCGGCAAGGACCGAGCCGTTGTAGAGCACCAGTCCTGCCACAACCGCACTGAAGGGGGTGATTCCCTGGACCCCGACGGTGGGCAGGCCGTAATAGAAGATCATCATGAGGATCAGCAGCGGCACCGCCCGGAACAGCTCCGTGAAGCCATAGCAGGGCAGGCTGATCCACCGGCGGTCGGAGAGCCGTCCGAAGGCCAGCAGCACGCCAAGTAGCAGGCTGAGAACGGCCGCAGTGCCGAACGCGGCGAGCGTGGCCCCCACAGACTGGGCAATCGTCTGCTGCACCAGCGGGAACGTGAACAACTGCCATTTCTTGGCGTCGAACTGGCCGCTTTGCGCAAAACGCAGAACGACGAACCCCACGATCAGCAGGATCACAAGGGCCGTGAAAACCCCCAGGATCCGGTAACGGCTGCGGGCCTTGGGGCCGGGAGCGTCGAAGAGAACGGAACTCATCGGGACACCTTCCACTTCTGTTCAAGCTTTCGCTGCAGCACGGAGAGCATGAAGACGAGGATGACAAAGACCAGCGCAACCCAGAGGAGACCGGTCAAAGCAGGCTCGCCGCGCTCTGAGAGGTTCGCCCGGATGGCCCCGGCTTCGAAAACGGAAAAACCGGCCGCAATGGTGGTGTTCTTGAGCAGCGCGATGAAAACACTGAACATGGGCGGGATGACCGCCCGGAATGCCTGCGGCAGAATCACCAGGGCCAGGGTCTGCGTGAACGGCAGCCCGATGGCCCGCGCAGCTTCCGCCTGCCCTACAGGGACGGTATTGATACCAGAGCGGACCGCCTCTGCAACATAGGTGGCGGTATACAGGCTAAGGCCCACAATGGCGGCCGTCGTGAAGTCGATGGGCACCAGGCCGAGCTTGGGGTAGCCCAGCGCGAAGAAGAAGAGGACCAGGGTCAGCGGAGTGTTGCGCACCACATTGACGTAGAGTGTTGCCGCTGCACGCATGGCGGGGACGGGTGACACTCGCAGGGTGGCAACGATGGTGCCCAGGATCAGGGCAAATATCGCGGAGAAGAAGAAGAGGATGAGGGTATTCCGGAATCCCGTGACGAAGAGATCCGAATTGTTCAGCAGCGTATCCAAAGAATCGTCGCTTTCAGCAGGAGTTGAAGGGACGGCCCGGAGGCCGCCCCTTCAGCGTTGGTTTAGTAGTTCTCTACTGCGGGCTGCTTGACCTTGGTGCCCGACTGGCCCAGCGTCTGGTCGTAGATCTTCTGCCACACCGTACCGCCGTCGGTGAAGTCCTTGTTGATGAACTGCCGCAGCGCAGTGTCGCCCTTCTTCAGGCCCACGCCGTACTTTTCGGTGGTGAACGGTTCGCCCACAACCTTCAGGTTGTCCGGGTCCTGTGCGGCGTAGCCGAGCAGGATGGCCTGGTCAGTGGTGACGGCGTCAACCTGACCGCTCTTGAGGGCCTCGACGCACTGTGAGTAGGTATCAAACTCGGTGGTCTTGGTGTTCGGGAAATTCGCCTTGATGTTCTGGATAGGCGTGGAACCGGTGGCGGAGCACACGTTCTTTCCGGACAGGTCCTTCTCGGACTTGATGGTCGAATTGTCCTTCTTCACGAGCACGCCCTGGCCGGTGACGAAGTAAGGACCGGCGAAATCGACGAGCTTCTTGCGGTTGTCCGTGATGGAGTAGGTGCCCACGTAGTAGTCGATGTCGCCGTTGGCAATGGCGGACTCACGGTTGGCCGACGGGATGGGCTTGAACTCAATCTTGTCCTTGCTGAAGCCCAGGGACGCCGCAACCCATTTGGCGATTTCGATGTCGAAACCGGAGTACTCACCGGTCGCGGCATCCTTGAAGCCGAGGCCGGGCTGGTCCTGCTTGACGCCGATGCGCACCTTCCCGCTGGACTTCATCGTGTCAAAGGTCGGGCTGCCCGAGAGGGTGACGTTGTCAGCGACCTTGTAGGGAGCCTCTTCCGTACTCGAGGGGGCCGCGCCGCCGCCGCCGGTCCCGCCGCAGGCGCTCAGGGACAGCGCCAGGGCCGCGGTGGCCGCGATCAGCATCGGCTTCTTCCGGGTAAAGAATGACTTCATCAGGTACCTTTCATTGGTGGCCGCCTCTGACGGCCCGGATGCGAGTTTGAGGTTCAGTGGGTCAGGAGCTTGGACAGGAAGTCCTTGGCCCGGCTGCTCTGGGGATTGGTGAAGAACTCCTCGGGCGTGGCATCTTCCACGATCTGTCCGTCTGCCATGAAGACCACACGGTCCGCGGCCTTGCGGGCAAAGCCCATCTCGTGGGTGACCACAATCATGGTCATGCCTTCCTTGGCGAGCTGGATCATGACATCCAGGACCTCGTTGATCATCTCCGGGTCAAGCGCGGAGGTGGGCTCGTCGAAGAGCATGACTTTCGGTTTCATGGCCAGGGCGCGGGCAATGGCGACGCGCTGCTGCTGGCCGCCGGAGAGCTGTGCCGGAAACTTCGGTGCCTGCTGGCCCACCCCGACGCGTTCCAGAATCGCCATTGCATCCTTGTCCGCCTGGGCCTTCGGGATTCCCCTGACCTTGATGAGGCCCAGGGTCACGTTCTCCAGGATGGTCTTGTGGGCAAAGAGGTTGAATGACTGGAAAACCATGCCGACGTCGGCACGCAGGCGGGCGAGTTCCTTGCCTTCCTTGGGCAGGAGCTTGCCATCAATGGAGATGGCGCCGTCGTCGATCGTTTCGAGACGGTTGATGGCACGGCACAGCGTGGACTTGCCTGAGCCGGACGGGCCGATGACAACAACCACTTCGCCCTTGCGGACCTGGAGATTGATGTCCTTCAACACGTGCAGCTGACCGTAATGCTTATTCACGCCATTCAGGGAGACGAGCGTATCGCCGGGCACAGGAGTAGTCATAAGAAGAATCTAGCGAACAAAGACTGGATATGACGGGAATCACGCCAAGTTCCCGCGGATCGTGATTCAAGAGATACCTGCCGCCAGCGCCCGGGCTTGGCGCTAGCCTTGGGGGATGAGCATCAACGCAGATCCGGCCAAAACCTCCCAGCCGCGCCGTAAGGGGCCCCTTGAACTCCGCCGCAAACAGGCCGCCGTGGAAATGTCGGACCAGCATTTGCTCGATTCCAAGGGCCCGGGGCAGTTCGTCCACACGGACCCGTGGCGTGTCCTGCGGATCCAAAGCGAATTCGTTGAGGGCTTCGGGGCGCTGGCGGATCTGGGGCCTGCAGTCAGTGTGTTCGGTTCGGCCAGGACCAAGCCCGGCAGCCCGTACTACGACATGGGCGTGGAGGTGGGCAGGAACCTGGCCGCAGCCGGCGTCGCAGTCATCACTGGAGGCGGCCCGGGATCCATGGAAGCCGCCAACAGGGGCGCGGTGGAAGGCAACGGGGTGTCCGTGGGGCTGGGCATCGAACTGCCCTTTGAGCAGGGTCTCAACCAGTGGGTGGACCTCGGGATCAACTTCCGCTATTTCTTCGCTCGCAAAACCATGTTCGTCAAATACGCCCAGGGGTTCATTGTCCTGCCCGGCGGGCTGGGCACGCTCGATGAGCTCTTTGAGGCAATGGTCCTGGTCCAGACACGGAAGGTGACCTCGTTCCCGATCGTACTCCTGGGCGTGGCCTTCTGGGGCCCCATGATCGAGTGGATCAGGGGAACTCTGGTGGCCGAAGGAATGGTGTCTGAAAAGGACCTGGATCTGATTCAGCTTGTTGACGACCCGGCCGAAGCCGTGGACCTGGTGCTTCATGGCACCGTCCGGGCACCCTCCTCCAACGGGGAGCAGCGGCCCGAATAACGAGTACGCCCGCATCTGGCACGATGGGTCCTGTGAGTTTTTTTCTCGTTTTCCTCGCCATCGTGCTGATCGGCGCCACGCTGTGGGCCGGCGCCGGCGGACAGTCCGGCTTTTTCGGGCGCCGTTCGGCGGGCGACCCCAATGCCAGCGGTCTCCTGGATGCCGGATTCGAACAGCCCGTGGCGAACCTTCCGCCGGTCCTCCTGCCCGCGGACGCGGTGGCGGACGACGTCGACAAGGTCCGTTTCTCCCTCGCCCTCCGCGGATACCGGATGGACCAGGTGGATCAGGTGCTGGACGAGCTCAGGGACCAGCTGGCTGGGAAGTACGAGGAAATCGAAAAGCTGCGGGCGCAGCTCCTTGAGGCCGAACACTCCAAAGTGGCTGGCGTGCCGGCAGTTGAACCGGCGCCGGAGGTCAGCAGTGCGAAGCCGGACCGGAGCGCCGCAGGGGGCGGACTTTGAGTACTGCTACCGGAAACCGCGCCGGGCTGACAGCATGGATGAGGGGGATCGCCGTGCGCGCCGGCGATTCGGTCCGCCGGTGGCCATGGTGGCTCCAGGTTGCAGCAATCAACGTTGGCGCCAGGCTGGTCAGTGCGGCCATCTTCATGGCAGCGGCACTGCAGCAGGGGCCAAACCCCTGGTTCCCTCCCAAACCCGACTACTGGAACTTCATCAATATCTGGGATGCGCGGTGGTACGCGCAGGTCATCACCAACGGCTACCCCGCAGTCCTCCCGCTGGACAGCGCCGGCAACGTGCAGGAGAACACCTGGGCGTTCTATCCGCTGTTCCCCGCCATGGCCCGCGGCCTTGGGGCAATCACAGGCCTAGCCCCTGCCGCTTCGCTGACCCTCATCGCGATGCTGTCGGGCCTCGGGGCCGCGATGGTTGTGTACAGCATCTTCCGGCACAAGGCGCCCCATGGTCCTGCCCTGTGGGGGGTTGCGTTTTTTGCGGCGTTTCCTGTTTCCGCCATCCTCCAGGTTCCATATGCGGAGCCGCTGACCATCCTCCTCCTGGGCGCGGCACTGTTGCTGGTGATCCGCCGCCAGTATCTGTGGGCCATGCCAGTGGTGCTGCTGCTGTGCCTGTCCCGGCCCGTGGGCCTTCCCTTTGCCGCAATGGTGGGCCTCCTTTTCATCACCAGGCTGGTGCAACGCAGACGCGGAACGGAGAGCCACAGCCGGGGCCAGCTGGCCGGCCTCGCAGGTCTCACAGCCTTCAGCGGGGTAGCCTCCCTGATCTGGCCTGTGGTGGCGTGGGCGGCCACCGGCGACATCGCGGCGTACACCAAGACTGAGACCGTGTGGCGCGGACGTGACCTGGTGCCCTTCAAGCCGTGGTTCGATACCGGAATCCAGCTCTTTGGCCCGGTGCTGGGAGTGCTGGCGCCATTTGCCTTTGCTGGACTGTTCGCCATCATTCTTTTCCTGCCGCCGGTGGTCAGGCTGGGGGTGGAGCTGCGCCTCTGGTGCGCCTGCTACATGGGGTACCTCCTGCTTTTCCTGCACCCGCAGACCAGTACGTTCCGCATGCTGCTTCCGTTGTTCCCGCTCGCGCTCAGTGCGGCCCTGCTGTCCCGCTCCCGCGCCTACCGCGGCACCGTCCTCACCATGTTTGTCCTGCTTCAGATCGTCTGGATCGTCTGGCTGTGGGCGTGGGCCCAGTTGCCCGGCGGCGGCGATTATCCACCCTAGGAAACGGCAACGCCGTGCAGCGGTTCCCAGTAATCCGACGCGGCCGGAAATGTCCATCGATTAGCTACGGACAGGTAATTACGGGATAATAGTAAGTAAGCAAGGACAAATGCATTCAGAAGATGTTCAGCCACGGTGGCGCCCTCGGGCTGCCATAGCGGCTTGATTGACCATGCGGACACAGCCCGTCCGGGCTGGTATGTCCTGGGACTAAATGGAGGGGAATTCCTCATGGCGGCTATGAAACCACGCACCGGCGACGGCCCTATGGAAGTCACCAAAGAGGGCCGCAGCCTGATCATGCGTGTGCCGCTCGAAGGCGGCGGCCGGCTTGTGGTCGAACTCAATGCTGCGGAAGCGGCGAACCTCAAGGAATGCCTCGTCGGCGTTACCGAGTAATCCCGGCGGCCCAGGGTCCGCAGCCTCAGGGCTGCGGGCCCTGCCTATTTCTTGACTGCTACCAGCAGGCCGTCGCCGGTGGGAAGCATGGCTGAGGCCAGGCGGTCGTCGTCGCGAATCGCCTTCCCGACCTGGCGGAGCACCACGGTGCTGGCCTCCCTGTCGGCCGGGTTGGCCACGCGGTCCTTGTCCAGGGCGTCATTGATGATGAGCAGCCCGCCCCTCTTCAGCAGCCGGATGGCCTGTTCCACGTAGCCTGGCAGACCGGGCTTGTCAGCGTCGATGAAGACCAGGTCGTAGGCGGCATCAGTCAGGCGGGGAAGGACGTCGCCGGCGCGGCCGGAAATGGTGCGTGTGCGGTTTGCCGGGCTTCCCGCCTCCGAAAAAGCCTCCCGCGCCGCTTTCAGGTGCTCCACGTCGACGTCGATGGTGGTCAGGACGGCCTGGGGGCCCAGTCCACGCAGAATGCAGACCCCCGACACACCGGCGCCCGTTCCGATTTCGACGGCGGTCTGCGCTTTGGACGCTGCCGCAAGGACAGTCAGGACGGCACCTACGCCGGGGCCGACGGGCGTCACGCCCAGTTCGAAGGAGCGCTCCCTGGCCCGAAGCATGACTTCATCCTCTGCGGGCAGATCTTCTGCATAGGACCAGCTCGTGGACTTGTCGGCGCTCATGGGAATTCGCTTTCTGGGCGGCAGGGGAGTGTTTCATACAGCCTACTGGGTCGCTGGCTGCCTTCCACGGAAGGTGCAGGTTGCGCCCTCGGCAAAATCAGCTCCCCGGTCAGGTAATTCCCAGCGAACTTTGAAATGATGGTTATCCGCTCATCCATGTGGTGATCGGCGCCGAACCAGAAGTGACAACAGTATCCAGGCGTTAGCAATCCACGAGGGGAGCGGACGATGTCAGCATCAGTTGTGGCACCTGTCCCTGCAGTTCAAGATTCCGCGGCCGAATGGGTCAGGCCCACCTGGGAAGAAGTGGTGGCGAACCACTCTGCCAAGGTCTACCGGCTGGCCTACCGCCTGACCGGAAACAAGTTCGACGCCGAGGATCTCACCCAGGAGGTGTTCGTCCGCGTCTTCCGTTCGCTGGCGACCTTCAAGCCCGGAACACTTGACGGCTGGCTGCACCGGATCACGACCAACCTCTTCCTTGACCAGGCCCGGCGCAAGAGCCGCATCCGGTTCGATGCGTTGGCGGAGGACGCGGAGTCCCGTATCCCCGGGCGCGAGCCGGGGCCGGAGCAAAGTTTTGAGCTCAACAACCTTGACCTGGACGTGCAGGCCGCCCTCGAGGAGCTGCCGCCGGACTTCCGTGCGGCCGTGGTGCTGTGTGACCTGGAAGGCCTGTCCTACGACGAAGTGGCCGCCGCCCTGGGCGTCAAGCTCGGAACGGTGCGTTCGCGTATTCACCGGGGCAGGACCATGCTCCGCGAAAAACTTGCCCACCGTGATCCCCGGCCCCAGCAGGCACGCAAGCCGAAGCTTTCGATGCCACGCATCGCCGGCATTCTCTGATCGGCCCCATGACGCCCCATCACCTCTTTGGCCGCAGGCATCACCGCGGCGCCCACCACGTGGAATCGTGTGGAGAGTGTGCCGCGGCCCTGCGCCGTGAACGCCAATACATCGAACGATTGCGCGGCGCCGAGGTGCCGCCGGCAAGCCATGACCTGACGGCCAGGCTGTTGGCGCACACAGAAATGCTGGCAACGGCTTCTCCGGCACCGGCACCGGCGCAGAACCGTGCGGCAAGAGTCCTGGCTTTCACGGCAGGCGGAACAGCCGCCGCCGCAGGCGTTCTTGCCGTGAGTGCTTTCGCCCTTGCAGGCGACACCCTGCCCGAGGCCGGAAACGCTGTGTCCGGCAGCCTGGTCCAGCACACTTCACAGCTTCCGGTTGCCGGGGGGCAGCTGAACGAGGAGCAGCTGATCCAACTCCGCTCCGAGGGCTGGGCCTGTCCGGAACTTGAGTCGCTCGGATTCCACGTGCAGTCGGCCAGGACCACCACCGTACAGGGTCTGCCCGCCGTGGAACTGCGGCTCTGGGACGGCCAGCATTACGCTACGATCCTCGAACAGCACACTATGCCCGGACAGCTCAACGCCAGCCCCCAATCGTCTGCGGCCGGGGAACTGCGGATCGTCAGTTCAAAGCCGTGGACAGCCACTTACCAGACCCCGGCCGGGATACTGACGTTTGAGTCCGACCTCCCGGCGGAACAGGCGGACGACGCTGTTCCCGTCCTGACGAAGCTCAGTGCCCTCGCCGCCGAGGGGATCAACGCCGGGCCCAACGCGGACCCTCCTTCGATTCAGGCCGGCGCCCCGGGCGAGTCCCTGGGCGAGCGTCTGCAGCGGGGAATCCGTAAAATTGCCGAAATGCTGACGCCGTGATCGGGGCTGTTTCCGTCGCCTTTCCGCGGGAATCGTCAGCGGGACGCCGGAGAGGGTAATCTTCCTAAAGTGTTTGGAATCAATGGCCCGGAGTTCTTTCTTCTGCTGATCATCGGCGTCCTCGTGATCGGCCCCAAGCGGCTGCCCGAATACACCCAGAAGCTCGCCAATCTGGTGAAGGAAGTCCGGCGCATGGCCTCCGGTGCGCGCGAGCAGATCAAGGAGGAGGTGGGGATCGACATCGACGAGGTCGATTGGAAGAAATACGACCCCCGCCAGTACGATCCGCGGCGCATCATCAAGGAAGCGCTGCTCGACGACGACTCCAAGCCGGTGAGCCCGGGCGCCCCCGCCGCCGTGGCAGCAGTATCCGGCGCGGCGGCCGCTTCCCCCGGCGGGACAACAGACCCGCCCAGGCCTGAACGGGCTGTCCAGCGCCTCTCCGAGGGCGACGTGGCACCCTTCGATACGGAAGCCACGTAAGGTCCGGGACCTCAAACCGCCCTCTCTCAGCGGGGCTGCAGGCCCAGCTTCATACCCGTCAGGCCCCGTGGCCTCGCAGCCAGCCTGCCCGCAATGTCGGTCAGCGCCAGGGCTGCCGGAGTTCCGGGCTGGCCCAGGACGATGGGGGAACCCGCATCTCCGCCTTCCCGCAACAGGATATCCAGCGGAATCTGCCCCAGCAGCGGCACATCGGTCCCGACCGTTGCCGTGAGCCTTTCGGCGAGGACCGAGCCGCCGCCGCGTCCGAACAGTTCCATTCTGCCGCCGTCGGGCATTTCCAGGTACGACATGTTCTCGATGACGCCAGCCACGGACTGGCCCGTCTGGTTGGCGATGGCCCCGGCGCGTTCCGCGACGTCTGCCGCGGCGGCCTGGGGAGTGGTGACCACCAGGATCTCGGCCTTGGGCAGCAGTTGGGCCACGGAGATGGCAATGTCGCCCGTTCCCGGCGGAAGGTCGAGGAAGAGGACATCGAGGTCGCCGAAGTACACGTCCGTCAGGAACTGTTCCAGGGCGCGGTGCAGCATGGGTCCACGCCAGGCCACTGGCTGGTTGGCGGTAACGAACATGCCGATCGAGATGACCTTGACGCCGAAGGCAACGGGAGGCAGGATCATGTCGTCCACGCGGGTGGGTGACTGGGTGATGCCCATCAGGGCCGGAACGGAGAAGCCGTAGACGTCCGCGTCCACGATGCCCACCCGGAGCCCCTGCGCCGCCAGCGCGCAGGCCAGGTTGACGGTCACGGACGACTTTCCGACGCCGCCCTTTCCGCTGGCCACGGCAAAGACCTTGGTCAGTGACCCGGGCTGGTTAAAGGGGATTCCCCGCTGGCCTCCCGCGCCGCGCAGCTGCTCCTTCAGGGCGTCGCGCTGGGCCTGGTTCATCACCCTCAGTTCAACCTCGACGGCGGTGACGCCCGGGACCGCGGACAGCGCCGCTTCCGAATCGGCCGTGATGGTTCCGCGCAGGGGGCATCCGGCGATGGTGAGCAGGACAGCCAGCCGGACACGGCCGTCGTCGGAAATCTCAACGGAATCCACCATGCCAAGTTCGGTGATGGGACGGCGGAGCTCAGGGTCGATAACGGTGGCCAGCGCAGCATGGACTGCCTGGTCCAGGGCGGTACTCATGGCAGGCTGGACTCAGCTTTCGGGGGTTGTGGTCTGTGGGGGGCCGCTGCGGTCCTGCACGGCGTGGCTGGGATTGACCCGTGGAATCTGCTGCGTACGGGGATTCCGCTGCCGGTCCCGCTTTTCTTTCAGCTTTTCCCTGACCTTGTCGCGGGGGGATTCGTGGCTGCCGGATCCCGAAGGATCGTGGGTCTGCAGTTCATGCTGGGCTTCCAGTAAGTCCTCCAGCAGGGACCGGAGCTCGGCCCGGACATAGTCGCGGGTGGCCACTTCGCGAAGGGCGATCCGTAGTGATGCCAGCTCTCTGGTCAGGTACTCGGTATCGGAGAGGTTGCGTTCCGCCCGCTGGCGGTCCTGCTGGAGCGAGACGCGGTCCCGGTCGTCCTGCCGGTTCTGGGCGAGCAGCAGCAGCGGCGCGGCGTAGGAGGCCTGCAGGGAGAGCATCAGTGTCAGCAAGGTGTAGCCGAGGGCCCGGGAATCGAACTGCCACTCTGCCGGGGCGAACGTGTTCCACACCAGCCAGAACAAGCAGAACACCGTCATGTAGACCAGGAACTGTGGTGTCCCCATAAACCGCGCAAAGGCTTCTGTGGCGTGGCCAAAGGCATCCGGATCCGGAGAGAACTTGGGCAGGATGCGCTGGCGCCCGCTCAGCGGCGTATCGAGGCTGCCCTTGGCCGCCGCCTTGGACAGGTTCCGCTGGCCGGGACTCTTGGGGGCCGTGTCAGCCAATGCGGCCTCCAAGCCTTCTTATTGGGGCCTCGCCATCATGGGCGCGCCAATCATCCGGCAACAGATGATCCAAAACGTCATCAACAGTCACCGCCCCCACCAGGCGGCCGGCATCGTTGACTACCGGAAGGGAGTTCAGGTTGTAGGTCGCCAGTGCCCTTGCCACTTCACTGATGTGGGCCTGGTCCGACAACGGCTCAAGGTTCTTGTCCAGCAGGTTGCCGAGTGATTCGAATGGCGGGTAGCGCAGAAGCTGCTGGATATGAACCACGCCCAGGAAACGGCCGGTGGGGGTCTCCATCGGCGGCCTGGCGATAAAGATGGACGAGGCGAGGGCGGGGGAGAGCTCTTCGCGCCTGACATGGGCCAGGGCTTCGGCAACAGTGGCTTCCGGCGGCAGGATGACAGGCACGGGCGTCATGAGCCCGCCGGCAGTGTCCTCGTCGTACTCCAGAAGCCGGCGGACATCCTCTGCGCCTTCCGGCTCCATCAGCTGCAGCAGTTCCTCGGCCTGGGCGGACGGCAGTTCGCCGAGGAGATCGGCCGCGTCGTCAGGGTCCATCTCCTCGAGGACATCGGCGGCGCGCTGGACATCCAGTGCGGAGAGGATCTCCACCTGGTCGTCTTCGGGGAGTTCCTGCAGGACGTCGGCAAGCCGTTCATCCTGGAGTTCGCTCGCAACTTCGAAGCGGCGCTTGTCGCTCATCTCCTGCAGGGCCTCGGCGAAGTCCGCGGGCTTGAGGTCTTCGTGGTTGGCCACGAACTGGGTGGCGGCCTGCGGCTCGGTGCGCGGCCCCTGAAGGGCGTCGGCCCAGTCGATGATCATGGTCTCGTTGCGGCGCAGCCGGCTCAGGGGCGAGAGGGAATGCCCGCGGCGGACGAAGAGCTTACTCACGAACCAGTCCCCCGAACGGAGCTGGTCCATGGCGATGTCCTCGATGGTGGCGTCGCCGCTTCCGTCGCGGAGCGTGACCCGGCGGTCGAACATCTCGGCGACCACCAGGGTCTCCGCGCCGCGCTGCTCAAAGCGGCGCAGGTTGACCAGACCCGTGCAGATAATCTGCGTCTGGTCAATGGAAGTGATTCGCGTCATGGGGACAAACACGCGCTTCTTCCCGGGAACTTCGACGACGATACCCACCACGTGCGGGGCACCACGCGTCCCCCGGGAGAGCACCACAACATCGCGCAGCCGGCCCAACCGGTCGCCCAGCGGGTCGAAGACGTCAAGACCCAGAAGGCGCGCAACAAACACGCGCGAAAGATTTGTGCTCACGACTACAGGCTACCCAGTCTGCTCTCTTTTAGCTGAATTTACAGCCGGTACACATGCGGATGGGCAAGAATGGACGTATGTCAAACATTTTTGGTGCTCCCCGGGCCGGTGGCCCCAACGGTCCGGACGAATCCCGTACCGTTCCCACCGGTGACACTGTCGGCTCGTACACCTCCTACCTGGATGCGCAGAAGGCGGTGGACTACCTTGCCGACCAGCAGTTCCCGGTCCACATGGTCTCCATCGTGGGCAACGAACTCAAGATGGTGGAGCGCGTCACCGGGCGCCTCAGCTACCCCCGGGTTGCCCTTTCCGGGGCGCTCAGCGGCATGTGGTTCGGGCTGTTTGTCGGCGTGATGCTGTCCTTCTTTGCACCGTCCCCGGGCTATTTCTCCATCCTGACTTCGGTGTTGATGGGAGCGGCGTTCTTTATGCTTTTTGGCATCGTCACGTATGCGATGCAGCGGGGAAAGCGCGACTTCACCTCCACGAGCCAGGTAGTTGCGACCAATTATGACGTGGTGGTCTCCCTGGAGGCCGCCCACGAGGCGCGGCGGCTGCTCCAGCAGTTGCCCATGACCCGTTCCGATGCCGGCGCAGGGCCCGGGCAGTTCACCCAGCGCGACTACCAGAACCAGCCCTTCAACAACCCGGGGCAGGGCCCTGTCCGCCCGTCCGGCTGGACGGACCCCTATGGCCAGCAGGGCCCCGCCGCACCGCGCCAGGGCGAGCCCGCCCCAGGATCGCAGCAGCCCGAAGGGGCAGCCCACCCGGCGCCCAAGGTCCGCTACCCGGACCTGCCCGACGGCCGCCCGCAGTACGGGGTCCGCGTTTCCGACAATCCGGCTCCCGCCGGGGCAGGGCCAGGCGAGGGCCACGAGCCACAGGACGCCGGGCAACCGGTCCACCAGCAGGAATCAGCGTCCCAGCGGGACAGGGAAGAACAACAGCCTTAGCTGAAACGCAGGATGATTAAACGCAGGATCATTAAGCGCGAAGGATCATTAAGAGCGAACGGACAGTTGAACCCCGGCGGGGCTCAACTGTCCGTTCTCTCTTAACCACTGTCGTGGCGGTCTTCCGAAATCAGGAGGGCTCGCCGTCGGCCTCCCGATAGATGGCCGCCATCCAGGACTCGACGTCGTCGGCCTTGCGGGGCAGCGCCGCGCTGAGGTTGACCGGGCCGCCCGACGTCATCAGGATGTCGTCTTCGATACGGATGCCGATGCCTCGGTATTCCTCGGGAATGCCGAGGTCTTCGTTCTTGAAATACAGGCCCGGCTCGATGGTGAACACCATGCCCTCGGTCAGCACACCATCGAGGTACAGCTCGCGCCTGGCCTGCGCGCAGTCGTGGACGTCCAGGCCAAGGTGGTGGCTGGTGCCGTGCGGCATCCAGCGCCGGTGCTGCTGGCCTTCGGCGCTGACGGCTTCCTCGACGCTGACAGGGAGCAGGCCCCATTCGGCGAGCCGCTCGGCCAGCACCGTGGTGGCGGCGGTATGGACGTCACGGAATTTAGTGCCCGGCTGTGCCGCGGCAAATCCCGCGTCAGCGGCGTCCAGGACTGCCTCGTACACTTTGCGCTGGACTTCGGTGAATGTGCCGTTGGCCGGCAGGGTCCGCGTGACATCGGCCGTGTACAGCGAGTCCGCCTCCATGCCGGCATCCAGCAGCAACAGCTCGCCGGCGTTGATCTTTCCGGTGTTGCGGGTCCAGTGCAGCACTGTGGCGTTATTTCCCGAGGCCGCGATGGTGTCGTAACCGAGTTCGTTGCCCACTTCGCGGGCACGGGCAAAGAAGGCGCCTTCCACGACCCGCTCCCCGCGTGCGTGGCTGAGGGCACGTGGAAGCGCCTTGACCACTTCCACAAAGCCTTCAACCGTGGCGGATACGGCAATTTTCATCTGCTCGATCTCCCACTCATCCTTCAGGAGGCGGAGCTCGGACAGGGCCTCAGTGAGTTTTTCGTCCAGGGCATCCAGGACGGCAAGATCCAGGTTGTCCGGATCCTTGGCCGTGTTATATCGGGCCGTGTCCACCAGGGCGTCGATGTTCTCATCCACCTTGCGGACCAGGCGGATGGAGATGCCGCCTATCTCCGGAGCTCCAACATTCTTGGTGATGGCGGTTTCAAGCTCATCTATGTGCGCCGTGGCCAGGCCAAGACGGGCTTCGAACTCCTCAAGCGTGGGACGCGCACCGATCCAGAACTCACCGGACCTCGAGTCGGCATAGAACCGTTCGGTGTCCCTGCCGGCCAGCGGCCGGAAGTAGAGCGTGGCGCGGTGATTGCCGCCGCCGTCGCCTGTTCCTTCTGTAACGGGTTCGAGAATAAGGACCGCGTCCGGCTCGTGGTCCAGGCCCAGGCCGGTGAGATGCGCGAAACCGGAGTGCGGGCGGAAGCGGTAGTCGCAGTCGTTGGAGCGGACCTTCAACGGACCGGCGGGAATAACCAGGCGTTCGCCTTTGAACCGGTCTGAGATGGCCTTGCGCCGGGTTTCGGCATGGCTGGCTACGGGGTCCCGCCGCGGGAGTTCCTGTTTGGATGGCGCCCAGTTGCTGGCCATGAAGGCCTTGAAGGCTTCGGAACTGGGCCGCTGCGAGCGGTTGTTGACACGCTCGTCGAGGGGCTGGGAGGCAGAGTCAGGGGTGTTTTCGGCATGGTTCACGGGACCATCGTCTCACCAGCTGCAGCGCTTGTGCGACAAGAAGCCAATCACTGTGGCGGTCCGCCGGTGAACTAGGCTGGATGGGTGAGGATTGACCTGCATGCCCACTCCAACATTTCCGACGGTACGGAAACACCGGCCGACGTGATGGCCTCCGCAGCCCGGGCGGGACTGGACGTGGTGGCGCTGACGGACCACGATTCCACCGATGGCTGGGTCGAAGCCTCACTGGCCGCCGTGGAATACGGCGTGGCACTGGTCCCGGGCATGGAGGTTTCCTGCCGGACGGAACAAGGCATCAGCGTGCATGTCCTGAGTTACCTTCACGATCCGGGCCACCCGGGGCTGCTGGAGGAGATTACCAAGGCAAAGGATGCCCGCCTCACCCGTGCCGAGCTGATGGTCACCATGCTCGCCGAGGACTACCCGCTCACCTGGGACGACGTCATCCATCATGTGGCGCCGGGAGCCACGCTGGGGCGTCCGCATATCGCCGATGCCCTCGTAGCGGCCGGTGTGGTCGCGGACCGCACGGAGGCGTTCGCCTCCATCCTGACCTCGCATTCGCGCTACTTTGTCCAGCACTACGCACCCGATCCGGCAACCGCCGTCGAGCTTG
This sequence comes from Arthrobacter sp., assembly GCA_036565085.1. Taxonomy (GTDB): domain Bacteria; phylum Actinomycetota; class Actinomycetes; order Actinomycetales; family Micrococcaceae; genus Arthrobacter. Next base: position 30,002 of record DATCNU010000095.1, read on the forward strand.
TGTGTGCCGCCGGTGGCGTTCCTGTTTTCGCCCACCCGGTGGCATCGGCCCGCGGGAGGATCGTGGGGGAGCGCACCTACCGGGACATGATCGACGCCGGACTCGCCGGGCTGGAGATCGAGCACCGGGACAACCCTGAAGAGGGCCGGGAGTTCCTCCGCCGATTGGCCGCACAGTATGGCCTGCTGGTGACCGGGTCCTCGGATTACCACGGAGCGGGAAAACCCAACATCCTGGGGGAGAACCTTACCGCCCCGGAGGTGCTTGCCAGGATCGAGGAACTGGGCACCGGGACAGCGGTTGTGCGTGCCTGACCTATGCTCCTGTAAAGGTAGGCAACGCCCGGAATCCCAGCCGGAATCCCACACGGGTGGCTGGCTGGCATTGACTTCGCCCGGCGCTTGAGTAGTGTGACGCCCAAGGGGAGCGGCCGTCCGCCCGGGCGACTGTACACGGTCTCATCAAACCTCGTGTAAATGGAGAAGAAAATGATGAGAAGAATCCTGTCAGTGGCCGCAACCACGGGCGCCCTCATGCTGATCGCGTCGGCTTCCTTCGCAGATGACTGCGTCAACGTCAGCAGGGCTCCGGCAGCCTGCGGCGCCACCTGTACCGCGCCGGTCATCGACGGAAACTGGGTATGGCTTCCGAGCATCGGGGTACCTGAATGGGGCTGGGGATTTGGCACGCCGGGCTCCGGCATCTCGCAGCAGGTCCAGCTGCCGGGGAGCAGTGGCAATTACCTCAATGATCGTGGCGGCGAATCCTGGCTGCTGGAGAACAGCGTCTGCGTGAACGGGAACACTGCACGCCAGACGACCAACGGCATACAATCAGGCTGCGGTGCATGACGTGCAGCCTTGGGCATGTAGTTGAGGCAGGACAGCGCAGTCAGGACAACGGAGTCAGGACAGCGCAGGCGGGTAGGAGGTAAAGGAGGCGTTCGCGCCAAGCCGTTTGGCCATGACGTCGATGGCCGGCTGGTTCTGGTCCACACAGACAAACCTGCGGTCTAGCTTCGCGGCCACGGCGCCGAGTGTTCCCGAGCCGGCAAAGAAGTCCAGGCACCAGTCGCCCGGCCTGCTTGAGGCGGCGACTACGCGGCGGATGAGCCCTTCCGGCTTCTGCGTCGGGTAGCCCGTCTTTTCCTTGCCTGTCGGGGAAACGATGGTGTGCCACCAGACGTCGGTGGGCAGCTTGCCGAGTTCGCGTTTGGCGGGAGTGACGAGGCCGGGGGCCATGTACGGCTCCCGGTCCACTTCGGCGCTGTCGAAGTGGTATTTGGCCGGATTCTTGACGTACACCAGGATGTTGTCGTGTTTGGTGGGCCAGCGGAACTTGGCGCGTGCACCGTAGTCGTAGGCCCAGATGATCTCGTTCAGGAAGCATTCGCGCCCGAAGATGGCATCCAGCATCACCTTGGCGTAATGGACTTCCCGGTAGTCAAGGTGCAGGTACAGGGTGCCATCGTCCGCGAGCAGCCGCCACGCTTCGACCAGCCGTGGTTCGAGGAAGGACCAGTAGTCGCTGAAGGCGTCATCATACCGGTGCAGGGCACCCTTGATCGTGTCGTAGGAGCGGCCCTTGAAACCCACCCGGTCGCCCGCGCCGCCAGCGTTGACCACCATGGTGGTTTCCTGGCGCTGCTGCACCCTTCCGGTATTGAACGGCGGGTCCACGTAAATGAGGGTGAAGGCGCCGTCCGGCAGCGAGGGGAGGAATTCCGCGTTGTCCGCGTGTACCACCAGGTTGCTGCCGTCCGGCGCCCAGACAGTGTCAGTCATCGAGGCTGTTAGGCCTCGGCGCTTCCGGGCTGCGTGCCGTTGTCGCCACCGGCCACCACTTCGCCGTTGCGGCGGCGGGTGCGGGTCCGGTTGCGGCGGGCGCGTGTGGCGCGGTCAACCTCGGTTGCCGCCGGCGCCGCGGCCTCTGGCTGAGTGGCGGCGTGGGCCGTGGTTTCGGTATCGGAAGAACGACGACGGCGGTCCCCGGAGCGTGCGCCGTCTTTCCCGCCGCCGGCGCTGCGGCGGCTGTCGGACCGGCCGCCGTCGCGGCGGACGTCGGAGCGGCCGCTGTCCCTTGCGCCGGGGCGCGCGTTCTTCTTGCCGGTTTCGCCCAGGTCCTCGAGGACTTCGGCGTCCACGCCGGCCAGTGTGCGCTGGTTGCGGGGCAGCCGGCCCTTGGTTCCTTCGGGGATATCCAGTTCCTGGAAGAGGTGCGGCGAGGATGAATAGGTCTCGACGGGCTCCGGAACACTGAGGCCAAGTGCCTTGTTGATCAGGCCCCAGCGCGGCATGTCATCCCAGTCCACGAACGTGACCGCTGTGCCCTTGTTGCCTGCGCGGCCGGTGCGGCCCACGCGGTGCAGATAGATCTTTTCGTCCTCGACGCACTGGTAGTTGATGACGTGGGTGACGTCGTCGACGTCGATGCCGCGGGCGGCGACATCCGTTGCCACCAGGACGTCCACCTTGTTGTTGCGGAAGGCCCGCAGGGCCTGCTCGCGGGCGCCCTGGCCGAGGTCGCCATGGATCGCGGCAGCCGCGAAACCGCGGTCCACCAGTTCCTCGGCCACCTTGGCGGCGGTGCGCTTGGTCTTGGTGAAGATGATGGTCCGGCCGCGGCCGCGGGCCTGCAGGATGCGGGCGACGACTTCGATCTTGTCCATGCTGTGCGCACGGTAGATGAGCTGGCGGATATCGCGCTTCGTCAGGCCTTCGTCATCCGGATCAGCGGCACGGATGTGGGTGGGCTGGGTCATGTAGCGCCGGGCCATGGCGACTACCGGGCCGGGCATCGTGGCAGAGAACAGAAGTGTCTGGCGGACTGCCGGGGTGCCGGCGATCAGCGTCTCAACGTCCGGGAGGAAGCCGAGGTCCAGCATCTCGTCGGCTTCGTCCAGGATGACCATCTTGACGTTTTTGAGGACGAGGTGCTTCTGCTTGTACAGGTCGATGAGCCGCCCCGGCGTCCCGACGACAACCTCGACGCCCTTCTGCAGCGCCTCAACCTGCGGTTCGTATGCCCGGCCGCCGTAGATGGTAGTGATGCGGGCGTTGCGCTTGCGCGCAGCGTTCTGGAGGTCGTTGGCGACCTGGACGGCCAGCTCGCGGGTGGGGACAATCACCAGGGCCTGGGGTGCCCCCGGCGCCGGAAGCTTGTCAAAACCGGCGTCGTCCGGGCCCACCACACGCTGCAGCGCCGGAATGCCGAAGCCAAGGGTCTTGCCCGTGCCGGTCTTGGCCTGGCCGATAATGTCGTGGCCTGACAGGGCCACTGGCAGCGTCATGGCCTGGATGGGGAAGGGGTGGGTGATCCCGGCATCGGCCAGGGACTCGACGATATCGGCCCGGACGTTGTAGTCGGCGAAGGATTTCTCCTCGATTTCGTGAGGTGTCTCATCCGAGATGATGGTTTCTTCCGGTTCGAGGGTCTCGACGCCGGAATCGTCAGTCAGAAGCTGGTGCGTATGCAATTCACTCACAGGGAGTTTCCTTATTCATTTGGGCATTGGCGCTGCCTGCTCAACGGAATGGCCAACCTGGCCGTTCCGGAGCACGCTCTGGCGCGCAAGCAAATCCAGTGGAAGCCGATCGCGGGCTATCTAAATACTGGCACTGGTGACCAGCCGGTGTATCTCAAGATCGCGTAGGGGCGGGCTTGTTGAGTTCAAATCAAGGAAATCAACGACCGGGCATCCATTTCTACTTCTTCAGTCTAGCGGCACGGAGCCCGAATGCCGGCTTTGGCCCCTTCCGGCCGCCGAAGTCACAGGCCTGAAGCCTCACCGCACCAGCTCGAAGTGGATTTCCCTGGTGGCGATGTCCGATGAGATCAGCCGGACCCGGACCTTTGTGCCCGATGCCAGATCACCCGCGCATCGGGCGGTGACAGCCGGCTCGGCGATCTGGATAATCCCCGAAGGACCGTTGCCGTTCCCGCCGCCGGTCTTGCCGTTGCCGCCGTTCCCGCCGCCGGTCTTGCCGTTGCCGTTGACGCCTCCGTTGTCCCGCTGGGGTTTGGACCCGGAGATCACGATCGCGTCGAATTCCTGCCCGATGTGGTTGACCAGCAGCGCGGCCTCGACGGTGTCAAGTGCCATGCGTTCCATTCGCGACGCCAACTGATCCGAACCTGCCATGATCACCGGCAGCGACGGCAGCGCGTCCCTGGCCCAGCCCGGTGCCGGCCTGCCGTTGCTCAACGCCTCGCATATGACCAGCACAAAGCGGTCCACCAGCCGCCGGAGCGGTGCTGTGGTGTGCGCATAGGCAGCGCCGATCGCGGACTGGACGGCAGCGTCCGGAACGCTGCCGTCGAACGCCGTGTAGCTGGCGCCCCGGAAGAGCATGCCGGCCGAATGCATGATGGCGAGCTGCCGGGGGTCCATGGGGTCCAGGGAACGGAGATACTCCCCGTAACTGACCTCCCCGTTCCACGGCCTGCCCAGCGCCTCTGTCTGGATCCTGAAGTGCTGCAGGGAACGTTCATCCGGGGCGGGCATCGTGCGGAGGATTCCCACTTTGCCGTCCAGCATCAGTCTCGCCGCCGCCATCCCGGTCATGAGCGAAATCTGGGCATTCCAGTCCTCCACCGGAAGCTGCGGTGCGGCGGCAATCCGGTACCCGCCGTCGGGCAGCTGGACAATTTCCTGTTCCGGCATATTCAGGCTGGCTCCGCCGCGCGCGCGCTCCAGGTCGACGCGCTTGAGTCCCACTTCCTTGAGGAGTTGCAGGACGGGACTGGCTGAGCCGGCGTCGATTTCCACCTGGGCGCCTTTGTAGCTGAGTTTCGCCCGGCTCCGCATCCGGGCCCTCTGGACGGCCATGCCGGTGACTTCGGCGGCGCCATCGAGGTGGAATTCCCAGACGAAAGCCGAGCACAACTGCCCTGCAAGGAGGCTGCCGGCATTCTCGCTGATGACCTCGGGATGAAGCGGAATCCGGCCGTCCGGAGCGTAGAACGTCTGCCCGCGCCGCCGCGTTTCAGCATCCAGGGCGCCCCCTGGGACCACGAAGGAAGGAACGTCGGCGATGGCATAAAGCACCTTGTAGCCGGCGCCGTCGCGCCTAATAAAAAGCGCCTGGTCCAGGTCGGTGGACGACTCCGGGTCGATGGTGAGGAACTCTATATCAGTCAGATCGGAAGCCGGCAGCTGGTGTGACGCCACAGCCGCCTCGGCGTCGCGAACGGCCCCGGCGGGGTACGCTCCGGGAAGTTCAAGCTCGGTTCGGAGCGCGCCCAGTGCCTCCTCAAGCACATTGGTGTGCTCGTGGACATTAGGGGACAGTCGATGATGTGACACGAAAATCAGGTTAGCCCGATTTTCGCCGATAGTGCACGCCATCGCACCAGTCCACGGCATGGGGCCTGCAGGAAGGCCCCTAGGGTGCGCCGGCGTCCAGGGCAGCAAGAAGCGCGCTCGCCGCTTCCGCCGGATCCGGGGCCTCGGTGATGGCCCGGACCACCACCACCCTGCTGGCTCCGGCCTCCACTACCTGTTCCACGTTGCCCAGGTCCACTCCGCCGATAGCAAACCAAGGTACAGGCATAGCGTTTGCCTCCGGGACGTCCGCATCCGAAGCGGCGCCTGCTGCGCGGGCGGCCCCGGCCGCGTATCGCACCAGGTCAAGGCCGACGGCGGCCCTGCCCGGTTTGGTGGGCGTGGCCCACACAGGGCCGACGCAAAAATAGTCCAGGCCACTGCCGGCACCGGGCACAGTTCCCCGCTCCGGCGCGGACGCCTTGATGGCGCCATCGATCTGCCCCGTCGTATGGGTGGACAGCCCGATCACGGCTGACCTGCCCAGGAGCGCGCGCGCGGATGCCAGCGGAAGGTCCTTCTGGCCGATGTGGAAAACGGGGGCTCCCGACAGGACCGCGATATCGGCCCGGTCGTTGACAGCCCACATCCGTCCGTGGCGGCGGGCCGCAGCCTCCAGGACTTCCAGCAGTTCCAGCTCCTCTGCCGCTTCGATGGTCTTGTCCCGGAGCTGGATGATGTCCACGCCCCCGGCAAAAGCCGCATCGACGAAGTCGGCAAAGTCTCCCCGGTCCGTGCGCGCGTCCGTGCACAGATACAGCCGGGCCCTCCTGAGTTCACCGTAGCGGGAACTGCCCGGAGCAGGGTTGGTGGAAAGGGCGGGGCTGGTGGAATGGGCCGTGCTGGTGGAAATGGCAGGGTTCATGCAAAACAGCCTAGTTCCTCTAAACTGGGCTGGTACTGCGGGAGCCCGTGGCAGCTGTCATAAAGCGGCCGGGCTGAGAGGGCGTCAGAGCCGACCGCTTGACCTGATCCGGCTAGTACCGGCGTAGGGAAGGAACCAGATGATGCCCACACCAGGGAGCGCCCCCTCCGCCGGCGTCCCACAGGTGCTGCGCGCGGATGTCGCAGTGATCGGTGGCGGGGTCATCGGCCACGGCATCGCGTGGGAGGCGAGGCGTTCAGGACGTTCCGTGGTGCTCATCGATGACGCGCCCGGGTCCGGCGCGAGCTGGGCGGCCGCCGGCATGCTCGCCCCCGTCAGCGAGCTCCACTACCAGGAGGAAGACCTCCTGGACCTGATGCTTGAGTCCTCCGGCCGGTGGGAGGGTTTTGCAGCGGACCTCGCCAAGGCGGGGGGACAGGATCCCGGTTACCTGTCAACGCCCACCATCGCCGTGGGCGCCGACGCCGCGGACCGCAGGACACTCATGGACCTGCGTACCGTCCAGCAGGCCAGCGGCCTGACGGTGGAACCGCTCACCGTCCGCGAAGCAAGAGCCAGGGAGGGCCTGCTCAGCCCCGCCATCTCCTGCGCCCTGGACATCCCCGCCGACCACCAGGTGGATCCGCGGAAGCTGATTGCATGCCTCCGCGTTGTCCTGGCATCCCACGGGCCCGGATCCGGAACAGCCGTCGAAGGCGCCCAGGACGGCTTCGCCGTCGCGCACCGCGCCTCGTCCCTCCTGTGGCAGGACGGCCGGGTCGGAGGCGTGCGGCTCGCGAACGGGGGGACAGTCCTCGCAGGGGAGACCGTGCTGGCCAACGGGCTGCAGGCGGCGTCCCTGGAGGGGCTCCCGGAAGGGCTGCACCTTCCGCTGCGTCCTGTCCATGGCGACATCCTCCGGCTGGCGGTTCCGCGGCACCTTCGTCCCCTGGTCACTTCAACGGTCCGCGGGCTGGTCCATGGCATCCCGGTGTACATCGTTCCGCGGCAGGACGGCACGGTGGTGATCGGGGCAACCCAGCGCGAAGATGCGCTGTCCGCCTCGGGGGATACGGCGGTCTCCGCCGGCGGCGTCTACCAGCTGCTCCGCGATGCCCAGGTGCTGGTACCGGCCGTCGCCGAGTTGGAACTGCTCGAAAGCACAGCCAGGGCACGTCCCGGAACCCCGGACAACGCACCGTTGCTGGGCCGCGTAAAGGTGCCCTGGAGCCGGACGCAGGAACCCGTGGCCCGTGGAAGCATTGCGCAGGCGGGCACAGCCCAAGATGGCGCGGAACATATTGCGGGCCTGATCATCGCCACCGGATTCTTCCGACATGGCGTGCTGCTCACACCAGCGGCGGCAGCCATCTGCCGGTCGCTGATGGACGGGAACGAAGACCCACGCTGGCTCGTCTTCAGCCCGGCCAGGTTTTCCGGCAGGCGCCCGGCCCCCGGCATTCGTGACCCGGAACCGGACAGCCTCGACCCAGAAAAGGAATCAGCATGAACATCACCCTCAACGGTGCGCGGCACGCCGTGGCCGACGGCGCCTCCGTTACCACCCTGGTCAGCCAGATCACCGGCCGTCCCCTCGCAGCCGACGGCCAGGCGAGTGACGGCCGGAGACTCGGCGTCGCCGTGGCCCGCAATTCGGAAGTGGTTCCCCGCAGCCAGTGGTACGTCACCGCGCTCGCCGACGGCGACGACGTGGAACTGGTCACAGCAGTCCAAGGAGGCTGACCCCATGACAGAAACCAGCAGCATCAACACCATGAACCAGCCCGCCGCGGACCGCCTGGTCATAGACGGCATCCCCCTGGGATCCCGCCTCATCATGGGCACAGGTGGCGCACCGAGCCTGGACGGTCTGGGTGCCGCGCTGATCGCGTCCGGGACCGAGCTGACCACTGTGGCGATGCGGCGCTACTCGCCCGCCGAGTCAGGCTCGCTTTTCCAGCTCCTGGTGGACCACGGGATCCGTGTCCTGCCCAACACGGCCGGCTGCTTCACGGCCCGGGATGCAGTCATGACGGCGGAACTTGCCCGTGAGGCGCTGGAAACCGACTGGGTCAAACTTGAAGTCATCGCCGATGAGCAGACTCTCCTGCCTGACGCCGTTGAACTCGTGGACGCCACAGAGCAGTTAGTTAACCGTGGCTTCAAAGTGTTCGCCTACACCAACGACGATCCCGTCCTCGCCCTTCGCCTTGAAAACCTTGGCGCGACGGCTGTGATGCCGTTGGGAGCGCCGATCGGAACCGGCCTGGGGATCCTGAATCCGCACAACATCGAGCTGATCGTCTCCCGCGCTTCGGTACCCGTTGTCCTGGACGCCGGCATCGGAACTGCCTCCGACGCTGCGCTCGCCATGGAGCTGGGCTGCGACGCCGTGTTGCTGGCAACCGCCGTGACGCGTGCGCAGAACCCGGCCCTGATGGGCGAAGCCTTCAAACACGCCGTGATCGCCGGTAGGCTGGCGAAAGCGGCCGGAAGGATACCGCGCCGCGAGCACGCCCTGGCGTCATCGGCCATGGAAGGCCGGGCAGAGTTCCTCTAGGCCGGCCTCCGGCCGCCGCGGTCCCCGGGACGAGGCTCACTGGGACGAGCCAAGGAGTCAGCTGTGGCCGGCAAAGAAGACATCCTCACCAAGGCACAGATCGGCGAGGCCCTAAATGGGCTGCCGGACTGGCGGTACCGCCAAGGCGGACTGGTCACTGTCTACAAAACGCCGACGGCGTCCGCCGCGCTGGAGCTGATTGCCGCCGTCGGACGCCTGGCAGAAGAGCAGAACCACCATCCGGACCTTGACTGGCGCTACAACCGGGTGTTCATCCGGTTCACGTCCCACGATGCCGGGGCGGAGGTCACCGAGCGGGATGCCAAGGCGGCGGGCGCGGTCAGCGCAGCCGCTTCGGCCGCCGGAGCCCTGGCCGAACCTGGCCTCTACCGGACCGTGGAACTGGCGATTGACACCGCGAACGCCGGGGAAATCTCGGAGGTGTGGCGTGTCGCCCTGGGATACAAGAGGGCCGAGGGCAACGACCTGGTGGATCCGTACGGCCGCGGGCCCACGGTGTGGTTCCAGGAAACCCCGACCCCCAACAGGAGCCGCATCCACGTTGACGTCCATTGGAGCGAAGCCGAATCCGGGCCCGTCCTCCGGAAGACGGCCGCCACCGGCGCCTTAATGAACCGTGACCACGCACCCGGGTGGGTGGTGGTCACGGATGCGCAGGGAAACCGTCTGTGCCTGTGCACTGAGGCCGGCTACGACCCCGACAGCGAGTAGGGGGCAAGTCCGGCGCTTACCCGCAGCGGCATACGCCCCACGAACGGTTACAGCTTGAGGGCTGCCGTCAGCCTCATGGTGTCGTACCGGGCGCGGGTTCGGCCCAGGTAGATGACCGTCCCCACGGCCGCCGCAGTACCCAACGCCATGGGCAGGACCCAGGGAATCCAGGTCAGGCCCGGCTGGTAACCAAAGCCTGCAGCAATGAAGATGATCCAGCTCAACGCGCCCACCGCGACGGCAACGCCCGGTGGCAGACCCATGCCGTACTTGGCATGGCGTTTGTCGTTGGCCCAGACAATGAAGCCTGCGGCCGTCGTCACCAGGACGACGATGGTCAGTGAAAGCATGGAATCTCCTCAGGATGCGGCCGTTACCGGGCAGGGGCGGGTGTCAGAACTGGCCGAAACCCACCCGGCGGGCTTCCTCGGCGCCGATCTCCACGTAGCCAAGTGCGTTGCCGGGAACGATGATCACGCGGCCCTTGTCGTCCTTCAGGCGAAGTTCACCGCCCTTGCTGATGGCCTCTTCCACGATCTTGGCCACCGAATCAGCATCCTCGGCCGACTCAAGCACAATTTCGCGGCCAATATTCTGAACGCCGATCTTAATTTCCAAAGCGGGGCCTCCCAGCCAATCAAAGTTTCGAAGGTGATGTCTTATTTGTAGTCTAGGTTTCCTTGGGGAAGCGAGAGATTCCGCGCCAAGCTAAACGGTAGATGAGGTCGCTGGCCACATCGAGGTCAAGGTTCCCGTCCGTCTCCAGCCAGTAACGGGCGCTGACCTGTGCCATCCCGGCCAGTCCCCGCCCCAGCAGCTGCGCTTCCATGTGCGGCAGTTTGGTGTCCTCGGCGATGACACGGGCGACGGCGTCGGCGAAAGTTTTGTTGAAGGTCTCCAGCCGGGCGCTGACATCGGGATCGTTGATGAGGTCCGATTCGAAGACAAGCCGGTGGGCCTGGTCATCGCTGGCGATGAACCGGAAATATGCCCGCATGACGGCCTGGACGCGTTCATCGTTGTCCGTGGTGGAGCTGAGGGCTCCCAGCATGAGCTCCGTCAGGGACGTGAGATGGCTGTCCAGCAGGGCAAGGTACAGTTCGCGCTTGGACGGGAAGTGCTGGTAAAGCACCGGCTTGCTGACGTGGGCTGTTTCGGCGATTTCGTCCATTGCCGCGCCGTGGTACCCGTTGGCGACGAAGACTTCCTGGGCTGCCGCGAGGAGCTGCGCGCGGCGCTCGTCCCGGGGAAGCCGGGCGGATCGCTGGCCGGAAGTGCGCTGCGGAGCGGCCGGTTCGCCGCCGGACGCCCGGTCAGTCCGTGCTTCATGGACCACAGTTGTCCTACTTTCCATTGCAGTTACCTCCACTTTACTGTGCGGTAATATGACCGCGCGGTATCTCGGGGCATACATTGAAGTATGGCTTCGACATTCACCGCAAATGCTTCGTCTGTTTCACTTGAGCCGCTGGTGGAGCCTGCGGGCGATTTAACCCCGGCCGAGGTGGAACGCTATTCACGGCACCTCATCATTCCGGAAATTGGTGCCGTGGGACAGCGCCGGCTCAAGAATGCGAAGGTCCTGGTCATCGGGGCCGGCGGACTGGGCTCGCCCGCGCTGCTGTACCTCGCCGCAGCGGGAGTTGGCACTCTGGGAATCATCGACGACGACACGGTTGACCTCAGTAACCTGCAGCGCCAGGTGATCCATGGCGTGGCAGACGTGGGGCGGCCCAAGATTGAGTCCGCGAGGGAAACGATTGCCGCCCTGAACCCGTTGGTGGACGTCCGGCTGCACAACGTCCGGCTGGATGCCTCAAACGCCTTGGAAATTTTCGCGGGCTATGACCTCATCCTGGACGGGGCCGACAATTTCTCGACCCGCTACCTCGTCAACGACGCCGCCGCCATCCTGGGTAAGCCCTACGTCTGGGGCTCGATCTTCCGCTTCGACGGGCAGGTCAGCGTCTTCTGGGAGAAGCATGGACCCACTTACCGCGACCTGTATCCTGAAGCGCCGCCGGCCGGGTCAGTTCCCTCCTGCGGCGAGGGCGGCGTGTTCGGCATGCTGTGCGCGGCAGTGGGCTCGCTCATGGTGACCGAAGCCGTCAAGCTGATCACCGGCGTCGGGCGTTCCCTCCTGGGCCGGGTGGCCCTGTTTGACGCCCTCGGCGGCAGTTGGCGTGAGATCCGGGTCTCCAAGGACCCGGCGGCGGAACCCATCACCGAACTGACGGACTACGACGCCTTTTGCGGCATAGTTCCCGCGGCGCCCGCGGACACCGAACACACCGTGACCCCGACACAGCTGGCCACCATGCTGGCGTCACGGAAGGCCGGGCTGAAGGACTTTGACCTGATAGACGTCCGGGAACCCGGAGAGCACGACATTGTCAGCATCGCAGGATCCGTGCTGATACCGCAGGGGAGGATCCTTGCGGGCGAGGCCTGGAGCGAGCTTCCGCAGGACAGGGACATCGTGTTCCACTGCAAGGCCGGGACCCGGTCAGCCAACGTCCTTGAAGCGGCCCGCAAGGCCGGCTACCAAAGGGTCAGCCATCTCGACGGCGGAATCCTCGCCTGGGTACGTGACGTGGAGCCCGGCAAGCCCGTGTACTAGCCGTTTGCGCTATCACTTGTGGTCCCTGACGGGGCCGGTTGGCGACTCCAGGTGACAGGGCAACGCGGGGGTCAGGCGCTTTCCAGGCCTTTGTGGTCCACGGGACACTCAGGCTGCGCTGCCGCCGCCGGCTGCTCCACTGTGATGCCGTACAGCGTCTCCAGCGCAGCCACGTAGTCGTTCTGCTGGCCGTTCGCGGCAAGCTCGCGCGCCCGTACGGTGGGGACGTGCAGCAATTGCTTCACCATCCGGCGAAGGGCAAACTCCACTTCCTCCGCGGCGGCCGTGCAGCCGTGGCGGGCCCGGACCTTTTCCATTTCCGCGTCGAGGACGTTCATGGTGTGCCGGCGCAGCGCGACAATGGCGGAATCCACGGAGCGGGCCTCCCGCTCCTGTTCAAAAGCCTGGGCCGCGCCCGACACGATGCCGCTGGCCTGGACCAGGGACCCGGCCTGTTCCTGCGGAGCGGCGAGACGAACGGATTCCAGCGTGAGCAGCTCAACGCCGTCGAGTTCGCCCACCTCCGGGTCAAAATCGTGGGTGAGCGCCAGGTCAATGGCGATCAGCGGCTGCCCGGACCCGGCGCGGACCTCCGCGAGCTCACCGGCCTCGACGCGGGTATCCGAACCGCTGCAGCCGATCATGACGTCGGCGGCGGCCACGGCCGGCCGAAGAGATTCGCTGTCCAGCGCCGTCCCGCCCCGGGTGGCGACAAAGGCCTCCGCACGGCCTGAGGAGGAGAAAACGGAGATGTTGGTGCAGCCGCGTTCGCGGAGCAGGGCCATGGTGGCGCCAGCGTAGGCGCCCGTGCCGAACACGACGACCTTCTTGGCCGACCAGTCAGGATTCTCGGAAAGATCCGTGGCCAGGTCCAGGGCCACCGACACGATGGACAGTCCGCGCGAGCCGAGCGCTGTCTGGGCACCGACGTCCTTGGCGGTTTTTGAAGCGGCCTGGAACAGCCGGACGAGGCCGGAGCTTGCCGTGCCTTCGTGCTGCGCCGTGATGAGCGCCCGCCGCACCTGGCCGGCAATTTCGCGTTCGCCGACGACAGCAGAATCGAGTCCGGCACTGACGGCGAAAAGGTGCTGGCTGACTTCGGGGCCGGTCCGGGTGCTGAAGGACCTTGATACGAGCTGTTCGTTGAGGCCGCTGAGGCCGCTGATCTGGGATACCAGTGCCGCCCGGGCTGCCTCCACATCGTCCGCATGGGGGGCTTCGCCATAGATTTCGTAGCGGTTGCAGGTGGCAAGCACTACCGCACCCGTCACTGCCGGCGACCCGGAGAGTGCGGATGTGGCCACCCCGGAAGCACCGTTGCTCAGGAGAGCAACGGTCTCAAGGTCGATGTCGGCGTGTGTAGCCACCAATGAAAAAAGAACCACAGCAGGACAATCATAGCTTTTTCGTCTCGCGGTAGAACAACCCGTTCTGGACGGGATGTGCGGAGAGCTGCTGTGATTCCTGCCACGGGCCTGCCGAACCGCCGGCAATGACAGGCTGTCGTTATCTTTTGCGGCTGATTTTGGGCACAATCAAAGGCATGACTTCGAGCTTCGCCGTGTCCAATGCCATGCCCGCCCCCGGCGCCCTTGCCCCGGGCCATCCGCTGATGGACGGCCGCACGGCAGATTCCCCGCTGATCACGGCCTACCGCGGCGGCAAGCCGTCGCGCCGTCCGGTGTGGTTCATGCGGCAAGCCGGCCGTTCGCTGCCCGAGTACCTCAAGATCCGTGAAGGGGTGGCCATGCTGGATTCCTGCCTCCGGCCCGAACTGGCGTCCGAGATCACCCTGCAGCCCGTACGCCGGCATGACGTTGATGCGGGTATCTTCTTCTCAGACATTGTGATCCCGCTGAAGCTCGCCGGCGTAGGCGTGGACATCGTACCCGGCGTCGGCCCCGTCCTGGACCGGCCCATTCGCACCGCCGCCGATGTCGCCGCCCTTCCGCAGCTCAGCTGGGAAGCGCTGGAGCCCATCCGGGAAGCCATTCGGCTGACCGTGGCGCAACTGGGAAAAACCCCGCTGATCGGCTTCGCCGGGGCCCCGTTCACCCTTGCCGCCTACATGGTGGAGGGCAAGCCCTCCCGCGACCACCTGGGCCCGCGCACCATGATGCACGCGGACCCGGAAACCTGGGCAGCCCTGGCCAACTGGGCTGCCGACGCATCGGGTCTGTTCCTTCGCGCCCAACTGGAAGCAGGTGCCTCCGCGGGGCAGCTGTTCGATTCCTGGGCCGGCTCCCTGGGCCTGGCCGACTACAGCAGGTATGTGGCACCGGCGTCTGCCCGTGCCCTGGACCAGGTCCGGCACCTCGGGGCGCCGCTGATCCACTTCGGCACCGGAACGTCGGAGCTGCTCGTCGCCATGCGCGACGTCGGAGTGGACGTCGTGGGCGTGGATTACCGCCTTCCGCTGGACGAGGCCAACCGCCGCCTGGGCGGTACCGTACCGCTGCAGGGCAACATTGATCCCGCGCTGCTGTCCGCCCCGTGGGACGTCCTCGAGGCCCACGTCCGCAACGTAATCGCAGCCGGTTCGTCGGCGCCCGGCCACGTGCTGAACCTCGGCCACGGCGTGCCGCCGGACACCGATCCGGCGGTCCTGACCCGGGTGGTGCAGCTCATCCACTCGATTCCGCCGGAGTAGGTCCGTGGACAGCGTTCCGAAGGCAACCGGATCAGAGGCCGGTTCCAAAACCGCCCTCGTGGCAGGTGGCGGCATTTCGGGCCTGCTGTCAGCCCGGGAGCTCTCCGCTGGCGGCTATGCGGTGACAGTGCTGGAAGCCTCCGGCACATGGGGCGGCTGCGTGGGCAGCCACGTGGTCGCCGGACTCACCCTGGACAGCGGCGCCGAGTCCTTTGCCACCCGCTCCACCGCGGTGGCTGACCTCGCAGCCGAACTCGGACTCGCCGGCAGGATCGTGTCGCCGCGGCCTGGCGGCGCCTGGGTCCAGTTGCCCGATGGTCCCCGCGAACTGCCCAAGACCGGCGTCCTGGGAATCCCTGCCAATCCCTGGGATCCCGAGGTCCGGCGTTCACTGGGGTTCCTTGGCTCACTTCGGGCGTCCCTGGACAAGTACCTGCCCGCCTCCCTGGGGTCTTCAGCCGACGTCACCAGCGTGGCGTCCCTGGTGCGTGCCCGGATGGGCCGCCGCGTGCTGGACCGTCTCGTGGCACCGGTGGTGGGCGGAGTGCACTCTGCAGACCCCGGTGTCCTCGACGTGGACATGGTGGCACCTGGCCTCCGTGCCGGCCTCCGCCGGCATGGCTCGCTGGCCGCCGCC
>DATCNU010000096.1:0-25657 GCA_036565085.1 Arthrobacter sp.
CTGCCAGGATGGCACGGCCGGCACGGGTACGCATACGAAGGCGGAAGCCGTGCTTCTTGGCTCGACGGCGGTTATTCGGCTGAAAAGTCCGCTTGCTCACGTTAGTTACTCCAGTGGATCAAAGGTGCGCCCACCCGATCAAGGGGAAGAACTGGCCGACGCTAAGTTTTGTATGTGCAACGCTTTCCCCGGCTGCTCGAACGCGGTGCGTCTGAGACATCAAGATGGGGCCAAAAAGCGGACACAAAGGACTTCACAACGTTAGGGCAAAATGCGTCCCCGAGTCAAACCGGCGCGGCCTCCGACGCCTGTCCCCAGCTGTGCTTAACCGGCCCGCACAGCCTGTGGATGAAGTGGCTCACAGGACCCTTTTTCGAACCACAACAGTGTAATTATCCACAAGCTACTTCCCAGCTATCTTCTGGCGTTTTGATCCCCTAGAGTGGCTCAGTAGCCGATTATCCACGGACTGTGCATAACCCTGTGGATTAAGTTGGACCAGCATCCTGGTTCCGGACTTGGGGCTGCAGATAATGCAGGCAAGCAAGTTTTGAGGAACATTTTGATGACAGTAGACGAAGCCAACCACGCCAATACTGTCGGAAGTTCCTGGCGGCGTGTTGTCACCCTGCTGGAACAGGACGACCGGGTGTCGCCTCGACAGCGGGGCTTCGTCATCCTGGCCCAGGCACAAGGCCTGATTGGTTCCACCCTCCTGGTGGCTGTCCCGAACGAACTCACCCGTGAGGTGCTGCAAACACAGGTCAAAGACGCCTTGGACGATGCCCTGCACAACGTGTTCTCCGAGGACATCCGCTGCGCCATTGATGTGGACACCGATCTGGTGCCCATCCACGAAGAGCCGGAGCCCGTCGTCGAGCCCTCCTTCGCCTCGGACCAGCTGATCGAACAGAAGCCGCAGCCGATGCTGCCCAGCACTTCCCACGAGTTCGGCAGGCTGAACCCTAAATACGTCTTTGACACGTTCGTTATCGGCTCATCCAACCGATTTGCCCACGCTGCGGCCGTGGCCGTGGCCGAAGCGCCGGCCAAGGCCTACAACCCGCTGTTCATCTATGGTGACTCGGGACTGGGCAAGACCCACCTGCTGCACGCCATCGGCCACTATGCCCGCCGCCTGTACAGCGGAATCCGCGTCCGTTACGTGAACTCCGAGGAGTTCACCAACGATTTCATCAACTCGATCCGGGACGACGAGGGCGCCAGCTTCAAGACCACATACCGGAACGTGGATGTGCTGCTGATCGACGACATCCAGTTTCTGGCCGGCAAGGACCGGACATTGGAGGAGTTCTTCCACACCTTCAATTCCCTCCACAACAACAACAAGCAGGTGGTCATCACCTCGGACCAGCCGCCCAAACTGCTGGCAGGTTTCGAGGACCGGATGAAGTCCCGCTTTGAGTGGGGCCTGCTCACGGACATCCAGCCGCCGGAACTCGAAACCCGCATCGCTATCCTGCGGAAGAAGGCCCTCAGCGAAGGGCTCTCCGCGCCGGACGATGCCCTGGAGTACATTGCGTCGAAGATCTCCAGCAACATCCGTGAACTCGAGGGTGCCCTCATCCGGGTGACGGCGTTCGCCAGCCTCAATCGCCAGCCGGTTGACGTTGGCCTGGCCGAGATGGTCCTGAAGGACCTCATCACCGACGACGGCGCCCAGGAGATCACATCCAGCCAGATCCTCACGCAGACAGCTGACTACTTCAAGCTCAGCATGGAGGAACTCTGCAGCAAGTCGCGCACCCGGACCCTTGTCACCGCCCGGCAGATCGCCATGTACCTCTGCCGTGAACTGACGGACATGTCGCTTCCCAAGATCGGCCAGGAGCTCGGCGGCCGCGACCACACCACGGTCATTCACGCGGACCGCAAGATCCGTGAGCTGATGGCCGAGCGGCGTGTGATCTACAACCAGGTCACCGAGCTGACCAACAGGATCAAGCAGCAGCAACGGGACTCCTGATCCCGCGTACTCCTACCTTATTAACAGGTGCATGTGGATAACCCTGTGGATACTTAAGGGGAAAACTTCGGTTAATGGGCTTAAAACCCTTAAGGCATCTGTGGATCAGCCAAAACCGAAAAAATGTTATCCCCATCCACACCCTGTTTAAAACCTGCACCGCCCACAGTCCATGAACAGGGCTTAACCGCTGGATCCTGCGGTGAGACCGGGTTATCCACAGTTTCCACAGCAGTTATTAACACTACTAATCCCAAGAAATTGATTTCCCTCAAACAACAATCTCGATCCACACTGCAAACCTGGTCCGGGGCCTCCAGCCACGGACGGCTGCGATCCTCCCGGGGATGGGTTAACCCCGATCTTGCGGCTAAGCTGTCAGCAGCGCTCCCATCCTTGGGTTTCTCTGTGGTTCAGCAAGCACGGACCATGCAGGTTCAGGTTGTTGGGACAACTACTTTGGAGACTCCCCGGAAGGAGTCCCCAGTTCAGACAAGGCAGCAGCAATGAAAGGCGGCACCCTTCCGTGAAGTTCAGAGTCGAACGGGATGTCCTGGCAGAAGCCGTCACCTGGACAGCCCGGTCGTTGTCTCCACGGCCGCCGGTACCTGTTCTGTCAGGCCTCCTGCTCAAGGCCCAAGGCGGCACCGTTAGCCTTTCCAGTTTTGACTACGAGACGTCCGCCCGCCTTGAGATCGCCGCTGACATCACGGACGAGGGCACCATCCTGGTGTCAGGGCGGCTCCTGGCTGACATCTGCCGCAGCCTGCCGTCCGCTCCGGTGGATGTCGAAACCGACGGCAACAAAGTCACACTCACCTGCCGTCGCAGCAGTTTCCACCTGGCCACCATGCCGGAGGCCGAGTACCCGCCCCTCCCGGCACTGCCCGCCATCAGCGGCACTGTCCCGGGCGATGCCTTCGCCCAGGCCGTATCCCAGGTGATCATTGCGGCCAGTAAAGACGACACGCTGCCCATTCTCACGGGCGTCCGGATGGAGATCGAGGACGACCTCATCACCCTTCTGGCCACTGACCGTTACCGGCTGGCCATGCGCGAAGTTCCCTGGAAGCCTGTCACTCCGGGCATTTCCACCACCGCTCTGGTCAAGGCCAAAACCCTCAACGAGGTTGCCAAAACCCTGGGTAACAGCGGCGATATCAATCTCGCCCTTTCGGATGACGACACCCGACTCATCGGCTTTGAAAGCGGCGGCCGCACCACCACGTCGCTGCTGGTTGACGGCGACTACCCGAAAATCCGGTCGCTTTTCCCCGATTCCACGCCTATCCACGCCACCGTGCAGACACAGGAGCTGGTGGAGGCCGTCCGCCGCGTGTCCCTCGTGGCTGAACGCAACACTCCGGTGCGCCTGGCGTTCACCGAAGGCCAGCTGCACCTCGACGCCGGAACCGGAGAAGATGCCCAGGCCTCCGAAGAGCTGGAAGCCCAGCTGTCGGGCGATGACATCACGGTGGCCTTCAACCCGCATTACCTGGTTGAGGGACTCAGCGTGATCGAAACCAAATATGTCAGGTTCTCATTCACGACGGCGCCCAAGCCGGCCATGATTACCGCCCAGGCCGATGCCGATGGCGAGGACCAGGACGATTACCGCTACCTGGTGATGCCTGTCCGGCTCCCCAACTAGTCGGGTCCCCGTCCAAAACACCACCGCCAGCGCAGAAAAGAGTTTCCACCGTGCACATCGGACTGATCGGCCTTGGAAAAATGGGATTCAACATGCGCGAACGGCTGCGCAAGGGAGGCATAGAGGTTACCGGGTTCGACCGAAACCCGGATGTCACTGATGTTGCATCCATCGATGAACTCATTGCCGCCGTTCCCGCCCCACGCCTCATCTGGGTCATGGTGCCGTCCGGAGACATCACCGACGCGGTCATCGCCGAACTCGGGGACAAGCTTAACGCCGGGGATCTGGTGGTGGACGGCGGGAATTCGCGTTTCACGGAAGACCAGAAACACGGCGCTGCACTGAAGGAAAAGGGCATCCGCTTTGCGGATTGCGGTGTATCCGGCGGTGTGTGGGGGCTCCAGAACGGCTATGGCCTGATGGCTGGTGGCGACGCAGCCGATATCGAACGCGCCCTGCCGGTCTTTGATGCCCTCCGTCCCGAAGGCGAACGGGCGGACAGCTTTGTCCACGTGGGCAGTATCGGCGCCGGGCACTACGCCAAAATGATCCACAACGGCGTCGAATACGGCCTGATGCAGGCCTACGCCGAAGGCTACGAACTCCTCGCCGCAAAGGACATCGTCACGGACCTGCCCGGAACGTTCCGCGCCTGGCAGAAGGGCACCGTTGTCCGTTCCTGGCTGCTGGACCTTATGGTCAAGGCACTGGATGAGGATCCGGGCCTGGAGACGATCGACGACTATGTGGAAGACTCGGGCGAAGGCCGCTGGACCGTTGAAGAGGCCATCGCCAACGCCGTTCCCGCCCCGGCCATTACAGCCGCCCTCTTTGCACGTTTTTCATCCAGGGAAGACAATTCTCCGGCCATGAAGATGGTTTCCGCGCTGCGCCACCAGTTTGGTGGGCATGCCACCCGCCCCGCCAAGTAACAGCCACTACGGGACCGGCGCGGTCCCGGGAATTCTGAATACAGCGTGTACCTAGAACACCTTTCGCTGACTGACTTCCGCAGCTATGCCCAGGTTGAGCTTGCCCTGGAGCCCGGCGTGACGGTGCTGGTGGGATCCAACGGCATCGGCAAGACGAACCTGATGGAAGCCATCGGATACCTGGCCACGCTCAGTTCTCACCGGGTCAGTTCAGACGGTCCACTGCTGCGCTTCGGCATGGACCGTGCGCTCGTCCGGGCCCGCCTGGTCCGCGGCGGGCAGACCACAGTGCTTGAACTGGAGATCAATGCCAGCCGTGCCAACCGGGGCCGCATTAACCGCAGCAATCCCGTACGTGCGCGTGATCTTCTGGGAATCTGCCAGACAGTGCTTTTCGCGCCGGAGGACCTGGCGCTGGTCAAGGGGGACCCGGCCAACCGCCGCCGCTTCCTCGATGAACTGCTGGTGAGCCTCGTGCCCCGGCATTCCGCAACACGCACCGACTACGACCGCGTACTGAAACAACGCAATGCCCTGCTGAAATCGGCCCGGGCAGGAAAGTTCACAGCAGGGCACGAAGCCACCCTGGATGTCTGGGACCAGCACATGGCCCGGGCGGGTGCTGAGCTTCTGCACGCGCGGCTGGAACTGGTGGAACGGCTGCGCCCCCATCTGGCTAAGGCTTATGGCCAGCTCACGGATGGATCCAAACAGGCGGAAGCCGTTTACCAGTCAACGCTCCAGAACCTGATGGACGACGACGGTGCCCCGGACTTCGGTGCCGGCGGAACGGAAGCCGGCCGCGGGGAAGCCGGCACCGGGGATAACCCCGCCGGGTCCGATGACCTCCGGCAGCTTTCCGTTGATGAACTCACCGAACGTTATGTCCGGGCCTTCGCGGCGTCCCGCCGCAAGGAGCTGGAGCGCGGCATTTCGCTGGTGGGACCACACCGGGACGAACTGGGACTGTCCCTTGGCGGCGCCCCGGCCAAGGGATACGCCTCTCACGGGGAAACCTGGTCGATGTGCCTTTCGCTGCGGCTGGCCTCCTATTATGTGATGCTCGACGATGCGCGGACCGGCGGATCCGCCCCCATCCTCATCCTTGACGACGTTTTTGCCGAGCTGGATGTCCAGCGGCGGCGTAAACTGGCCGCAATAGTCTCCGGCGCGGAACAGGTCCTGGTGACCGCCGCCGTCGACGCCGATATTCCGGAAGAACTGTCCGGCCGGCGGGTGAAGGTTATTCCGGGAGGAATCGATGAGTAGGGACGATAAAAGTCTTGGCGGCCTGCAGCCCGGGCGCGATCCTGACGATATTGATGCGCCGCAGGCGGCGCTCAACCGGATGCGCGAGGCAGCGGCCGCCCGGGGCGAGATCCGCCGGGCGGCGCCCCGGGCAGGAAGCGCCCAAAAGGCCAAGCATGGAATCAAGGGCACCCGCGGCTTCAGCCAGTTCCATTCGACCGGACGGGATCCGCTGGGACTGGGCAAGGTGGTGGGGCGGCTGGTTGCTGAACGCGGCTGGACCTCGCCGGTGGCGGTCGGATCAGTCATGGCCGAGTGGGCCACCCTGGTGGGCCCGGAAATCTCAGCCCACTGCACCCCGGAAAGCTTCACCGACACCACCCTTCACGTGCGCTGCGATTCAACAGCCTGGGCCACCCAGCTGCGGCTCCTGAGCATCAGCCTGCTGGAGAAGTTCCGCACCGAACTGGGCGATGGAGTGGTCACCAGCATCCAGGTGCTTGGGCCGTCCGCACCCAGCTGGCGCAAGGGCAGCCGCACAGTCAATGGCCGCGGGCCGCGCGATACCTATGGATAGCCGCCGCCCGAGTCTTGAATATTCGCCCAACGGCGTGTAGGGCGCTGCAACGCCCATGGCGCGTATAGGAACCCAAAGACGGGACCGCTGGGGCGCCCTAGGTGGGGTCAACGGCCTCACACAGGCACATTGGAGTCGGGCGTGGCCCCGGGAATGCGGGTTTAAGTCCCGATTCACGATAGAATCACAACAGATAACTGGGCGCCGGTGAAACGTTGACTGAGTCCGTTTTCCGCACGCTAACAGCCAGGCGGAATGCGGTTCCGCACGTCGACCAAGTAGCCAGCGCCATCAGTTTGCGCCTGTTGGCTGATGCCTTCCCCGGATGAACCATGGGGAAGGCATCGGCCGGCCATCATCGAAAACAGAGGAGTCGACAGCGCCTGTGGCTAACGACAATACAGATATCCAGGCAGTGGAAACCGCGATTGAGGATGCCTTTATACTCGACACCCCGGATGAAACTGTGACCCCACGCGAATACGGGGCCAGCGACATTACCGTGCTTGAGGGCCTGGAAGCCGTGCGGAAACGGCCCGGCATGTACATCGGCTCAACGGGACTGCGCGGACTCCATCACCTGGTCTATGAAGTGGTGGACAACTCTGTTGATGAAGCCCTCGCCGGATACTGCACGCACATCGAAATCGTTCTCCAGGCCGACGGCGGCGTCAAGGTGGTAGACGATGGACGCGGGATCCCCGTGGACATGCACCCCACCGAGCACAAGCCCACGGTCGAAGTAGTCATGACCATCCTGCACGCCGGCGGCAAGTTCGGCGGCGGCGGCTACGCGGTGTCCGGCGGCCTGCACGGGGTCGGTATCTCCGTCGTCAACGCCCTATCCAGCCGGGTCGACACCGAGGTCAGGCGTCAAGGCCACGTCTGGCGCATGACCTTTGCCGACGGCGGCAAGCCCCAGGGGGGTCTGATCATGGGTGAAGAAACGGACCAGACCGGGACCACCCAGACGTTCTACCCCGACGCCGGCATTTTCGAATCCACTGAATTCGACTTTGAGACCATCCGCGCACGCTTCCAGCAGATGGCGTTCCTCAACAAGGGCCTGCGTATCACGCTGACGGATGAGCGAACCTCCACCCAG
The DNA here is from genome assembly GCA_036565085.1 of Arthrobacter sp. Classification (GTDB taxonomy): domain Bacteria; phylum Actinomycetota; class Actinomycetes; order Actinomycetales; family Micrococcaceae; genus Arthrobacter. The sequence continues at coordinate 7,504 of DATCNU010000096.1, forward strand.
GACACAGATGCCGACGGCGATCTCGACCTTGACGCCGTGGTCACCGAAGGCGAAGTCAGCGCCGAGCACCGCACAGTCGTGTACCAGTACGACGATGGCCTCCTGGACTATGTGAAGCACCTGAACTCGGGCAAGAAGGTCGATGTGGTGCACGAGGACGTCATTGCCTTCGAGACCGAGGACAAAGAACGCCGCATCGCCCTTGAGATGGCGATGCAGTGGACCAACGCGTACTCCGAGAGCGTCCACACCTACGCCAACACGATCAACACCCACGAGGGCGGAACCCACGAAGAGGGGTTCCGCGCCGCCATGACGTCGCTCATCAACCGCTACGCACGGGAGAAGGGCATCATCAAGGAAAAGGACGACAACCTCACCGGTGACGACATCCGCGAAGGCCTGACGGCGGTTATCTCGGTCAAACTCGCCGAACCGCAGTTCGAAGGCCAGACCAAAACCAAGCTGGGCAACTCCGAGGTCAAGGGCTTCGTCCAGCGCGTGGTCACCGACGGACTGGGTGACTGGCTGGAGCGGAACCCCGGCCCCGCCCGGGATGTCATCCGCAAGGCTATTTCCGCAGCACAGGCACGCATGGCAGCCCGCAAGGCCCGCGACAACGCCCGCCGGAAGAGCCCACTGGAATCCTTCGGCATGCCCGGCAAGCTGTCCGACTGCTCCTCCAAGGACCCCGCAAAATGCGAGGTGTATCTCGTGGAGGGCGACTCCGCCGGCGGTTCGGCCAAGCGAGGCCGCAACCCCGAAACCCAGGCCATCCTGCCGCTCCGCGGAAAGATCCTGAATGTGGAGCGGGCCCGGCTGGACAAGGCGCTGGGCAACGCCGAGGTCCAGTCCATGATCACCGCCTTCGGCACGGGAATCGGAGAGGACTTTGATCTTGCCAAACTCCGGTACCACAAGATCGTGCTCATGGCTGATGCCGATGTTGACGGCCAGCACATCACCACGCTGCTCATGACCCTGCTTTTCCGCTACATGCGCCCGCTCATCGAGAACGGCTACGTGTACCTGGCGCAGCCTCCGCTCTATCGGATCAAATGGTCCAACGCTCCGCACGACTACGTCTTCAGTGACAAGCAGCGCGATGCCATGCTGCTGTCCGGCCAGGCCGCAGGCCGCCGCATTCCCAAGGACAACGGCATCCAGCGCTACAAGGGCCTGGGCGAGATGGACTACACGGAACTGTGGGACACCACCATGGACCCGGACCACCGCACCCTCCTGCAGGTCACTATGGACGATGCGCTGGCAGCGGACCAGGTTTTCTCCACGCTGATGGGCGAAGATGTGGAATCGCGCCGTAACTTCATTCAGCAGAACGCCAAGGACGTCAGGTTCCTGGATATCTAGCGGCTACAAGCCCTTTATATTCCATTACTGACATATACCTGAAACGGAAAATAGACTATGAGTGACGAAACACCCGAGAACCCGGCGGAATCCGCCGGCATACCGGACGCCGTACTTGAAGGCGCTGTGCTGACTGACCGTGTGGAACAGGTGGACCTGCAAACCGAAATGCAGCGGTCCTACCTGGACTATGCCATGGCCGTCATCGTGGGCCGCGCGCTTCCTGACGTCCGTGACGGCCTGAAGCCGGTGCACCGCCGAGTGCTCTATGCCATGTTCGACGGCGGCTACCGGCCGGACCGTTCGTTTAACAAGTGTGCCCGCGTGGTGGGCGAGGTCATGGGCCAGTACCACCCCCACGGCGACACCGCCATCTACGACGCCCTGGTGCGCCTGATCCAGGACTGGACCATGCGTTACCCGCTGGCCTTGGGCCAGGGTAACTTCGGCTCGCCCGGCAACGACGGAGCGGCTGCCCCGCGGTACACCGAAACCAAGATGGCACCGCTGGCCATGGAGATGGTCCGGGACATCGACGAGGAAACCGTCGACTTCCAGGACAACTACGACGGCAAGAACCAGGAACCCACCATCCTGCCTGCACGGTTCCCCAACCTGCTGGTCAATGGTTCCTCAGGCATCGCCGTCGGCATGGCCACCAACATTCCGCCGCACAATCTCCGTGAAGTTGCCGATGGCGTCCAGTGGTACCTGGCGAACCCGACGGCAGGCCGCGAGGAGCTCCTGGAAGAGCTCCTCCTCCGCATCAAGGGACCCGATTTCCCCACCGGTGCCACCATCCTGGGCCATAAAGGCATTGAGGATGCCTACCGGACGGGCCGTGGCTCCATCACCATGCGCGCCGTGGTCAACGTCGAGGAACTGCAGGGCCGGACGTGCCTGGTGGTCACTGAACTGCCGTACCAGGCCAACCCGGACAACCTGGCCATCAAGATCGCCGAACTGGTCAAGGACGGCAAGATCTCCGGCATCGCGGACCTCCGCGACGAGACCTCGGGCCGTACCGGCCAGCGCCTGGTCATTGTGCTCAAGCGCGATGCCGTGGCCAAGGTGGTGCTGAACAACCTCTACAAGCACACGCAGCTGCAGGACAACTTCGCAGCCAACATGCTGGCCATCGTGGACGGCGTGCCCCGGACGCTAAGCCTGGACGCGTTCATCCGCCACTGGGTGACGCACCAGATGGACGTTATTGCCCGGCGTACCCGGTACCGGCTGCGTAAGGCCGAGGAAGAAGCGCACATCCTGCGTGCCCTCCTCAAGGCCTTGGACATGCTGGATGAGGTCATTGCCCTGATCCGGGCGTCCAACACCACTGAAGCCGCGCGTGACGGCCTGATGCAGTTGCTGGATATTGACGAGCTTCAGGCCCGCGCCATCCTGGATATGCAGCTGCGGCGCCTCGCTGCCCTGGAACGCCAGAAGATCCAGGACCGGCATTCGGAGCTGGAAGCCCTGATTGCCGAGTACAACTCCATCCTTGGATCCGAGGAGCGCCAGCGCGAGATCATCAGCAACGAACTGGCTGACATCGTAACCAAGCACGGCGATGACCGCCGCACCAAGATCCTGATGGGTTTCGACGGCGACATGTCGATGGAGGACCTGATCCCCGAAGAGGAAATGGTTGTCACCATCACCCGTGGCGGCTACGTCAAGCGGACCCGGAGCGACAACTACCGTTCCCAGCAGCGCGGCGGCAAGGGCATCAAGGGTGCCCAGTTGCGCGGCGATGATGTGGTGGAGCATTTCTTTGTGACCACCACCCACCACTGGCTGCTGTTCTTCACCAACCTGGGACGGGTCTACCGTGCCAAGGCCTACGAACTGGTGGAGGCAGGGCGTGACGCCAAGGGCCAGCATGTGGCCAACCTGATGGCGTTCCAGCCGGACGAGCACATCGCCCAGGTCCTGGACCTCAAGGACTACCAGCATTCCCCGTACCTGGTACTCGCCACCAAGCGCGGCCTGGTCAAGAAGACCCGGTTGGAGGACTACGACACCAACCGGTCCGCAGGCGTCATCGCCATCAACCTGCGTGACGGGGACGAACTGGTGTCCGCACAACTGGTCTCCGAAACCGATGACCTCCTGCTGGTGTCCCGCAAGGGCCAGTCCATCCGCTTCACGGCCACCGATGATGCGCTGCGTCCCATGGGCAGGGCCACCTCCGGTGTCACCGGCATGAAATTCCGCGAGGATGACGAACTCCTGGCGGCGAACGTGGTGACGGACGGGTCATTCGTGTTCATCGTGACTGAGGGTGGTTATGCCAAGCGCACGGCCGTTGAAGAGTACCGGCTGCAGGGCCGCGGCGGCCTCGGAATCAAGGTCGCCAAGCTGGCTGAAGAGCGCGGTGACCTCGTGGGGGCACTGATCGTCCAGGAAGAAGATGAGGTTCTGGTGGTCATGGAAGGCGGAAAGGTTGTCCGGTCCTCCGTAGCCGGCGTGCCCGCCAAGGGCCGCGACACCATGGGCGTCATCTTTGCCAAACCGGACAAGAATGACCGGATCATCGAGGTGGCACGGAACAGCGAACGCGGGCTCGAGGGCGATGAAACCCCGGAGGATGACGTAACGTTGGCTGAAGAGGCCGGATCCCCCGAGGGGTCCGCAGGGTCAGAGGCAGTGGCAGAAACCGAACCGGCCGTTGAGTCAGAGGACGCCTCCGGCGACGCTGAGCCGAATGAAGACTACACCGGAGGTAACGAGTGAGTAATCCCGACTCATATCCCAAGCCGGGCAGCGATGCTCCCGGCGCCACGCGTCAACCCGTGGCCGCTCCCCGGGTGAACGCACCCGTCCGTCCCCAGCAGCGGCCGGCTGCAGGCACCACCCCCGGTCAGCGGCCAGCCGTTCCCGCCCAGCGCCCGGTACAAGGGCAGCCAGGGCAGGGCCAACGGTCCGGCGGCCCCGGTCAGCGGCCTGCCCAGGGGGCACCCGGACTGATCAAGCCGGCACCCAAGGCCAAGGTCAGGCGCGCACGGCTGCTCATCAGCAAGGTGGATCCCTGGTCTGTCCTGAAGATGGCATTCCTCCTCTCCGTGGCATTGGGAATCGTCACGGTAGTGGCGGCGATCGTCCTCTGGACGGTCCTGGACCTCACCGGCATCTTCGACCAGGTTGACAGCCTCCTGGGAACCCTGGCCGGTTCCGAAGGCGGCGGCTTTGAACTGAAGAAGGTCGCGTCCCTGGGACAGGTGGCCTCTTTTGCCACCATCATCGCTGTCGTGAACGTGGTCCTGCTGACGGCCCTGTCCATGCTGTCCGCAGTCCTGTACAACATCTCGGCAACGTTGGTGGGCGGCATTGGCGTCACTCTGACGGACGACTGAATCCCCTAATTTTCCGGATATTTTCCGGTCAAATGCCTCGATTTGAGATCGGGCCGGGATGTGCTGTAAAGTCGTATCTCGGCCCGATGAGGCATCGGGGCGTATAGCTCAGGCGGTTAGAGCGCTTCGCTGATAACGAAGAGGTCCCAGGTTCAAGTCCTGGTACGCCCACGGAACCTGTGCAGGTTCAATGGAGGTTCAACCTACCGAGGTAGGCAGAACCGGAATGGGGTGCATGTGAAGAAGTTGCTGGTACTTGCAGCTGCAATCGCAGGCGTCCTGCTTTACAAGAAAGCACAGGAATCCGAAGCCCGGAAAACTGTCTGGAGCAAGTCAACCGACACGGTTGACTAGCCCGGTTCCCGGGCCTGGAGCTGGCAAGACGCTCCCGGGTCCTAGGGTATGATTGACGGGTTGCTTCTTATGGGGGCATGGCGCAATTGGTAGCGCACCTGCTTTGCAAGCAGGGGGTTCGGGGTTCGAGTCCCCGTGCCTCCACCATAAGAAAAGTCCCGGACAGCGGAATCGCCGTCCGGGACTTTTCGCTTTAAGCCCCTTACGGGACCAGTAGGGTTGGACAGTGAACTTCTTACTGGCTGCCCTGGGCGTCCTGGGTGTGGCCTCGTCCGGGCCCCTGATCGCCGCTACGCTCGGTGCGACCACGGTGAGTGCCTTGGCCATAGCTTTCTGGCGCAATGCGATCGCGGCAGCTGTCATGGCCGCTCCCACCCTGGTCCGGGAGCCAGGAAAGTTCGGCCGGATCGCTGGCAGCGAGTTCCGCTGGTCCCTGCTCGCCGCCGCGGCTCTCGCCCTGCACTTCGCCTGCTTCATCACCTCCCTGCAGCTCACCTCCGTGGCGGCCGCCACGGCTCTGGTTTGCCTTCAATCGGCCTGGATCGCCGTTTTCCAGCTGCTCCGCGGAACGAGGCACCGCTGGCAGGTCCTCGCTGGCCTGGGCATCGCCTTTGGCGGCGTTGTGGCCATCACGGGTTTCGACATGGGTTCTTCATCTGCTGCACTGCTGGGAGACGTGCTGGCGATGGCGGGCGGGGCCCTGGCCGGTCTCTACACCCTGGCTGGGGGCAAGGCCCGGCAAAGTATGTCGCTGGGGACGTACACCACGCTCTGCTACGGAATGTGTGCCGGCATGGTGGCGGTGCTGGCGCTCTTCAGCGGACAGCCACTGGTGGGGTTCGACGCCGCCGGCTGGCTGGGGATTGCCGCCATCACTGTCTGCGCCCAACTGGTGGGTCATACAGCCTTCAATCACCTGCTGGCCACCATGAGCCCGCTGCTGGTGTCGATGATCATCCTCCTGGAAATTCCAGGAGCAGCCGTCCTGGCGGCCGTTTTCCTGCACGAGACACTCCCTGCCGGCACCTACGGAGGACTGGCGCTCATCCTGGCGGGCCTCGCCGTCGTGGTTGTGGGGCAGAGGTCCGGAAACGGCGGACGGGGAGGCGCCGGGAGGCAGAACACCCGCGGCGAGCCGCCGTCGGACAGGCCGTTGGCGGAGCTGGGAACGGACTGATCCGCAGGCAGTGAAGGACTGCGGCCGGGGGCGGACCCGGGCCTACTGGCCGCCGCGGCGGACGGGCTGGGTGGTGTTGACTGTGTGGATGGCGCGCAGGAGCTTTGCCGGGAAGTAGACGGAGAAGAAAACCACCATGGGTGCCTTGAGCGCCATTTTCTTCACGTTATGCGCCTTGTAGGTGCGGTCGAAACGGGTCACGTAGTAGCGGTAGTCCCGCGGTGAGTCCTCAAGCCGGCGGGCGGACATCCCGGACACCATCTGCGGCCAGTACTGGACTTTGAGCTCATGGTCGGCGAGATGCAGCGAGAGGTCGATGTCCTCATGCATCTCATCCTTTTCGTCACGGCAGGTTTCGTCCCGGATGGTTTCCCACGCCGAAGCGCGCAGGGCCATGTTGGACCCGAACAGGAAATGGTACTGGTGCTTGGCCAGCTTCAGCATGAGCTGGCGCATTTTGTCGTCGGCCTTCAGGCCGAACCGCCGCATGGGCATGTCGTAATAGACCACAGGCCCGGTGGCCGCCTGGACTGCTTGGTCCAGGAAGGCGATCTGCACCTGCTCTACCCAGTCCGGTTCCACCACTGAATCGGCGTCGATACGGCCCAAAACGTCCCCGGTCGCGTGGTCAAGGCCAAAGTTTCGGGTGGGAATGAGGCCCTGGCACCGGTCCTGGCGCAGCAGGATGATGGGGCTTTCGGGATACTCCAGCTGCATCTGCTCGACGATCGCTGGCGTCCGGTCGGTGGAAAGATTGTCCACCACGATGATCTCGTGCGCCGGAACCGATTGATAGATGGCAGCGATGAGGCACTGCCGGATCACGCCCTCCTCGTTGTAAGCCGGGATGACAATGGACACGCTGGGCAGCGGTGCTGCGTCGTTCAAGGCATCCCCGGAGGGTTTATCGGCTGACATCCCTTCAAATTTAGCATCGATGGGCTTCCTCCCAGCCGGGACAGGGTGGAGGCAGGGCAAACAGCGGGAAAAGACTGAAGGGGTCCCGCCACTGGCGGAACCCCTTCGATACACCCTCCAGGATGCTGCGCGCGTTAGCTTGCGCCCTTGTCCTCGGAACCGTTCATGTTGGCGGCGATGTTCTTCATGGCGGTTTTGGCGTCCGTGGCAGCCTTCGCTGCCGCGTCAGACGCGCCGTCAGCTACGTGCTTGGCCTTCTCCTCGGCGTCATCAGTGGCGTCCATGGCCTCTTCCGCGATGTCTCCGGCCTTCTCCCCGGCCTTCGCTGCGGCAGTAGCGGTGGAAGCCTCGGCTTCGGCGGCTGCCTCGGCCACCGAATCCATGGCCTCGTTCACTGTGGTGGCGGGAACCGGGGCCGGAGTCACGGGCGATGGTGTCTTCCAAGGGTCTTCCACAGGCTTGGAGGCCCGCCAGGCGGCCACGCCGGCAGCCACGGCGGCAGCGATCACGCCAAACACCAGCCAGCCGCGCTTCTTTGGCTTCTCCGGCTGCGCAAGCTGCACGCCCACGGCCTTGCCAGCCTCGGCGGCGGCAGCCTTGATCTGGGTGCCGGTTGCCTGCGCCTGTTCCTGCAGGGCGTGCACAATGCCGACGTCGCCGAGCTTCTGCGCAACGGCATCAACGTGGGCCGGAGCGCTTTCCAGGGTACGGTGCACGGCCTCGGACGCATGGCCGATCTGGTCAGAAAGGCGCGGCAGGTACTCCACCACCACCCGGTCGCGTGCGTTCTGGATCACCGGAGTGGCCTTGTCCAGCGCCTCATGGAGGCGCGGGGTGGCGCCTTCAACGGCGTCGTGGATCTTGGGAGCCAGGTGGGCCAGCCCGTCCTGGATGCGCGGCGTGACTGTTGCGACGCCGTCGGCAAGGTTGTGCGCTGCCGTCTTGAGGCCTTCCTGGATCTTTGGTGAAGCGGTGTCCAGGCCGTGCTGGAGGCGTGGAACTGCCCAATCAACTGCTGCTTCAACCCGGGGGGCTGCCCAATCCTTGGCGTTCTCCACCGCGCTGGTGACTGAGTGCTCAAGGTCACGGGCAATACGATCCGATTTCTTCACAACTACCTCCCAATTAATGTGACGATCTGTTGTTAGCCTACGTGGATTGGTCCCCCACCGGCTATTCTCCCCCTGTAATTCCGACGGATTTCACCCAGCGCGGAACTGTCGCCGCCGCCGCTTCCGCGTTGACCCGCCATGGAAGAATAGGCGGTATGACTGCCATCGCGACTGCAAAAGCAACCATCCACACAAGCCTCGGCGACATCGTCGTCAACCTCTTCGGCAACCACGCACCCAAGACCGTCAAGAACTTCATCGGACTCGCCACCGGGGAGCAGGCCTGGACCCACCCGGAGACCGGCGAGGACAAGACAGGCACCCCCCTGTACAACGGCACCATCTTCCACCGGATCATCAAGGACTTCATGATCCAGGCCGGCGATCCCCTGGGCCGCGGTGTTGGCGGGCCGGGCTACAAGTTCGACGACGAGATCCACCCTGAGCTCAGCTTCAACCAGCCATACAAGCTGGCCATGGCTAACGCCGGCATTCAGATGGGCAAGGGCACCAACGGCTCGCAGTTCTTCATCACCACCATCCCCACCGACTGGCTGCAAGGCAAGCACAGCATCTTCGGTGAAGTGGCCGACGACGATTCCAAGAAGGTCGTCGACGCCATCGAAGGCGTCCGCACCGGCATGGGCGACCGCCCTGTCGAGGACGTCACCATCAACAGCATCGACCTCGAACAGCTCTAGTCCCGACGCATGAGCTACGGAATCCCGGCGGCAGAGCCGTCCGCGCAAGTCCCGGTCTGCCCCAGGCACCCGGACCGGCCCTCCTATGTGCGGTGCCAGCGCTGCGGACGCCCCGCATGCCCGGACTGCCAGCGTGCGGCCGCCGTCGGGTTCCAATGCGTTGACTGCGTCAACGAACTGAAGAGGACGACGCCGGCCGTCAGGACCGTCTATGGCGGCGCCGTTGCGGCAGGCAAACCCGTTGTGACGTTGGGAATCATCGCTCTCTGCGTGCTGGTGTATGTACTGCAGTGGGTGATCCCCGGCGGGGCCGTCTACGAACAGTTCGCCTATAACAATGTGTTCGTCAGCCCTGAACTCGGCGTCTTCGAGCCATGGCGCATGCTGACCGCGGCTTTCCTCCACTCTCCCGACTCAGTCCTGCACATCGTGCTGAACATGTACACGCTGTGGATCTTCGGCCAGGCCCTGGAGCCGTTGCTGGGGAGGGTCCGCTTCCTGGCTGTGTATCTGATCTCGGCCTTTGGCGGCTCCGTTGGGTATCTGCTGCTCACTCCCATTTTCGTGCCCGGGCAGCAACTCTCCGGCCTGGTGGGCGCCTCCGGTGCCATCTTCGGGCTCTTCGGGGCCATGCTGCTGGTCCAGCGGCACCGCGGCGGAGACACGCGGCAATTGTGGGTGCTGATCGCCATCAACGGCGTGATCGGATTCCTGATTCCCCAGATTGCGTGGCAAGCGCACCTGGGTGGCCTCATCACCGGGGCTCTCTGCGCCGCCGTGATCGCCTATACCCCGCGTGGCCCGCGGCAGGGTCTGCTGCAGGCCTTCGGGCTTGCTGGCATCCTGCTCCTGCTCCTGCTGGTGAGCTGGGTCCGGGTAGCCGCAGGCTGAGCCGCAGGGTACGGCGGGGCAGGGGCTGCCAGCTGAACCTGAACCCTGGCTGGACTGGATTCAAGACCCTGGTGCCGAGTGTGGCACCAGGGTCTTGTGCTCTGTACGTGGTGCTGGCCCCTGAAGGTTTCCCTGCGGGCCTTGACTACTGCAAGTTATCCACAGGGGTTATCCACATTGTTGGTAACTTACACAGCTGTAGTTCAACGCAGGACGACGCCACAGCTCCCGTAGCCGCGCAATTCCCCGGACCGGTCGCCCAAGAGTTTCCACAATTGTGGATAAACCCTGGGGATGCCCCTGTGCTTAAGTGGACAAGTCCAGGCCAAACGGGTCGCCTGTGGACATCCAGGCCCGACCGGCTCCAGAGTATGGCCTAACGCTCAAAGTTCGCGCAGGGTTTCCACAGGATTGTTCACAGTGTTAAGAACTGACAACCAAGTCGTCCTATAGCGGCGATGGTGAGTCTGCGGCTTCGTTGCCGCAGCCGTCCACTTTTCCAGGTCTGTTATCCACATCTGTGGATAAGTTGTGGGTAGCGGAGTGTTAGTAAGTGGAGAACGGGCTGGTGCGGTTCACACAGGAGGAGCACAGCTAACGCCTAATCCGGTCATATTTTGCGGATCCACCGTTAAGGCATGACGATTCCAGACCAGGTGAAAGAACAGCGGCAACACCATTCTGCGCACGGAAACCCCGGCACCGCGCCGCGGGCCTCCCGTGTGGACACTCCCTCGAACACGACCGTTCTGGACGTGACGATTCCCGTGTTCAACGAGGAAAGGGACCTGGAGGAATGCCTCCGCCGGCTTCACGGCCATTTGCGGGACACTGCCTCCTATCCCTTCCGTATTACCGTCGCTGACAACGCCAGTACGGATCAAACCTTGAAGATCGCGGAGCGGCTGGCCCGCGAGCTTCCTGAGGTCGCCGTCGTCCATTTGGCCGATAAGGGCCGGGGCAACGCCTTGCGAAGCGTCTGGCTCGCCTCCGATGCGCAGGTGCTGGCATACATGGACGTCGACCTGTCTACGGATCTGGCCGCACTGGGGCCCTTGCTGGCGCCACTGATCTCAGGCCACTCAGATCTGGCCATCGGCACCCGGCTTACCCGTAACTCGCGGGTGGTCCGCGGACGCAAGCGCGAATTCATTTCACGCAGCTACAACCTGCTCCTGCATTCCGTAATGGGGACGCGGTTTACTGATGCGCAGTGCGGGTTCAAGGCCATCCGGGCGGACGTTGCACGCCGAATCCTGCCCTACACGCAGGACAACTCATGGTTCTTCGATACCGAGCTCCTGGTACTTGCCGAGCGCTGCGGCCTCCGGGTCTACGAAGTCCCGGTGGACTGGATCGACGACCCCGACTCCAGCGTCGACATCGTTGAGACCGCCTTGGCGGATCTGCGTGGCATGGCACGCCTGAGCCGCGATCTGTTCTCCGGACGCATCCCGGTCCCCGAGCTTCGGGCGGCCCTTGCCCGGGGACCGCTTCCCGCGGGCGCACGGTACATCGAGCAGAACCGCCTCAACAGCCTCCTTGGCCAGCTGGTCCGGTTCGGCGCGATCGGCATCGTCTCCACCCTGGCGTATCTGCTGTTATTCCTGGGCTGCCGCGGCTTTATGGACCCCCAACTGGCCAACTTCGTCGCTCTCCTGTCCACCGCCGTCGCCAACACCGCAGCCAACCGCCGCTTCACCTTCGGCATCCAAGGCGGCAACTACGCCGCCCGGCACCACTTCGAAGGGCTCATCGTTTTCGGGCTGGGCCTCGGGCTCACCTCGGGTGCACTGGCTCTGGTGCACAACTCGACGACTCCGGGCCGCTGGGCTGAACTGGCCACTGTCACGGCGGCCAATCTCGCCGCCACCGCACTGAAATTCCTGCTTTTCCGCCTTTGGGTGTTTCGAGAGCCGAAGCCGCACCCTGTCCCCGACGGGGCTATTCCGCAGACCAGCCGCGTTGAATTCATTTCCACCACCGTTTCCCCGGAACCATCCACCAGCGCGACCCGTTCGCCCCGGACAGATAAGGCCATCTCATGACCTCCACCCTGAACCCCGGCCATAACCCCCGGCAAGATGAACCTGCCCGCACATCCCAGGCGGTGTTGGAAGGAACCGTTTCCGACCCCGACGCACGGCACGGATTCCCGGCACCTGCGGAAGGGCCGCCGTACCGGACCCGTGCAGCAGTCCCGTCCCGTGGCAGCGGGTCCCGACTGCGCAGCCGGGGATGGAAACGGCTGGTCTTTGGGGACCAGCCGCGCTGGGTCCGTCCGTCGGCCGCGGGCCTGCTTGCTGGCACAGCGTTCCTCTACCTTTGGAACCTTGCCGCCAGTGGCTACGCCAACACCTTTTACGCGGCGGCCATCCAGGCCGGCACCAAGGACTGGACCGCCCTGCTCTTCGGCTCCCTTGATGCTGGCAATGCCATTACCGTCGACAAACCCCCGGCTTCATTGTGGATTCCGGCCCTCGCCGGACGGGTTTTCGGTTTCTCGCCCACCAGCATGCTGGTGCCCGAGGCCCTCATGGGGGTAGCCGCCGTCGGATTTCTGTACCTCACAGTGAAACGCATTTCCGGCCCGGCGGCCGGCCTGCTGGCCGGAGGCGCACTGGGCCTGACGCCTGTGGCCGCACTCATGTTCCGCTTCAACAACCCCGACGCGCTGCTCACACTTTGCCTGGTGCTCGCTGCTTACCTCACGACGCGTGCCATCGAGAAGGCCGGCTGGAAATGGCTGGCCGCCGCCGGGGCGGTAGTGGGCCTGGCGTTCCTGACCAAAATGCTTCAAGGGTTCCTGATTGTGCCCGGTCTGGCCCTGGCCTATCTGTGGGCGGCCCCCACAACATTCCGGAAGCGCGTCCTTCACCTGCTGGCCGCCGCGGCCGCGATCGTGGTGGTGGCCGGCAGTTACGTTGCCCTCTTCCAGCTGACTCCCGCATCGGCGCGGCCGTACATGGCCGGTTCCGAGGGAAACAGCTTCCTGGAACTGACCTTCGGGTACAACGGACTCGGGCGAATCACCGGTTCGGGTGAAGGCGGCGCCGGCGGGGGCATGCCGGGAGGCGGTGCTGCGGATGGACTGTCCGGCGGGGGCGGCGCTGCGGATGGCCTGCCCGGCGGGGGCGGCGGCAACACCGGGTTCGGCGGGGCGGCGGGAATCGGCCGCCTGTTCGGTACCAGTTTCGGAAGCGAAGTCTCCTGGCTCCTCCCTGCGTCACTGATCCTGCTGGCTGCCGGATTGTGGTTCACGCGCCGTGAGGTGCGCACCTCTGCGAGGCGGGCCGCCTTCATCCTGTGGGGCGGCTGGCTCCTGGTTACCGGCGGCATCTTCAGCTTCATGAGCGGCATTGTGCACCCGTACTATGCCGTGGCCCTGGCCCCAGCCATCGCGGCCGTCGTGGGCATTGGCGGGGCGGAGCTTTGGCGCCGCCGAGACCATTGGCCGGCCAGGATCGTGCTTGCCGCCACCGTCCTGGGCACCGGCGTCTGGTCTATGGTCTTGCTGGCCAGGGACGAGTCATGGCAACCGTGGCTTCGGGTCGCCGTCGTGGCCCTTTCCGTACTGGCCGCAGCGGCAGTCCTGCTGCGGTTGGACCGGCTGCGGCCAGGACGGGGCCGGTTCCGGAACGCGGCCGCAGCAGCGGTCGTCGTGGTGTCCCTGCTGGCTGGCGGGCTGGGCACCGCCGCGTGGACGTTGGCGACGGCTGCGACCGCGCACTCCGGTTCCATTCCGACGTCCGGACCATCCGGTGCGGCGATGGGCGGCTTCGGCGGAGGGGGTGCCGGTAATCAGGCGGCATCGGGCGGCCGCCCTGACGGTACCAGGAGCGACGGAATGGCCGGCACCAACGGGCCGGATGCCGGCACCGGCACAGCTGACGGCACGGCTCAGGGAATGGCCGGGCCGGAAGCACCAGGCGGCATGGGCGGACCAGGCGGCATGGGAGGGGACACCGCGAACAACACCGAACTCAACGCTCTCCTCACCTCCACCAGCACCAAATGGTCAGCGATTGTCTCCGGCGCCACACAGGCGGCCAACCTGGAACTCGCCACCGGCACCAGCGTGATTGCCTTGGGCGGCTGGAACGGTGGCGACCCCTATCCCACCCTGGCCCAGTTCCAGCAGATGGTGGCCAACGGGCAAATCGGCTACTTCATCGCCGGCAGCGGTATGGGAGAAGGGGGCACGAGCGTCGGGATAAACGCGGATGGCGCGGACGGCAGGATAAACGCGGATGGCGCGGGCCGGGGCCGTGGAAGCAACTCCGAGGTCGCAGCCTGGGTCGAAGCCCACTTCACAGCCCGGACGGTCGGGAGCAGTACCGTCTACAAACTGAGCGAGTAGCAGCCATGTCAACGTTCGCCCTTCCCGGCCAGGGCTCTGCGATGCCAAATCAGCCCAAGCAGGGCACGGACCGGGTTCCGGCCGGGCGCGCCGGAACCCTCCGCCATCCGTTGGAGCTGACCGCCCTGCTCCTGGCCACCGCCGCCCTGTACTTGTGGAACCTGGGTGCCTCCGGCTGGGCCAACGCCTTCTATTCAGCGGCGGCGCAGGCAGGCTCACAGGATTGGACCGCATGGTTTTTCGGTTCCTCGGATGCCGCAAACTCCATCACAGTGGACAAGCCCCCAGCATCGCTGTGGATCATGGGGTTGTCGGTGCGGCTGTTCGGGCTAAACGCGTGGAGCATCCCTGTTCCCGAGGCCCTGATGGGCGTGGCGACCGCCTGGATCCTGTATCTTGCCGTCCGCCGGACGGCCGGAGCCGAGACAGGCAACACCGCGCTTGCCCACAGGGCCGGGCTCGTCGCAGCGGCGGTGCTGGCCGCCACTCCTGTGGCCACGCTCATGTTCCGTTTCAACAACCCGGATGCCCTGCTGGTCCTGCTCATGGCAGCCGCCTACGCCGTGATCCGCTCCATCCAGCAAGACCGGCTGCGCTGGCTCCTGCTGGCAGGCGTGTTCATCGGTTTTGGCTTCCTGGCGAAACAGCTGCAGGTCCTCCTGGTCGTCCCCGGATTCTCGTTCGCCTATCTGCTGGCCGCCAGGCCCGGGCCGGGCCGGTGGCTTCTGCACCTGCTCGCAGCCGGTGCCGCTGTCGCCGTTTCCGCCGGCTGGTGGCTGGCGGCCGTCGCCCTGACCCCGGCTTCCATGCGGCCCTACATCGGAGGTTCACAAAACAACTCGATCCTGGAGTTTGACCCTTGGCTACAATGGACTGGGCCGGCTGAGCGGCGACGAGACCGGAAGCGTTGGAGGCAACAACGGCTGGGGGACGCCGGGCCTGTTCCGGATGTTCAACAGCGAGTTCGGCGGGCAGATCGCCTGGCGCGGTGGTGATTTGGGGCTCCTGGGTGCTGGTGACCGGCTTGACGTTCAGCTTCACGGCGGGCATTATCCACCCCTATTACGCCGTGGCCCTGACGCCGGGCATCGCCGGTCTCACCGGACTTGGTGCATCCCTGCTTTGGGAGCGGCGCTCCCAAACCGTGGAGGCCCTTTCCCTGGCCGCTGCCGTGATAATGGCCGGTCTCATGGCCTACGGGCTGCTTGGGCAGACACCGACCTTCCTTCCGTGGCTGCGTTGGCTGGTCCTGGCGCTGTCCTTGCCCGCCGCCGTACTGGTCGTGGCTGCTTCACGCACCGCCATCAAGGGTCTGTAGTTCGCGACGGCGGCACTCGCCATCATCGTCCCGCTTGCCGGGCCGCTGGCGTACTCGCTGTCCACCGCCGCCACGCCACACAGCGGTGCCATCGTCAGCGCCGGCCCCTCGGTGGGCTTTGTCCAGGGAGGCCAGGGCCGTGCCGGCTTCGCCGGACTGCAGCAGAACGGCCTACCCCCAAACGTCCGGCAAAACACGCGGGCAGGTGGCCAGCAAGGGCCCGGCGGTGGAATGGGCGGCCTCCTGGGCGCAAGCACTCCGCCCAGCGATCTGGTGGCGGGCACTGAAGGCGGATGCCGCCCGCTACACATGGGTGGCGGCCGCCGTCGGCTCCAACAATGCGGCCGGCTACCAGTTGGCCACCGAACTGCCCGTCATGGCGTTGGGAGGCTTCAACGGAACGGATCCCTCACCCACGCCGGAACAGTTCCGGCAACTCGTGGCCGAGGGCAGGGTCCACTACTTCATAGCCACCCAAATCATGGGCGGAAACGGCGGCTCGGATGCCGCCATGGAGATCGCAGCCTGGGTGAAATCCACGTTCGCGCCCAGCACGATCGGCGGCACCACCGTCTACGATCTGACACAGTAGAAACTTCCCAGCCAGAAGGAACCCCATGAGCGCCACCACGCAGCACATCTTCCTCGACAAACAGCACCCGGCCATCTGGCGCGCACTTAATGGTCTGGGACTTAAAGCCAGCGAGGCCGCGGGGGAGGCAGGTATCGACCGCAAGACCATAGAGCTTCTCAATGTGCGGATCTCCCAGATCAACGGCTGCGCGTACTGCCTGGACATGCACGTGCAGGATGCTGTGGATAACGGTGAAACGCCGCAGCGACTCGCAGTCCTGCCGGCGTGGCGGGAAACGACGCTCTTCACCGAAAAGGAACGGGCCTCCCTGTCGCTGGCCGAAAGCATCACGGAACTGCCGGATCACCGGTCCAGGGAGCAGGACGAGGCATATGCCCGTGAACACCTCAGCGCAGACGAATTTTCCGTGGTCAGTTGGCTGGCCATCACCATGAACGCGTTCAACCGCGTATCGATCACCAGCCACCATCCGGTGCGCCGCAACCGGTGACTCCCCGGCGGCGCGCGTCCCACCCGCTTGACGACAGATATCCACAGGAAATCCACACTGTTAATAAGTAAATGCCAGGCCGCTTTTTTCCGTGACCTTTGCGCAGCGGCCGGAAATTCACCGTAGATCCATTTCCGGGGGGCCAGTTATCCACGTTGTGGATAACTTTTGATACACCTGTGGAGAAGTCTGGCTCCCCTTCCCGCCGGAAGGTCTAAGCCTGGCTGGAAGACCACACTCCGGAGGAGCCGCGGCGGTGGCTGTCCAGCAAATGGGTATCTATCATGCCAATGGCCTCCATGAGGGCGAACATCGTTGTCGGCCCCACGAAGGAAAACCCCTTCTTCCGCAGGGCCTTGGAGAGCGCCACGGATTCTGCGGACTGGGTGGGAATATCTGCATGGATGTGGGGCCGGGGCGTTGCATCGGGCTGGAACTGCCAGACGAAATCCACCAGTCCGCCGTGGCTCCGAAGGGCCACTGTTGCCTGGGCATTCGTAATCGCCGCGCGGATCTTGAGCCTGTTCCGCACAATGCCTGGATCGTGTAGCAGACGTTCGACGTCGTCGTCAGTGAAGGCGGCAACGGCGTCGGGCTGGAAGTCATGGAATGCTGCCCGGAAGGCCGGACGCTTTCGCAGGATGGTGGACCAGGAAAGCCCTGCCTGGAAGCCTTCCAGGCAGATACGTTCGTAGAGTCCCTGCTCGTCCCGTACAGGCAGGCCCCACTCGGTGTCGTAGTATTCGCGCAGGAGCGGATCAACGGATGCCCACGGCGGCCGGGCCAAGCCGTCATCCCCCACAACCGTGCCGTCATTGCCAGGAGTCATATTGATGGGACTAAGAACGCCAGCGGGTGGTCATCAGGAAGCCGGCAATGGCGATGCCGAAACCGGCAACGATATTCCACGAGCCCCAAGCCTGGACGGGAAGCACGCCCTCACTGATGTAGAAGGTGATGATCCAAAGCAGGCCAATGATCATCAGTCCGAACATCACGGGCTTGAACCAGACCGCGTTGGGCTTGTACGCCTGCGCCGCGGAGACCGGCTGCGTGGCGCGGGAGGTCTTCTTGCGTGGCTTTGACTCGGGCACGTGCTCTCCTTGACGGGCTGAGGCAAGCTCGGCGGCCCGGGCTTGATATCCTGCAAGAAGGAAATTGCCAGCGGACTGCGCGATCTTGGTCAAATCTGGATTCTTACTAGCAGCCAATTCTAGCCGTAGTTCAGGGCCCACCAATGCCCATGGCGACCGCCCCGGAGGAGAACGCGTGGTATTGCAGGAGAAGGCGAGGCCCGCAGCTGCGCCGGCTGCCGGCGTCGTCATTCTGCGCGGGACCGTCCAGGTCCTGGGCGAGCTGCTCATCACCGCCGGCACCATTCTGCTGCTTTTCGTGGCCTGGCAGCTGTGGTGGACCAACGTCGAATCGGACGCCAGGCAGAGCGAAGTCATCAAGGAGTTTGCCCACGACCTCGGCAGCGGGCCAACGGCCGGCCCGGAGCCCACCGGCAC
>DATCNU010000097.1:0-10441 GCA_036565085.1 Arthrobacter sp.
CCCCGCCCACGGCCCTTTAACTCCATCCCGGCTTTAGGCTTCGAATCGGGCTTTACGCGGCGAGCTGCATTCCGAAGAGGTCTTCCGCCCGCCGCAGGAGGTGTCCCGGGACGTCCTGATCCCTGCCGTGATCGTCATTGCCCAAGAAGATTGCCAATCCGCGCGCGGCTCCGGCGAGGTCCAGGCCACAGTCGTACATCAATTGGGCCGCCCGCAGATTTGCGGGCAGGTTCTTGATCATTCCCTCGGCATTGAGGTAAACGTGCCAGTCGCCACGCGTTACTGACTCAATATCACCCCGGACCAGGTCCTGAAGGTTGTGCAGGCCCGTCTCGATGGGCAGGAGCCGGACAGGTTCAGTGATCCTGGAGGGAATTATCAGTGCTGAAAATATGGTGTTCATTGTTCATCTCATCGTCCTAATGACTTAACCACCGGGCCCATCAGGGTGTTCCCCGCTGTGGCGATTAGATGAAGAATAGATCCCCATATTGCCCTTCGGCGTCATTTCTGGAGCGTTCCGGCGTCGGAACCTGCAATCCGATTTTGCTGCGTCCGCCCCTTGCATGGCCGCTATTCAGTGTTACTATCTAGTGGTAGATAGTAACACTGAGTAGTCGGAGGGGTTCCATGGGCAAACAGATGACCGAGATGCTCAAGGGCACTCTCGAGGGCGTCGTCCTCGCGATCCTGGCCGTGCAGCCGGCCTACGGCTACGAGATCACAGCGCGGCTGCGTGAGCAGGGTTTCTCCGACATCGTCGAGGGCACCGTCTATGCGCTGCTGATCAGAATCGAGCAGCGCGGTCTCGTGGACGTGGCGAAGGTTCCGTCCGAGAAGGGGCCGCCGCGCAAGGTCTACTCGCTGAACCCGGTCGGCGGCGAGTACCTCGCAGAATTCTGGAGGAGTTGGAGCTTCCTCGCAGAACGGATCGAACAGCTCCGCCACCACGTCGAACATCCGCAGGAAAAAGGAGAGTAACCATGGCAGCAAAGTGGATCGAGGCCCTCACCGGATCGCTCGAGCAGAAGAAGCAGTACAGGCAGTACGTCGCCCGCATCGAGGCCCTCCCCGAACCGTACAACGGTGCCGCGAAGGCCTTCCAGCGCTACTTCATGCATTACGGGGTGGTCACCGCCGGCGACACCCTCATCACGATGTTCGGCGACTTCGCCGACCTCTGGGAGCGTGCCGCCGCGGACGGCACTCCGGTGCGCGCGATCGTCGGCGACGATCCGGTCGGGTTCGCCGAGACGTTCGCCCAGGCCTACTCCGGCAAGCAGTGGATCGACAAGGAGCGCGCACGCCTGACGAAGGCAATCGATGCCGCAGCCGGCGACAACGGAAAGGGGACGGACGAATGACCACCACCCAAATGCCCGAACCTGCAATCCGGGTGCATGGCATCGAGAAATCGTTCAAGGACCTGCACGTGCTGCGGGGCGTCGACTTCGACGTGAGGACCGGGAGCATCTTCGCCCTGCTCGGCTCGAACGGTGCAGGTAAGACCACGCTGGTGCGGATCCTGTCGACCCTGCTGAAGGCCGATGCGGGCACCGCCACGGTCAACGGCTACGACGTCACGGCGGAGCCCGGCGACGTGCGCCAGTCGATCAGCCTGACCGGCCAGTTCGCCGCAGTCGATGAAGTGCTCACCGGCCGGGAGAACCTCGTGCTGATCGCCAGGCTGCGTCACCTCAAGAACCCGGGTGCGATTGCCGACGGCCTGCTTGCCCGCTTCTCGCTCACCGAAGCACGGAACCGCAAGGCGTCGACATACTCGGGCGGCATGCGACGCCGGCTGGATATCGCGATGAGCCTGATCGGGAACCCGCCCATCATCTTCCTGGACGAGCCCACCACGGGACTTGACCCCCAGGCGCGCATCGAGGTGTGGCAGACCGTCAAGCAACTCGCCGGACAGGGCACGACGGTGATGCTCACGACGCAGTACCTCGACGAAGCCGAACAGCTTGCCGACCGGATCGCGATCCTGCACAAGGGCACGATCATCCAGAACGGGACCCTGACCGAACTCAAGCAACTCCTCCCGCCGGCCAAAGTCGAATACATCGAGAAGCAGCCCTCCCTCGAGGACGTCTTCCTCGCACTCGTCACTGACACCGGCGAGTCTGACACCGGCGAGTCCGACACCGTCTCCAAGGACCGCGCCGACGGCACGGTCCCGGCACGAAAGGAACTCTGATGACCACCCACGTCCTCGGCGACACCGGCATCCTTACCGGCCGCTCGCTGCGCCACATTCTCCGCAGCCCGGACACCATCATCACCACCGCGGTCACCCCGATCGCGCTGATGCTGCTGTTCGTGTACGTCTTCGGCGGCGCGATCAACACCGGATCCGGCCAGTCGTACATCAACTACATGCTCCCGGGCATCCTGCTCATCACGATCGCCTCCGGCGTCGCCTACACCGCGTACCGGCTGTTCCTCGACATGCAGGGCGGCATCTTCGAACGCTTCCAGTCCATGCCGATCGCCAGGTCGAGCGTTCTCTGGGCGCACGTGCTCACCTCCCTGGCCGCCAACATGGCGGCGGTCGCGATCGTCATCGGCGTCGCACTGGTCATGGGTTTCCGCACCGGAGCATCCGTGGGCGCCTGGCTCGCCGTCGCCGGCATCCTGATCCTGTTCACCCTGGCACTGACGTGGATCGCCGTGATCGCCGGGCTCTCCGCGAAGACCGTCGACGGCGCCAGCGCGTTTAGCTACCCGCTGATTTTCCTGCCGTTCATCAGCTCGGCCTTCGCACCAACCAACTCAATGCCCGGCCCAGTCGCGTGGTTCGCCGAGAACCAGCCCGTGACCGCCGTCGTGAACACCATTCGGGCCCTGTTCGCCCAGGACACCGTCGGCAGTGAGATCTGGACCGCACTCGCCTGGCTCGTCGGCCTCCTGGTCATCGCCTACGCCTTTGCGATCGCCATCTACCGTCGCAAGATCAGTTGAAGCCAGGCGCTACTCCCCCAGCTGACGCCGCACAGCCGCCCGTCGTCGTCGTGCTTTGCCATCGTGCGCTGCTACCGGGCGGAACGCCGGTTGCGCGCCTGATCCACAAGCCGGGTAAAGGCAAAGATGGACACAGCTTCCGCGAACGCCATCAGGCCGAGCAACAGCCACTGGCCCTTGCTGATGAAGACGACGGCGCCGATGAGAACGAGCACGGTGACGAGGACCAGGGCATAGACGGCGAACCCGAAGGCCACCCTGGCGCTGCGCACACCGGTCCGGAAGCCGAACCCCAACGGCTCCCCTCCGGGATATCCCTCGACACGGTCAGGGCCAGCGGGCTTGAGGCTGTCGAACTCCTCCCAAGGGTCCCGGTCCTGATCCTGACTGGTCATGCTCCCATTATCCCGCGGACCGGACGGTCTTACCTAGATCAGGGGCATCACCTTTGGCAGCGGCGTCCGGGAACACTTGGGGCTATGGAGCATGTACCGTTTCCATATCGAAGATCCGGTGCGCTTTACCGCATCAACCAGGGTCACCAATCGAGCACGGGCACGCCAACGATCAGGGAGACCGTTGAACACCAAAACCATTGGCATCCGAGACGTAGCCGCGGCTGCGGGGGTATCTGTCACCACGGTTTCCCACGTCCTCAATGACGTCGCTTATGCCAGAATCAGCCCGGAAACCCGGGACAAGGTAAAGGAAGCCGCGAGCAGGCTGGGGTACGGTCCCAACCGTTTGGCGCAGGCCCTGCGCACGCGGCGGACCGGCATGCTGGGCCTGATCAGCGAGGAGATCGCCACCACCCCGCATGCTGGCCGGATCATCCTGGGCGCCGACGAGGCTGCCCGGGCACGCGGCTACAACCTGATGATCATCAACACCTCCAGCACGGCCAGCCCGGAATCCCGGGACGCCGACGTAGAGGCACTCCTGGAACGGCAGGTGGACGGAATCCTGTACGCCACCATGTACCACCGGGAAGTGACCGTGCCGGCGGGGCTGGCAAAGCTTCCCGCCGTCCTGGTGGATGCAGACAGCCTCAGCGGTCCCTTCGCCTCAGTGGTGCCGGACGAGGAAGGCGGCGCCCGCGCCGCAGTCCAGAGCCTGCTCCGTGCCGGGCACACCCGGATCGGCTTCCTGAACAACAGCGACGACGTGCCGGCCACCCGCGATAGGATCCGAGGCTTCCGGGAGACGCTGGCAGGCGCCGGGCTCGACGGCGGGGCGGCGCCGGTGGAGTCCGAGCACTCTGAAGTGGAGGGCGGCTATGTTGCGGCGCGCCGCATGCTTCAGCGTCCGGACCGCCCCACGGGGCTGTTTTGCTACAACGACCGCATGGCCATGGGCGCCTACCGGGCGGCGGCGGAACAGGGCCTCCGGATTCCGGAGGACCTCTCGGTGGTCGGGTTCGACGACCAGGACCTGATTGCGGCAAACCTGCACCCCGGCCTCAGCACCGTGGCCCTGCCCCACTACGAAATGGGGGCCTGGGCCGCTGAAAACCTCATCGATGCGATCGAGGGCAAGACAGACCTGACCCTGCTCGCATCCCATCCGACCATCCTGGATTGCCCGTTCGTGGCCCGCGAGTCCATCGCGGCGCCCTGGCGCTGAGCCGCCCTACCAGCGCCATGGGGGTCTGCGCACCCGGTTTAGTCCTGGTGCGCCCGGGTGACGTAATGCTCAACCCGCCGGTCCGGAACAAGCCAGATCATAGCCACCACCACGTACGCCGCGAATCCCAGCAGCGGTTGGACGATGCTTAATGCAAGCCCGGCGAGGTAAATCAGCGGCGAGATCTTGCCTTTCCAGTCCCTGCCAAGTGCCCGGGCGAGGGCTCCGTCCCGGCCTTGCTGGCGGATGAGGGCCCGTTCCAGGATGACGTATGCCATGGCAGCGCCGAGCAGGTTGATGCCGTACACCACCACAGGGACCTGCACAAAGCCCGACTCATCCATCCAGCGGGTGCTGAACGGGACAAGCGACAGCCAGAACAGCAGGTGCAGGTTGGCCCAGAGGATGGCGCCGTTGACGCCTGCGGCCAGGTGGATCATGTGATGGTGGTTGTTCCAGTAGATTCCCACGTAAACGAAGCTCAGCAGGTAACTGAAGAACGTCGGGAGGACCTCGGCCAGGCCCTGCCAGGTCGGTTCCTGCGGGACCCGCAGTTCGAGCACCATAATCGTGATGATGATGGCCAGCACGCCATCGCTGAACGCCTCCAGGCGGTTCTTGTTCACGGTGCTCCCTCCACTTGAGCATCATCGTAATGCAGGCACTGATGGTGCAGGTCCCGGCGCGGTGAATCCGGGCATGGGGCTGACCCCGCCAGCGCGATGGGTTCGCCGCTGCATGATTGAGCTGCATGATTGAGCCGAGTTACCCGCCGGGACGGGCCATCCGGATCTCCGGCAGTTCGTACCAGTCAGGCGGAAGCTGCTCGCGGGCGCCGTCGGGACGAAAACCGTTCTTGCGGTAGAAAGCCTGGGCTCGGGGATTGTCCTCGAGCACCCATACATACCCTGGTGAATCTCCCACGGTTGCGTGCAGCAGGGCCGCACCCAGCCCGGTGCCGTGGGTGCGCTCGAGTGTGTAGATGGAGTACAGCTCCAGGATGCCGGGTCGGTCCTGGTCGCGGCCCGGACCCGAGTCGGCGAATCCAACAAGTTCGCCGCTGTAATCCAAGGCGATCATTCGTGGGTCCGGGCTGCCCAGATGGAGCCGGCGTCGTTCAACCCGTTCGGGAATGCTGGCACGGCGAGCGCGGAAGAACTCCGGCGGCAGCAGGTGCCCATAGCACTCCTCGTGGGCCAGGGTATGCATGCGAACCAGGGCGTCAGCATCCTCTGGAGTGGCCTGGCGGATTTGGTATTGCACCGTCCCAGCCTATCCGCGCTGATCAGATGCCACGAGAACGCCGGCCTGGCCGACTGGAGCCTGGATGTTGTGCCGGCGGCCACCTGCTGGCGCTGTCGAATCCAGACGGCGTTGCCGATTATCTATTGCCCCGTTTAAGGCCGGGTCCAAGGGTCCCCTTCCAGGACTCCGGGAGTGTCGTGATTGCACTGTTTCCCCTGCCCAGACGCGTTTCTCAGGAGTAGGATTCTGCCATCGGCAGGAATCCTGCGACTCCTAGCCGCCAGGCCCGGTTCTCCGACTGAAGAGCCGGAAATCAGCGTGAAAGGGAGACAAAATGACTACCGCGTCGCACCCCGCCCAGCACCACATAATGGGGTTGACCCTTCACAACACCGCCTTGGGAGCAGGGGCGGTCTTCCTGCTGGTCGGAGTCCTCGGGTTCATCCCGGGAATCACCACCAATTACGGCGCCATGAGCTTTGCCGGACACGATTCCGGTGCCATGCTGCTAGGCGTCTTCCAAGTATCAGTGCTGCACAACATCGTCCATCTGCTGTTTGGCGCTGCTGGCATTGCAATGGCCCGGACTGGCCAGATGGCCCGCTGGTTCTTGCTTGGCGGCGGCGTTGTGTACCTGGTTCTGTGGATCTACGGCCTGGTTATCGACATGAACGGTGGCGCCAACTTTGTTCCGTTCAACAGTGCCGACAACTGGCTGCACCTGGTCCTCGGCGTAGCCCTCATCGGTTTGGGCCTTTGGCTCGGCAGGGATGCCGCGGCGAAAATGAAGGGAAGCGCCACTTAGCGCCTCCCACGGTTGGTGGAAATCAACGACGGCGGCCGTCCCCAGGGCAGGAAATCTGCTCTCGGGACGGCCTGCTTCGTCATCGGAAGTTCGATCCTGACGCCGAGTAGCACCGAAGGTCCGGAGGGACCCCATGAATGCCGCACCGAACAGCGACGGACCCGAAGGTAAGCCGGTCTCCCTTTGGGTCGCCACCGCCGGAACCACCGGTTATCCCGTCCTGCCCGGCGATATGGAGATCGACGTCGCGGTCATCGGGGCCGGCATCGCCGGGCTGACGGCCGCGCTGGCCCTCAAACGCGCTGGCCGCAGCGTAGCGGTCATCGAGGCTGCCCGCGTCGGAACCGGCGTCACCGGCCACACCACCGGCAAGGTCACGTCGCTGCACCGTCTGGCCTACACAGGACTGGCACGCAGCCACGGCGATGAAATCGCCCGCATCTACGGGCAGGCAAACCAGGCCGCAATCGAACACGTCGCCCGCGTTGTGGGCCAAGAGGGCATCGACTGTGACTTCCGCCGGGTCGCAAATTTTACCTACGCAGAATCCGACGACACGCTTGTTCAGGTCCGCGCCGAAGCCAGCCTGACCGCACGGCTGGGCCTTCCTGCCACTTTCACCCCCGAAGTGCCGCTGCCCTTCCCTGTAATGGGTGCGGTGCGGTTCGACGGGCAGGCCCAAATACATGCCGTTAAATACCTCCAAGGCCTCGCCCGCGCAGTCAATGGTGAGGGCAGCTCCGTCTTCGAAGGAACGCCCGTCCGTCTGGTCCGCGACGGATCACCGGGCCTGGTCGAAACCGAGCAGGGCACCGTCCGCGCCCGCGACATCATCGTCGCCACGAATGTGCCGTTCGGCGGTCAGGGTCTTTTCGACTACCGGTGCCATCCGCACCGGTCCTATATCGTCGCCAGCCGCGTGGACAGCCCGCCGCTGGATGCCACATTTATCAGCGCCGACGAACCGATGCGCTCCATTCTGACCGTCAGCGTCGGCGGCACGAGCTACGTGCTTACCGGCGGCGAAGGCCATCGTGTGTCCGAAGCTGGCGACACAGCCGGGCGGTACCGGAGGCTTGCCGCCTTCGCCCACGACAGCCTCGCCGCCGGTGAGGCCGCTTACCGCTGGTCAACACAGGATGGAATGCCGCTCGACGGGCTGCCCTACGTCGGGCTCATGTCACCCCGAGCCAGTCATGTGTATGTAATCACCGGACTACGCAAATGGGGCCTGTCCAACGGAACCGCCGCCGCGCTTATGCTCACTGACACCCTGACCGGCCGGGAGAACCTCTGGTCACCGGTGTTCAACAGCAACCGGGTCACGCCGGTAGCCAGCGCGAAACGGTTCGTGACAGAGAACACCAAAACCATGACGGCCGTCCTGGCCGGCAAGCTCAAGGCGCGATCCGGCCGCGCTGCGCTGGCGCCCGGGGAGGGCACGGTCATCAAAGTGGACGGGGAGAGCACCGCCGTCTACAAAGACCCCGACGGTCACGTCCACGCCGTCTCCGCTGTCTGCACCCACCTTGGATGCACGGTGGGTTTCAATCCTTCCGACATCACTTGGGATTGCCCCTGCCACGGCTCCCGATACGCCACCGACGGTACCGTCATCCAGGGACCCGCAACCAAGAACCTTCCGCCCGGGCCGTCACAGCTCCCAAACGGTATTACCTAGGCTTCGACATGCCGGGTACGCCCGTTGCCCCGGGGAGACGGGCTTGGAATACTTCACACATGTCTCCCCTTCCCGCGGCGTCCGTCGACGACGTCATTGACCAGCCAGCCCGGATCCAGTTCGAGGCATTCCTGGACGAGCACCGCCGGACGCTCAACGACTGCCTGAACGGCCTGACTGAGGAACAGGTCCGACGGCGGTTGGTGCCGTCCCGGACCACGCTTTTGGGCCTGGTGAAGCACGCCACCTTCGTTGAGAAGGTCTGGTTCGACGAAGCCATCACCTGCCGGACCCGAGCCGAGATCGGCATCCCCGCGACGCCGGACGAATCGTTCATCCTCGACGAGGGGGACACTATCGCCACCATCCAGCGGGCACACCTGGAGGCCTGCGAGGCATCCCGGGACGCGGCGTCCATTTTGGAGCTCGACGACGTGGTCCGCGGCAACCGCCGGGGACCGCTCCCGCTGCGCTGGGTGTACCTCCACGTGCTCCGCGAACTCGCCCAGCACTGCGGGCACGCGGACATCCTGCGCGAGCAGCTCAACGGCTGATTGGCACACATGGAATACATCAAAGACGCCCGCGTGGACCACTACATTGAAGCGCTCCCGGCATGGCAGCAGGCCATCTGCCAGCAGGTCCGCGACCTGGTCCACTCCGCCGACCCTGAGGTCACGGAGACCATCAAACGGAGCGTCCAGCCATACTTCGTCCTGGACGGCAACATCTGCGCCCTCCTCGCGGCGAAGGACCACGTCAACGTTTTCCTGTACGACGGCGGCATCGTTCCGGATCCGGAAAACATCATCACCGCGGGACACACCAACAAGACAGCCCGCACTGTCGCCTTCCGCGAGGACGAGACGGTCAACGAGAGGGCGCTCGGCAACATGTTCAGGGCGATCATCGCGAACAACCGGGCGGGCGGTTGGCGGAAGATCAAACGCGGCGAGTAGCCGCCGGGACCTATGCCTGTTGACGAGGAGGGCCGAAGCATAGCCGACTTCGGACTGTTGTCAGCCCGCGCAGGCATTCCTACAGTTGGACCATGCAATCCCGCCGGCGGGAGCCGCCGAGCAGACCAGCGAAGAATGGGTTGAAAGGATACGGAATGAGCGGCCAGAATGACGCATTGACAGTGGCGCTTGCCTACCACGAGGCATGGACCGGCAAGAACCTGGACCTTGCCATGAGCTACGTCTCCGAAGAGATCGCCTGCGAGGCACCCGGCGGCAACATTGCCGGGGCGGCCGCATACCGGCAGTTCCTCGGCGGGTTCATGGAAAAACTGACCGGGCTGGGGATGATCGGCGCCTTCGGGGACGAGAACAGCGCCATGCTGATGTACTACCCGCAAACGGCTGCCGTCAGCGACGCTCCCGCCGCCGAATGGTTCTCCGTGGCTGGCGGAAAAATCGTTCGCACGGTCCTGGTGTTCGACCGGCTTTCCTTTACTCCTCCACCACCCTGACGGTTTTCATCGACGGGTCCGCCGGGTCCGGCAAGACCATTCCGGCAGTGGCACCACTTTTCAGATAGGCGATGACGGCAGCATTGATCCGTTCGCCGGGAAGGACTGCAGGCACGCCTGGCGGATAGGGCGTGATCTGCTCGGCGGCGATCCGGCCAACAGCCCCCTCCGCCGGGACGGTTTCCGCAGGTCCGAAAAATGCGTCGCGCGGAAGCATCACCGGATCCGCTTCCAGGTCCTCGGGCTCCGGCAGGTCCACCCTTGACGGGGCGGGCATCTGCGGGGCAGCCTGAATGAGTTCGTGCCAGCGAGGCGAGCAACCGCTGCGCGGTTTCTTCGTCGTCGGACTGGGACAGTGTGGCTTCGATCCGGCGGTGGTCATTGAGTCCGACGTCGATCCTGCAGTTCGGCCTGAGCCAGTCGGCCGCCTGGTAGCCGCTGATGCCAAGGCCTGAAACGTCAATGAGGACGTGGAGCGGATCCAGGTCATGGGAGGCTTCCGCGCGGATCAGTTCCGGTCCGAGTACATGCAATCCGGGCAGCCCGTCGATTTCAGCCCGGACCTTGCCGGCGAGGCGGAGGGCCTTGTCCAGGATTTCGTGGCCATGCTCAACCATTTGCCGGCGCCACCCATCGATGGCGG
>DATCNU010000098.1:0-12648 GCA_036565085.1 Arthrobacter sp.
GCCCACGGCCGCAGCCACCACCACCGCCGCTGCTGCCTCCGGCGCCCCTGCCGCAGCCGAGGATCCGGCTACATCAGCATTGAAGCAGACCGTCACGGACGTACTTGCCAGGCTGGCCGCGGGGACGCCGAAGCCCGCAACTGCCCAGCTGACCAGTGCCCTGTCCGGTGCCGGTATCCCGGCCGCTGCCCTTGAAGTTTCTGAGAGCCGGACGCCCACCGGGCTGGATGCGGACGCCGTCGAGGCGGCCGTGATGCACGGCAGAGACTGTGTCGTGGGCCAGATCCGTGACGGCGCCGTGTCGGTGACTGTCCTTCCCGTCCTGGCGAGCGGTAAGTGTTTTGTAGGGTCGGCCGCCTGACGCTCCGAATGTGAGATATGCCAGCCAACCCACTAGATTTGGAAGCATGGCGGAATTTATCTACACAATGACCAAGGCCCGCAAGGCCGTTGGCGAAAAACTCATCCTTGACGACGTAAGCATGTCCTTCTTCCCGGGCGCCAAAATTGGTGTAGTTGGCCCGAACGGTGCGGGTAAGTCCACCATCCTCAAGATCATGGCCGGATTGGACACCCCCTCTAACGGCGAGGCCCGGCTAAGCCCCGGCTACACGGTGGGGATCCTGCTCCAGGAGCCGCCGCTGAACGAGGAAAAGACCGTTCTGGGCAACGTCCAGGAAGGCGTTGGCGAGATTTACGGCAAGATCCAGCGCTTCAACGACATCTCGGAGGAAATGGCGAGCCCGGATGCCGACTATGACAGCCTGCTCGAGGAAATGGGCCAGCTGCAGGAAGCGATAGACACCGCCGATGCCTGGGACCTCGATTCCCAGCTTGAGCAGGCCATGGACGCCCTCCGCTGCCCGCCGGCCGATGCCGACGTCACCCTGCTTTCCGGCGGCGAGCGCCGCCGTGTGGCGCTCTGCAAGCTCCTGCTGCAGAAGCCTGACCTGCTGCTGCTCGATGAGCCTACCAACCACCTGGACGCCGAGAGCGTGCTGTGGCTGGAGCAGCACCTCTCCAGCTACGCCGGCGCAGTCCTCGCCGTCACCCACGACCGGTACTTCCTTGACCACGTGGCCGAATGGATCGCAGAAGTGGACCGCGGCCACCTGTACCCCTATGAAGGCAACTACTCCACCTACCTGGAGAAGAAGCGCGCCCGCCTGGAGGTCCAGGGCAAGAAGGACGCCAAGCAGGCCAAGCGCCTCACCGAGGAACTGGAATGGGTGCGCTCCAACGCCAAGGGCCGCCAGACCAAGTCCAAGGCCCGTCTTGCCCGCTACGAGGAGATGGCTGCCGAAGCGGACCGCACCCGGAAGCTTGACTTCGAAGAGATCCAGATTCCGCCGGGACCGCGCCTGGGCGGGCTCGTGCTGGAAGCGAGGAACCTGCAGAAGGGCTTCGATGACCGCACCCTCATCGACGGCCTCTCGTTCACGCTTCCCCGGAACGGCATCGTTGGCGTCATCGGTCCCAACGGTGTGGGTAAGTCCACCCTATTCAAGACCATCGTGGGCCTGGAACCCCTCGACGGCGGCGAGCTGAAGATCGGCGACTCCGTCAAGATCTCCTACGCCGACCAGAACCGCGGCGGCATCGATCCCAACAAGACCCTGTGGGAAGTTGTCTCCGACGGCCTTGACTACATCCAGGTGGGCCACGTGGAAATGCCTTCACGGGCGTACGTGGCAGCCTTCGGCTTCAAGGGGCCGGACCAGCAGAAGAAGGCAGGCATCCTCTCCGGCGGTGAGCGCAACCGCCTGAACCTCGCACTGACCCTCAAACAGGGCGGGAACCTGCTGCTCCTCGACGAACCGACGAACGACCTGGACGTCGAGACCCTCAGCAGCCTGGAAAACGCGCTGCTTGAGTTCCCCGGCTGCGCCGTGGTGGTCTCCCACGACCGCTGGTTCCTGGACCGGGTGGCCACGCACATCCTGGCCTATGAAGGCGACGACGAAAACCCGTCCAAGTGGTACTGGTTCGAGGGCAACTTTGAATCCTACGAGGAGAACAAAGTGGAGCGCCTCGGCCCGGATGCGGCCAAGCCGCACCGGATCACGCACCGCCGCCTGACCCGCGACTGACCCGCGACTGACCCGCTACCAACAGGCGGCTCTTGACGGATTCAGGACTGCCAAAAGGCTGGCACCCCATCAGGGTGCCGGCCTTTTGTGCGTCACAGCTGTCGCTCGCCGAACCGGTGCGGCTACTCCCGCTCCGCCTTGTGGATCTGGTGTTCGAGGACCTTGGTCCTGAAGGCTCCCACGACCTTGTTCTTCAGATCCGTGGGGACCCGGACCATGCCCTCCTGCGCCACGGTTGCCACATGCTGCCCGGCCCGGTCGAAGATCTTGCCCGTGGCCAGCCCGCGGGCGCCCTGGGCGCTGGGAGATTCCTGCACGTAGAGCAGCCATTCGTCCACGCGGGCAGGGCGGTGCCACCACATGGCGTGGTCAAGGCTGGCCACGTTCATGCCCGGGGTGATCCAGCTCAGCCCGTGCCGGCGCAGGATGGACTCCAGGATCGTGTAGTCGCTCGCGTAGGCCAGGGCCGCACGGTGCAGGTTGGAGTTGTCGGGCATCGGGCCGAAGGTCTTCATCCAGACAGCGTTCACCGCTTCCTTCTTGCCTTTTGCGGAGACGTAGAGGGGCGGATCCACGTGCCGGATGTCGAACGGCCGCTCGTAAGCCCAGTGCTGGGCTACGGGATGGTCGAACTTGCCCAGCAGGTCCGCCGTGCTGGGAAGCGACTCGGGGTCGGGGATGCCCTTGGGCATGGCGGACTCGTGCTCGATGCCTTCGTCCTCCGCCTGGAAGGACGCGATCATGGACAGGATCGGCATGCCCTCCTGGTAGGCATGGACGCGCCGTGCCGAGAAGGAACGCCCGTCGCGGAGCCGCTGGACGCCGAAGGTGATGGGCTTATTCGCGTCCCCGGGACGAAGGAAGTACCCGTGCATGGAATGGACAAACCGGTCCGGATCGATGGTCCGCATTGAAGCGACGAGCGACTGTGCCAGCACCTGGCCGCCGAACACCCGCTGGTGCGGCTGTTGCTGCGAGGGACCCAGGAAGATGTCCTCGTCCGTCCGGGCACCCTCGAGCTCACCGAGATCCAGGAGTTTGATGAGCGATGAGGTGGGGTCGCCGCTGGGCGGCGCCAACAATCCGGCTTCGGCTTCAGTCATGGTTCGACTCTAGACGCCACCCCGGCACTGCTCAACCAAGGCACAGCCGGTAGTGTTCATAGTGTGTCTGATCTCCTCATCCAGTCCTTCCGGTTCGCCGATCCGCGTGATCTGGCCGATTTGCGCACCTTCGCCACGCGCGCCAAGGCCATCGACGACGGCGCCATCAGGCTGCAGGCCGCGGGCCCGGTTCTTGCCGCGTACGTCTGCGTACTAAGGCCGCGGCTGCTGGGTGAATCCACACCCACCATCCTGGGCCTGCGCACGATGGGGCTGGCGGAACCCTCCACCCTTGATGTCACCGTCCCGCTCTCCGCAGTCCTGGACCGCCTCGCCCGTGCGGATGAGGCTGACGTCGACCTTCCGGTTCCGCCGTCCAAGGTCACCGAATCCTGGACCGGCGTCAGCGCCCCGAGGACGGGCTGGGAGCTGGTCGGTTCGCTGCCCGACGCGGAGCTGAGGCGTTCCGCCGAAGCGGGCATCACCGAAGTAGCAGGCATGGTTCCGGACAGACCCGGCGCGCTGATCGTCAACAACGCCCGAGCCGCCGTCTGGGGCCGGGCGCTGGATGGCTCCGGAGTGCCGGCCGGGACCGCTTTCGCTGCACTGACCCTCGGGTTCCTCGCCGACGGGAACCAAAAGCTCTATCGGGCCGGCCGCTGGTTCCGCCTCACTGGCACCCGCGGGCATGTCCTCGCCCGGACCGGCAGCGGCCTGAGCTAGTCCCCGGCCTTCAGATTCCCGGCCTTCAGGTCGCCATCTGGTGGAGCTTTCTCAGGCTTCTGATGGGCTGTTGATCATGGACAGCGCAGCACGCTCCATGTAGTCCCAGAGCGTCCCCTCATACAGTGGTGGCAGTTCCAGGGAATCGACAGCGGCGCGCATGTGGAACAGCCAGCGGTCCTTGGCCTCCGGGGTGACCCGGAACGGCATGTGGCGCATCCGCAGCCGGGGATGGCCCCGTTCCTCGCCATAAGTCGTGGGCCCGCCCCAGTACTGCTCCAGGAACATCAGGAAACGCCGCTTGGCCGGGCCCAGATCTTCTTCCGGGTACATGGCACGGAGCAGCGGATCCGTTGCCACGCCGTCGTAAAACACGTCGACCAGCTTCGCGAACGTTTCGTGGCCGCCCACGGCGGTGTAGAAGTTGTCCGTGTATCCGGGCTGGCTGAACGGGTCGTTTTGCATGAGCTGGCGCGGCTGCTGCGGCTCGGCGGGTGTGGTCATGGTGCTATTCTCCGGCCTTCTGTTCAGTCTTCCTGGTCTCGCCGGCGGTGTGCTCGCCCGCGGTTTGTTCAGCGCTGCCGGCGCCCGATTCCGGCACCGGAACGTAGTTGCCCTGTGAACGGTTGCCCACGCGCAGGATCTCGCCGTTGCGGAGGTACCAGATGGCGCCGTCCTCGGACCGTACCCGGGTGATGCGCAGCCCCATCGACTCGACGACACCCACAACCTCGCTCGTCTCGATGACGTCACCGATCCCGTACTGGTCTTCAATCGTAATGAAAATCCCGGCCAGAAAGTCACGGATCAGCTGCTGGGCGCCGAAACCGATGGCTACACCCAGGATTCCCACACTGGTCAGCAGCGGGGCGATGTTCACGTCCAGGTTCTGCAGCACATACATGATGGTGATGACCGCAACCAGGACACCAACGATGCTGTTGAGCAGCGAACCGATGGTTTCGGCACGCTGCACACGCCGTTCGTGGTCCAGTGCGCGCAGTGCCGGGGCAACCCACTTGAAATGGGGCTTCTTGAAGAAGTTGCTGCCAGCGGCCACCCGCCGGCTGATGCGGGAAATCACGAAGGTCGCCGCCAGCCAGACGGCAATTCCGATGCCCAGGCTGATCAGGATTCCCGGGACGCTGATTCCATCGGACTGTGAGGTGAGGGGGGTGATCGACAACATGCTGATCATAGGTGGGGCTGCTCCTTGGGGCTTTCCGGCGCCGGCCGGGGAAGATGAAGGCCAGATGCACGTTTCGCTGGTCGCATAAGACTCTGTTCTCCCTTAACCCTAGCGCCGTAGCGTGTACACATGCGCATCCTGATCCTGGGCGGAACCGCCTTCCTTTCAGCAGAAATCGCCCGGCAGGCCGTCGCCGCGGGGCACCAGGTCACGTGCCTGGCCCGCGGTTCCGCGGCCCAACCACCAGACGGCGCCCGCTGGTTGAAAACTGACCGTTCCTTGGGCGCGGACAGCTATGCGGATGCGTCCGGAGACTGGGATGCCGTTATCGAAGTGGCCCGTGATCCGGAACCTGCCAGGGATGCCCTGGCCAGCCTCTCTGGGCGGGCGGCCCACTGGACCTTCGTGTCCAGTTGCTCGGTCTACGCGGACAACTCGACGCCCGGCGCGGACGAAGACGCGGACACATTGCCACCGTTGCCTGCCGGCTCAATCTCCACGCCGGAGAACTACGGCGAATCCAAATCTGCCATCGAGCAGGACACCTTGGAGGCTGCTCCCGGCAAGGCCCATCTCTGCCGGCCCGGCCTGATCGCCGGTCCCGGTGACGGCACCGACAGGTACGGCTACTGGCCGGCCCGGTTCGCGCGGGACAATGAACCTGCACTCGTCCCGGACATCGCCAGCCAGGCCACACAGGTCATCGACGTCAGGGATCTCGCAGCATGGATTCTTGACGCTGCGGCCCGCGGCATCACGGGGCCGCTGAACGCGGTGGGGGAGCAGGTGCCATTTGGCGAGTACGTTGCAGCGTCCCGGAGCGTTGCCGGCTATCAGGGCGAGGTCCTGACGGCACCAGGGGACTGGCTGGCCGGTCACGGGGTCGATTACTGGTCCGGCCCGGACTCGATGCCGCTGTGGCTGCCGCCTGGGCATGACGGCTTCTGCAGCCGGAGCAACGCGGCGGCGACGGCTGCCGGATTAACCTTGCGGCCCTGGCAGGAAACCCTCGGCGACACGCTCGACGACGAACGCAGCCGCGGGCTGCACCGCCGCCGCAAGGCCGGGCTTTCGCCCGCTACCGAAGCCCGGCTCGCCCGGGAACTGCTGGCCAGGCAGTAGCCGGCTAGCCCGCCACCGTGACAGGTGAATGCAGCACCGGAAAGTTGACGCTCCGGGCAATGAAACACGTCTGGTTGGCTTCGTGGTGCAGCTGCGCGGCAAACCC
The DNA here is from genome assembly GCA_036565085.1 of Arthrobacter sp. Classification (GTDB taxonomy): domain Bacteria; phylum Actinomycetota; class Actinomycetes; order Actinomycetales; family Micrococcaceae; genus Arthrobacter. Next base: position 6,334 of record DATCNU010000098.1, read on the forward strand.
GAGGTGGGCGGGATCCGCCACCGTCACCCGCGGGTTGAGCGTAACAGTCTCGAATTGACCGCTGCCGTCCCGGTTCAGGCGCATGACGCCCGTCGCGTCGTCCTGGTAGGCGGTCACCACGACCCCATGCCGCACCGCCACATGCAGGAAGGACAGCATGTGGCACTGGGCCAGGGCAGCCAGGAGGAGCTGCTCGGGATTGTAGCGCGTCCTGTCCCCGTGGAAAGTGGGATCGGCCGAACCCCTGAGGACCGGCAACCCGGGGATCTGGACGTCGTGGTCCCGTGAATAGCCACGGTAGGACGACGTGCCCTCTCCCAGGTTGCCGGTCCACCTGACGGACAGCGAATAGTGGTGCTCACCAAGGCTCATGCGACCAGCCTAACGGCGTCCAGCTGAGCGGGGACGGGTTAGACGTCGGCCGCGCGGGCGCGCAGTGCCCGCGCGACGCCGTCGCGGTTTTCCAGCATCATGCGCCGCAGTGCCGCGCTTTCTGCCGGGAGCGCGGCCAGGAACCTGTCTGTGCGGTCGATGGTTTCCTGTGTGGTCAGCAGCGCAGGGTAAAGGCCGACGACGATCTGCTGGGCCAGTGCGTGGGTGCGGCTGGCGACGATCCCGGGAACGGCGTCGAAGTACTTTTCCGCGTACGGCTCCAGGAGCGAGCGGTCCAGTACCCTGCTAAAGCCGGTTACCGCGGAGCCTTGGAGGGCATTCGAGAGTTCGCCCTTGACCACGATGGATTCCCAGGCCGCGGCCTTGGCTTCCGGAGTCGGGATGGCAGCCTTGGCAAGCGCCGCGGCGTTCTGCCCGCTGGCGGTGTTGTCGCGCCTGAGCTCCTCGTCGATCTGTTCCTGGCCCCGGCGGCCGCCAGCCACGAGGGATGCGAGCAGCTCCCAGCGCAGGTCCTGGTCCACCGTCAGCCCGTCGAGCGTGGAAGTGGCATCCAGGAGCCCCGCCACGCTGTCCAGTTGCTCGCTGCTGCGTGCCAGCAGGGCGACGGATTTGATGAACTGCAATTGGGCGTCGGATCCTCCCGGAACGGAGGACGCCAGTTGCCAGAGCCTGTCCACGGCGGCCACGGCCGTGGCTTCGCGGTGCACTTCGGCAACATAGAAATTCAGTGTGGTGGCCAGCTGGCGCAGCTGGACCTGGATCACGGACGAGTCCGATTCGGCAGCAACGTTGGCGAGGATGAGCTCAACGTACCGGCGCGCCGGCGTCTCCCCGTCGCGTGCGGCATCCCAGGCCGAGTTCCAGACCAGCGTGCGGGGAAGGCTCTGGCTGAAATCCTTCAGGTGCGCCGTCGCGGTGGCCAGTGACTTCTCATCCAGCCGGACCTTGGCGTAGGCCAGGTCGTCATCGTTGACCAGGATCAGGTCAGGCTGCGCCATCCCTGCCAGGGCAGGAACCTCGGTGCGCTCGCCGTCGACATCGAGCTCTTCGCGGTGGACCCGCTCCAGCTTGCCGGCGCCGTTGAGCTTGTAGAAGCCCACGGCAAGGCGGTGCGGGCGGATGGTGGGCCAGTCCTCGACGGCGGACTGGAGGATGGCGAATGATTCCAGCGTCCCGTCGGCAGCCACTGCCAGTTCCGGCTTGAGGGTGTTGACTCCGGCTGTCTCAAGCCAGAGCCGTCCCCAGTGGTCCAGGTCACGGCCGCTGGCCTTCTCCAGCTCCACCATCAGGTCGCTTAGTTCGGTGTTCTGCCATGCATGCTTGGCAAAGTACTCGCGGACCCCGGCCATGAACTGCTCCGGCCCCACCCACGCCACCAGCTGCCGGAGCACCGAGGCGCCCTTGGCGTAGGTGATGCCGTCGAAGTTGACTTCCACATCCTGGAGGTCATTGATCTCCGCGAAGATCGGGTGCGTGGTGGGCAGCTGGTCCTGGCGGTAGGCCCAGGACTTCTCCACCGAGGCGAACGTGGTCCAGGCGCTGGTGAAGGATGTGTTCTCGACGGCGGCCAGGTGGGACATGTACTCGGCGAAGGATTCGTTCAGCCAAAGGTCGTTCCACCAGCGCATGGTCACGAGGTCGCCGAACCACATGTGCGCCAGCTCGTGCAGGACCGTGATGGCACGGCGCTCAACCTGGGCCCCGGTGACCTTGCTGCGGAAGACATAGCCTTCCAGGATGGTTACGGCGCCCGCGTTCTCCATGGCACCTGCATTAAACTCCGGCACAAACAGCTGATCGTACTTCTCGAACGGGTACGGGAAGCCGAATTGCGCCTCGAAGAACTCGAACCCCCGCCGTGTCAGGTCAAAGATGTTGTCCGCGTCGAGGTATTGCATGAGGGATTTCCGGGCGAAGACTCCCAGCGGGATGACCCTGCCGTCGGAGCTGGACACTTCGCTGCGGACCGACTGGTACGGGCCTGCGATCAGGGCGGTGACGTAGGAGGACAGCCTCGGCGTGGCGGGGAACTTCCACACCTTGCGGGCTGCGCCGTCCTCCGATGGGGAGGTTTCCTCCGGGGCCGGGGTGGGGGAGTTGGAGATCAGGTCCCAGTGCGACGGCGCGGTGACGGTGAACGTGAAGGTTGCTTTGAGGTCCGGCTGCTCAAATACGGCGAACATCCGGCGGGAATCGGGAACCTCGAACTGGGTGTACAGGTAGGCTTCGCCGTCTACCGGGTCCACAAAGCGGTGCAGCCCTTCGCCGGTGTTCATGTACGGGGCATCCGCCACCACTGTCAGCTCGTTGCTGCCTTCCAGGTCCGGGAGCTGGATCCTGATGCCGTCCGATACTGCGGCCGGATCCAGGCTGGCGCCGTTCAAGGTGACGCTGTGGACTGTCTGCGTCACGGCATCGATGAAGGTGGAGGATCCCGGAACCGCCGAGAACTTCACTGTGGTGGTGGAACCAAAGACTTTGTCGCCTTTGGTCAGGTCCAGGCTGACATCGTAGGAGTCGGCGGCGATCAGTTCGGCGCGCTCGCGGGCTTCGGCGCGCGTCAGGTTCATACCTGGCAAATGGTGCCTCCAGAAGGGTTGCGGTTGCCGGCGGGCAGTGGCCTGCGCCGGCACTGTGAAGACATTCTTTCACTCGTTGGGCGCTTGGCAAGTTGCGGGGATCACCTTCCCGACGACGATGTCCCCTGTTCTTCGATGCCTTCAGGCCCCGCCGCCGTCGGCGGAGTAGCTTTAACGCATGGGAAAGTTCCGCGATGCGGTGGATGTCAGGGCACTGCGGTTCGCCGTCGGGTTTCCCTTGGTGCTGGCCGCGGCTTTCGTATTTTGCGCTTCGTTGCTGCGCCCCGACCTTCCGGACCCGCTGGCAGTCAGTTGGACCGGTGACGGCGGTGCTTCCTTCGCGCCGTTCACCGCGTACATGGGCGGTGGAGCCCTCATTATCGTCGCCGCAGGCTGGCTGGTCCTGTCGCAGGCGGTCCCGGTTTCCCGGCCCGCCGTGATGCGCAGGGTCATGATGGGCGCCGGGCTTTTCCTCTGCCTGTTCCTCACCAGTGTCCTGGCTTCCGGTCTGGTGGGTCAGACGGGGCTGGCAGATGCCCGCGATTCCCGCCCGGACCTGACCGTGCTTGCCCTGGGAAGCGGCGCGGCGCTGTCTCTGGGCGTGACCATGGGCTTCGTTTTCAAAGCTGACCGGCAATGGGCGCCCGAGGATGACCGGGCCCTGGAACAGGCCGTTGTCCTGGAGCTGGATCCCGACCTTGCCAGGGACACCATCCGGCTCTGGGTGCATGCGCGCAGTTCGGTCTTCATCATGATCGCCGTCGCGGGCGTGTTTCCGGCCGCCCTGGTCTCCATAGCCCTGCCTTGGGTTGGCGTGCTGCTGGCCGTCCCGGCCATCGCCGCCGCGGCGTTCCTGTGCGCCCGCGTCCAGGCCGACCGCAGCGGCCTGAGCGTGCTCATGGCGGGCGTGTTGCCGGTTATCCGTGTGCCGGCATCGGCCATTTCCGCGGCGAGTGCATCGGACGTCCGCGCGGCTGACTACGGCGGTTGGGGCTACCGGAACCACGGCGGCACCGCCGCGATGCTCGTGGGCAGCGGTCCCGCCGTCGTCGTGCGGAAAACGGACGGGCAGAATATCGCGGTGAGCGGCGGCAGCCCGGTGACGGCGGCCAGGCTTGCGGAGGTCCTCACTCGCGTGGCTGCCCGGGCGCGCCGAAGCGGTGCCGCGGGCACAGCAGCCGGCGAGGGCGAGTCCTGATGCATCCTGATATTCCGGCCCCGCAAAATTCCGGCCCCGCAATATTCCCTGGTCCTAGTATCCTTGTCCGTGTTGATCTGACCCTGGCCTGAACCCAGCCCCGCTGGCCACCAGCGCTCAAAACCGAACGGATACTGTCGTGACTTCTTCCCCTGCCTTCCCGCGGGTCCACATCGCCACCGACCACGCAGGTATGGAGCTCAGCGCCCACCTGGTGAGCCACCTCACGGCCCAGGGCTACGACGTGGTGGACCACGGGCCCAAGGTGTACGACGCCCAGGACGACTATCCATCCTTCTGCATCAATGCCGCCCTTGCCGTCGTGGCCGACCAGCGTGCCGGCATCCACGCCCTCGGCATCGTCCTGGGGGGCTCAGGCAACGGCGAACAAATCGCCGCCAACAAGGTCAGGGGTGTGCGCGCGGCCCTCGCCTGGAACCACTCCACGGCCACGCTGGCGCGCGAGCACAACGACGCCAATGTGGTGGCCGTCGGCGGCCGGCAGCACACGGTGGAGGAGGCAACCGCCCTGATCGAGGCGTTCCTGACAGAACCGTTCAGCAACGACGAGCGCCACATCCGTCGGATCGGCAAGATTGCCGCCTATGAAACCACCGGCGAGGTCATCGAGTAGTGCCCGAAGGCCACTCGGTACTGCGCCTTGCACGGCAGTTCGGCGACGTCTTCACCGGCGAAAGACTGGCCGTCAGCAGCCCCCAGGGCCGGTTCGCGGCCGGTGCGGCGCTGCTGGACGGCCACACGCTGACGGACTCCCGGGCCCACGGCAAGCATCTCTTCCTGCACTTCGACCACGCCATGGTGCTGCATGTCCACCTGGGCCTCTACGGTGCCTGGGACTTCGGCGGGGACCGCACCTTCCGGGGCGCCTCCAGCATCGGCGCCCCCAGAAAGGTGGGGGAGCGTGAGTCATTCGACGACGGTCCCGCGGAAGGGTGCGTCGGGCCGCCTGCTCCCGTTGGTGCCGTCCGCGTCCGCCTGGCGAGCGGGCATGGCTGGGCGGACCTGCGCGGCGCCACCACCTGCGCTGCCATTACGGAGCCGGACGCGGTGGCGGTCCTGGCCAGGCTTGGGCCGGATCCCCTCCATGGCCTCCCGTCCGACAGGGCGCGTTTTGTGGCGGCCCTGCAGTCCCGAGAGACTCCGGTCGCCGCGCTGCTGATGGACCAGAAGGTGGTGGCCGGCATCGGAAACGTCTACCGGGCAGAGGTGCTCTTTCGGCAGCGGCTCTACCCGTGGCTCTCCGGCAGCACCCTTCCCCGCGCGGCGGCGGAACTCCTGTGGGAAGACACTGCAGGGCTGATGGCCGACGGCGTCCGCGACGGGCGGATCATCACGACGCCGGCGGCGTACTGGGCCAAAGCCGCCGCCGGCCCGGCCGGTGACGAAGCGCACTTTGTCTACAAGAGGCAGGGGCAGGCGTGCAGGGTCTGTGCCGGAGCGGTGGCACTGACCGGGTTGGGCGGCCGCAAGCTCTACTGGTGCCCTGGCTGCCAGCGTAAATAACCGGCGGAACAGCAGCCACTCAAACGGCAGCCGCGCAAACATCCGCCGCGGGCCAGGGAAGCAACCTGCAGGCTTAACCTACGAAGGGCCCCTCAGCGAGGGGCCCTTCGTGCGTGGAGGGGACGACGGGAATCGAACCCGCGTAATCAGTTTGGAAGACTGAGGCTTTACCATTAAGCTACGTCCCCGGGAGAAGTGCAGTAACTCCAGACTACGTGCTGCAGGGCTGCTGCCGTAATAGCCGGGTTCTTCAATTGCTGCGTTCTTCGGGCTGGCTGTTCAAGCCGGATACAACTAAACCTAATTCATGCCCCACGTGTCAAATGTGCAAAGAGCGCCCGGATGACCGTAGACTAGCCTGTGCACTTACGGGGTGTAGCTCAGCTTGGCTAGAGCGCCTGCTTTGGGAGCAGGAAGTCGCAGGTTCAAATCCTGTCACCCCGACTCTGCGGCCCGGACCGTGCATACGGCCTGGGCAGAAAAATGCGTTTGCAGAAACCCATCCCACAAACCCAGGAGTACTTAGACCGTGAAGAGCGCTGTCGAGAACCTCACCCCCACGCGGGTCAAGCTCAATGTTGAGGTCCCCTTTGAGGAATTGAAGCCCAGCATCGACGAGGC
>DATCNU010000099.1:0-3078 GCA_036565085.1 Arthrobacter sp.
GATATTTACAATATTACCATGATTGTTGCTCATTCTTGCGCGTTTCAGGTAGAAAGTTACGCACCAATCTCCCGGATCGTCAGATCAGCCCCCGGCACACCCACAGCCCACACCTTCCGGATATCCCAGTGCACAATCCGGGCATCATTGGTGATCAGCCGGGACTTTTCCAGCGCATCCCCGATGGCCCGCTGGATCTTATCCAGGTCCGGGGCGCCCGCCGGGAAGTCCTTGAACTTCGTGGACCCCGGCCGGAGGATACCCACCGTGCCAGAGACGGATACCGGCCCGTCCCACGGAACCCACGCGGGGCCGGCAGCCAGCCGGGCAGCAGCCTCCACCGCTGCACGCCACGCCGGCAAGTTCTTTGACATCTCCACCATCCGGCCGCCGCCCACATGCTTCTTACTGCCCTGCGGCGCCGGGGTGCCATGGGCCACAATCCGGACAACGCCCATCAGAAGCCCACCTTCGACTTTTCCCAGCCGTAGTACTTCTGCCGGGTTGCCGGGTGGACGTTTTCCGCCGTCCATGGAAACGGGCCGCCGCGCTCCAAACGCTTCGGCCAGTCCGTGCCCCGGTTACGGTCACCACGCCACCGCTGGATCGTTGCAGCGTCGCTGGTCTCCGACTCCGGGCCCAGACCGAAGCCGAACTCAGGCCAGCCCATGAGCGCAGCAGAGCCACGCGGGGACAGGTCGCGGACGTTCTGCCCGCTGCCCTTGGGGGAGTGGCCTTCCATGACCAGCACTACGCCGCGGTCCCGCAAGGAATCCAACGCCGTGATCAGCGGGGCCGCGTCGTCGTCGTTGTTGATGCCGTTAGGGACCATCTTGTAGATCGGGCCGATGAATAGGATGTCGGGCCGGTTCTTATCCAAGAGATGGTGGACCGCACCCAGCGCCGCGTCCTTCGTCAAATCGATCCGGCCATGGCAGGCAAGGTCCAGGTTCTCCGGATCCGCCACGCCATACTCCTTCGCCATGCGCGTCATGCCCCGAACTTCCTTACGCCACTGTCCTTCAGTGTTCTCAACGTCCACCACCTGGACGCGCAGCGGTTCGATATGGTCCATGGTGATCGGGTTGATGCCGGCCGCGAACTGGATGGCCATCTGCCGGATCCATGTGGACTTTCCGAAACCCTCAAAGCCGGTGATGATCATCCGGTCCCCACGCTCAAACAGGCCCGGGACAACCCAGTCGTGATCTTCCGTGACGGCCAGGATCTCGGAGAGCTTCTTCGAGGTGATGCCCTGCCCCGGGGTGTTCTCCCGGATCGACCTCAAGCCTTCCAGTGCGTCACTGAGCACCTTCGCCGGGGGTATGCCATCCGTGCCCGCCTGCTGCATGAGACGCTGCCCGGCGTACATTAGTGCCCGCTTGACTGAGTCTTCCCGGACCTGTTTGGCGTAGAAGTCCACGGTGTGCTCTGACCGTGTCGCTTCCATGTACTTGAACAGGGTTTCAAAATCCAAGCCGAGAGTGCCGCGCTGCTTCAGCCGAACCGAAACCGTGTACGGCTCGATGGGGTCCCCGGCGTTCCGCATCTCAGACATCACGGTGAAGGCGTCCCCGAGCTGCGGCCGGTAGAAGTCGGCATGGGACACGATGGCCTCAGCGAACCGGATCGTGTCCGCTGACAGGAGACAGGCCCCGATCAGGTAATGCTCTGCGCCATAGTCCGGGTTCATCGGTTCGCCCACCCGTGCTGAGCCGGGACCATGGGATTAGTCAAAGAGACAGGCTGAGCCCAGTCCTTTGAGTTCCGCATCCAGTTCTGCCACGCCCTGGTCCAGTCAACAAAGGTGCTGCCCTTGGATGCATGGTGGTCGAGGAAGCGTGCGGTCTGTTCTTTCAGGTCAGCTTTGATGTTGTTCTCCTTCGCCCATGCGGCCATCGCGTCCGTTACCGGAAAGCTCTGGGGGCAGGATGATTTGCGATTGGGGGTGCTTATCTTTTTAACTTCTTCTTTAGAAGAAGTAGATGTAGTAGTAGCTGTAGTAGTAGGCAGGGGGTCGGCTTGGGCAGGTGTTGGCCTAAACAGAGGGGTAACCGTAGGGGTAAACCCAAGGGTAAATTCCGCCATATCCGTACCCTTACCCTTGACCAAGGCCAGGACTTTTTCCTGCCCAAAAGCCGCCCATTCGCCGTGCTCTTTGTGGAGCTTCTGCAACTCGAAAGTCACCACTTCGCGGACGCGTGGTGACGCAATGGCCCCGTAGGCGTTGACCATGGAAATGGAAAGCTTCGGCTGCTTCAACAGCCCGTCATGCCGGAGGAAGGATCGCACAAGGATCTCTTCCGTCTCGTCATCGATGAACACGAACCGTTCCGCCTGCAAGCCCTCCGCAGCGTCCCGGATACTCTCCGGTGTGGCGTCGGCTGTCATGGCCGCCAGGCGGGCCTCACGCCAGTCCACAACGCCCGCGTAGGACAGTGTTGGGTGAGAGGTCAGCAGCAGGTAGAGCAACTGCTGGGAGCCCGGCAGGTTCCGCCAGTCTTGGTCCGTCCAGATGTTCGTGTTGATGTTTGCCCTATCGCGTGCCATCAGGCTGCGGCCTCTGCGCGGGGGCCCTCCATGAGTTCAGCGGCCCGTGATTCGGGTATGCATAGGACCGCCGCGACGGCGGCGTCGGACAGCCGATACTCGGCGCACAGGTGCAGCTTCTGGTCGGCGTCCTTGGCCAGCTTGATGTCCTCGAAGAACTGGTCGTGAGTTTCGTGGTTTCCGCGGAAGCCGGCGTCCGCAAAGTCCTCCAGGTGCTTCTTACCCTCAATGTCCTTGAGATACTGCCGGGCCCACCCCTCGGTATGTCCGAGTACTTCGCCAATCTCCCGGTGAGTCAGGCCGTATGCCCGGGCGCCGTTGGCGTAGATGGCGGTAGCTCTCCGACTTTCAAGTTCCTTGATGCGTGCCATCCGCAGCAGATAGCGCCCAAGTTCCTTGGAATCGTTCTGCGTGGGTGCTGGTCCGACCAAGAGTTCGCGGGATAAGATGTGCATTGATTCACTTTCTTTCGCAAAGGGATGTAGTGGATTGAGGGTCGGAAGTTAGCCGCTTCCGACCCTTTTCGTT
>DATCNU010000100.1:0-12085 GCA_036565085.1 Arthrobacter sp.
CTGTGTTGCGGCTGCAATTTTGCCGTCCGTCCTCGATGTGAACGCAGAGTCCGGGTGAGGTGAACGGCCGCCGTGCGGAGCGGAGTCAGAGCTGCAGGGTGAGTGGCCGTTTGAGGCCGTTGACGGTGGTGGCCGGCCAGCGGTCGTCCGCGGTGAGGACCGAGAGGCCGGACGCCGTGAGCTGGACCGTGTCCTCGATCTTGACTCCGGGGGCTGAGGGATTCCAGGTAAAGGGCTGGTTCAGGACTATTGATTCCGTGGTGGCGGCGGTGACGCGCGGGTCACGGCCGGCGTAGCCAGCAGGGCCGCCCTGGTGGTGCTGTTGCCACTGCTCTGCCCCGAATCCATGCCGGACGTAGGCCGCCTTGATCTCGGCGAAGACCCGGTCCAGCCGCGCCCCGGGAACCGTGGCGTCGAAAATGTCCGCTTCCACGGCCGCGATCCGGGCTTCCGCATCACGCTCGACGGGAGTACCGTCGTCGAACCTCACCCAGCGGGTGATGTTGGCGACCAGTCCGTCGCGGCGGGCGCACGCCACCGCCATTGCCCGGCGGCCCAGCGGCGAGTGCGTGGCGAGTGGATGGCGGAACGTTCCCCGCGAGGTGCCGCTGCAGAGCAGGACCAGCGGTTCGGCTCCGGCGGCGACTACGCGCCCTGCCAGCGCGGCGACCAGCTCGAACTCGGTGGTGCGGGGCCGGGCGGCAGAGAGAACGTCTGTCATGATGGCCGCCAGTTCTATGCTGAGGCGGGTGTAGCGTGCGCTCTCGCCCGGCAGCAGCTGTTGCCGCGCGGCCCTGAGCTCCGCGGAAACCTCAGCCTCGGCCAGCGGCGTACAGGCCGCTCTGTTGTCGGTTGAGGCAGTGCTACTGGCAGAGGTCCCGATCGCGGCGGCGGCCTCGTGGAGGCTCCCGTACCAGGGCACCTGGTGCAGCGAGACGCCCGCTGGGAGTTCCTCCGCCGCGATCCGCCCGGCCTCGTTGTTGAACGTCACTAGGTGGTCACCGTCCCGGTCCACGAGCATCGCGGCGATGGGGTCCCCGGCGAGGCTGATGTGCATGCGGCTGCCATCCAGGTACCAGGTGAGCGCCGTGTGTGTGGTCAGCAACAGGGAGTCCCGGCCCCTTGCGTCGAGAATGTCCAGCACGCGGCGCCGTTTGATGTCCCGGTCCGCCGGGGCAGACGCGGGTGGGGTGGCCGCGGCCGCGGTTGATTGGGTCATGCCCGGTTTCCCCGCTGATTGATCAATCTTTCGATTTCCGGCGTTTCCAAGATCCCATCCGCAATGAACACGGCGATGCTGCGGCGGACCGTAGTGCCTGGTTCAGCGATAACGGGTGTGTCCCAGGCGAGCGACTGGCCCACGCCGGGGTAGTCGTCCACGCGGACGAACCAGGGGTCCCGGCAACCTTGTGCGGAGACAAACACCAGGGTGGCCGGGCCGTCAGGCCGGCTGCCGAAGGAGGCCCCGCCGTCGGGCGTTCCTGCGTCGAAGTTTCCGGACCAGGCCAGCCACGGTGTCACGCTGCCGTGGACCGCGGTCTCACCGGTTCCTTCGGCTGTCCACACGGCGGTTCCGGCGCATTCCGGCAGCCGCCAGAAGAAGCCTCCGTAGCCCCCTTCGTGCCGCCCGTTCGACCCGGGGCTGCCCAGGCTAACCCGCTGGTCACCGGCAGGCGAGAGGGAAAAGTCCAAAGCCAGCCGCCAGACGGAAGAGCCGGCCGCGGTCCAGGTCCATGTGCGCCGCTCGTTGAGTACGGGAGTGCCGTCCGGGCCCTTCCATGACAGGGTCTCCGTCAGCCGGCCGTCCTGTTCGGAGGACCCGGTGCGGATTATGCTCCCGTGGTCGGGACGCCAGGCGTATTCGCCGGCCGCCCGGGTGTAAGTGCGGCCGCCCCAGAAATTGATGCCGTTCACGTCCTGGACGGCCACGCCCACCCCAAGATGCCACACGTGGTCCAACGGCTGGTGATCGGTGACCACTGTGCCGGAGAGGGTGCGGACCGGGTGGAGATAGGGCCTCGGCGACGACGCCGAACGTATGTGGCTGCCGTCCTGGTAGTCGGCCACGGGGTGCCCAGCCACGCTGAAGGTCTGCTCAGGGGGCAGGACGCGGGCCCAGGGGACGCCAAGTTCGGCAAAGGTGGCCTGGGCCTTGGCGGCACGTTCGATCAGCCCGGCAATTCCGTGGACTATGGGGTGCGCGTCATCGCCGTCTCCCTTCCAGATGATGTATTCGGCGCCGATTTCCTGGGGGTCGGGCGAGGTGCGGATGGCTTCCAGTACGCAAGTGAACGCACCGGTGTCGGCAAGGGCGCAGAGCAGCGGCGTGCCGGAAGTGCGCGCGTCGAGCAGGTTCTCCAGAAGGTCGTTCCGGCCGAAGGTTTCCCGGCTCTCCCCCTGCGGGGTCGTGATAACCAGTTCGTCCTCGGTGTAGAAGAAGGTGATGTCTCCGAGCGTCCCGTGGACTGTAACGCACGGGTGATGTTGTTCGGGTGCGCAGAGTGTGAGCGCGCAGAGCAGGGTGGTCCCGGCAGAAGTTCGGACGCGGATCACGGAGGTGTCATCACTCTGCGTGTCGTGGGCGCGGTACAGGTCGGTCTCCACGGAGGCCACGTCGGCAACGCCATGTGCCCCCGCCATACTGAGCGCGGTAGCCACGGCGTGCGCCAAGGCGTTAGTGGCCACGCCATCCACCACGTCGATGCTGTCCAGGCTCCGCGTCCCGGCCCAGCGCGAGCGCTTGAAGTAACCCTTGGTCCGCAGCCACATGCCCGTGGCGCTCAGACCCAGCACGTCCCCGATGATCCCGGATTCGATGGTGCTGCGGATTTCCGGCAGTGCGCCGGATCCGAGGCTCTGGAATCCCACCTGCACCAGCCGTCCCGCAGATTCGGCCGCCGAGAGGACGTCCCGGAACTGTGCCATGGAAGCCACCGGCGGTTTCTCCATGTAGACGTCGGCGCCGCCGGCAAGGGCTGTCAGGGCGAGAGATGCATGCGTCTGGATCGGGGTTGCGAGGATGACGACGTCCGGCGCCTGACCGGCATCGAGCAACTGCTCCAGCGTGCTGAACACGGCGACGGAATCAGCGAGCCTGCCTGGCTGCGGCGGATTCGGGTCGGCGACGGCGACCAGCTCAAGGGCGCCGGCCTCCTCGAGCCTGGCCAGGTTAGCCAGATGCTGTTCGCCAAAACCGTGCACGCCCACCAGGGCTAAGCGTGGGCGGGCCGACGGAGCGGGGACCACACCTGCAGCGATGGAGCCGGCGGATGCAGAAGGGGCGGATTGCTGAATCATCAAAAGGTCCTCGGTGACTACGGAGTGGGCAGGGTCGAAGATTAAGGGCGGAGGGGCTTCGTGCGCCCAGCATCCTGCCCTGATGGCTGATGGCTTCATTCTGCCTGCATCGCCGCCGTGGGCTCCGCGGCACCCGCTGGCTACTTGGGCTCACGGACCGGCCCGGCCCCGAGTGCGGTGGCTGGTACAGGACTCTTGGGACCGGACTGCATTGTTCCGCCTCTCAGGCATTGATGGATGGGTCGAGCCTCGGGGGAGAGCGCTTTCCTAAAAACTAACAAAGGGCTATACAGGAGTCAAGAAACCGTTTACTTTGGTACGGACCCGCTTTTCAAGGACAAACCATCCATGACGTGGAGGGGCCACGATGACCAAAGGAGACCATATGGCCGCCAAGCACATTCCCAGGACGCCGCGTCCGGCAAGCATGCCGGCCGCGGGCCTGTTCCGCGGAACCGAGCCGCCGCAATGAGCGCCATCGGCGAACTCAGCTCCCTCGCCAGGCGCAAGGGACCGGCGACGGCAGAAGAGAAGAAGGCCAACGCACGGGACAACAAGGCAGCGTACATCTTCCTGCTGCCGTGGCTGGTGGGACTGCTGGCGATCACCATCGGTCCGATGCTGATGTCCCTCTACCTGTCCTTCACGGACTACAACCTGCTCCAGCCGCCGGAATGGACCGGCCTGGACAACTTCATTCGGATGTTCAGTGACGCGCGGCTGCACAACTCGCTGCGGGTGACCTTCACCTACGTTTTCGTGGGTGTTCCGCTGCAGCTGGCTGTGGCACTCCTGATTGCACTCGTGCTGGACAAGGGCCTCCGCGGGCTCCCGTTCTACCGCTCGGTGTTCTACTTGCCTTCACTCCTGGGCGGCTCCGTTGCCGTAGCCATCCTGTGGAAACAGATCTTCGGAACCACCGGCCTGGTGAACCAGGTCCTCGGGATGCTCGGAATCCAGGGTCCGGGGTGGATCTCGGATCCCAGCACGGCACTGGGATCCATCATCCTGCTGCACGTGTGGACCTTTGGCGCCCCGATGATCATCTTCCTGGCCGGCCTCCGTCAGATTCCGGTGATGTACTACGAGGCCGCGAAGGTCGACGGCGCCGGCACCCTCCAGCAGTTTTGGCGGATTACCCTGCCGATGCTCAGCCCCATCATCTTCTTCAACCTGGTGCTCCAGATCATCGGATCATTCCAGTCCTTCACGCAGGCGTTCATCGTCTCCGGCGGCAATGGCGGCCCCTCGGACTCCACGATGTTCTTCACGCTTTACCTGTACCAGAAGGGCTTCGGCCAGTTCGACATGGGCTACGCATCCGCCATGGCGTGGCTCCTGCTGGTCATCATCGCTGTGTTCACCGCCATCAACTTCATCGCCGCAAAGTATTGGGTTTTCTATGACGACTAAGCTGCAGACGCTGCCAACTCCGGATAAGAAGTCCGCGGGTGCCGGTAAGCCAACGAACCCCCGCAAGCCGAAGAGGGCCTGGGAATCCCGTGGCACGCTCGCGTTCAGCCGGGCCGCGCGCATCAAAGCCCTGGTTAAGCACGCAATCCTCATCCTGGCCGGCGGGCTGATGATCTACCCGCTCCTGTGGATGGTGGTCTCCTCACTGCGGCCCAACGAACTCATCTTCCGCGATCCGGGCCTGTGGCTGAACAGCCTGGAGATGGGCAACTACACCGGCGGCTGGTCCGCCCTGACCCACCCCTTCGGCCATTACATGCTGAACTCGGCCATCGTGGTGCTTGGCTCCATTCTGGGAAACCTGGTTTCCTGCTCCATGGCGGCCTACGCCTTTGCCCGGCTGCAGTTCACGGGCAAGAAGCTGTTCTTCGGCATCATGCTGCTGACCATCATGCTCCCCTTCCATGTGGTGATCGTTCCGCAGTACATCCTGTTCTCGCAGATCGGCTGGGTGAACACCTTCTGGCCGCTGCTCGTACCCAAGTTTCTGGCCACTGACGCGTTCTTTGTGTTCCTGATGGTCCAGTTCATCCGCGGCATCCCCAAGGACCTCGACGAAGCTGCGAGGATCGACGGCGCCGGCCACCCGCGGATCTTCCTGCGGGTCATCCTGCCGCTGATGGTGCCCGCCCTGGCCACCACCACCATCTTCACGTTCATCTGGACCTGGAACGACTTCTTCGGTGCCCTCATCTACCTGACTGACCCGGACATGTTCACCGTTCCGGTGGCCCTGCGCGCCTTTGTCGATTCCCAGTCCGCCACCAGTTGGGGCTCGCTCTTCGCAATGTCGATCGTGTCCTTGCTGCCGGTGTTCCTGGTGTTCCTCTTCGGCCAGAGGTTCCTCATCAAGGGAATTGCCACCACCGGTATCAAGTAGGCCGCCAGCCCGGGCCATTCCCGATGGCGGCTTCGAAGCGTGCGACCATACGGCGGCCAGGCGCATTTTGGCGGTGCGCGCCGTCGCCTGTCTGCACGAACCGGCCATAAAGTGGCCAACGAAAATTAGCTTGTATTACAAGTATTTGACTTGTAGTCTCACATCAGAGAAACCGCTTCCTCATCCCTCCCAGTAACAAGATCAAAGAAGATCGGAGTACCCAATGCCACTTTTCCCCCGCCTTGACTCTGCTGCCCGGAAACACCCGGCGCTGATACCATCCGACGGCGGCCAGCGCCGGTTTCGTAAGACAGGCGTTGTTGCCGCAGCGGCCGCCGTCGTCCTTGCCCTGAGTGCCTGCGGCGGCGGAGCCGCCCCGCAGAGTGCTGACGGCAAAGTCGAGCTGCGCTTCTCCTGGTGGGGCGGCGACAAGCGGGCCCAGCTGACGCAGGCCGCCATTGCCGCGTTCGAAGCCGAGAACCCGAACATCAAGATAAAGCCGGAGTATGGAGACTGGAACGGGTACTGGGACAAGCTGGCCACGCAGGTGGCGGCCAACGACGCCCCGGACATCATCCAGATGGACGAGAAATACATCACCGAATACTCCAGCCGTGGTGCCTTGCTGGACCTGTCCAAGTATGACGTGGACACCTCCAAGCTTGACGAAGCCGCCCTGAATGCTGGCAAGGGCCCGAAGGGCCTGACCGGTATCGCGGCCGGCATCAACGCTGCAACCATCCTGGCCAACCCCGCCGTCTTCAAGGCTGCCGGCGTTGCGCTTCCGGACGACAAGACGTGGACTTGGGAGGACTTCGGGCGCATCGCCGCAGAGGTAACGGCGAAGTCCCCGAAGGGAACGTATGGTGCCGCCGCCTATGGCACGGACGAAGCGTCTCTCGGCGTCTGGCTCCGGCAGAACGGCAAATCCCTGTACACGTCCGACGGGAAGCTGGGCTTCGAGCCGGGCGACATTGCAGAGTGGTGGGCGTTCCTGAAGGAACTCAGCGAGAAGAAGGCCGTTCCTGCGGCTTCCGAGGTGGTGGAGGCCGAGGCGGCGCCGCTTGATCAGAGTGGGCTCGCTACCGGCAAGAACGGGATGGCCTTCTGGTGGTCCAACCAGGAGCCCGCGCTGGAGAAGGCCGCAGGCGGGGACCTCCAGATCCTGCGGTTCCCGTCCAAGACGGGCAAGGCGGCAGACGCGAAACTCTGGTACAAGGCATCCCAGTTCTGGTCGGCATCGTCACGGACCAAGCACCCCCAGGAAACCGCCAAGTTCATCAACTTTCTGACCAACAGCACCAAGGCGGGTGAAGCTCTCCTGGCCGACCGGGGCGTGTACCCCAACTCAGACGTCCGGGCTGCCATCTCATCCGAGCTGACGCCTGCGGACACCAAGGTGGTCACGTTCATCGACCAGATCAAGGACGAGCTCGGCGAGGCCCCGGCGCCGCCGCCGAAGGGTGCAGGAGCCATCCAGGAAATCGTGAAGCGCTACACGTCCGAGGTTCTCTTCAACAGGCTGTCCACGGACGAAGCCGGCAAGAAGGCAGTGGACGAAATGAAGTCCGCCATCAACGGCTGAATCTCACATCACCGACACGGCTCCGGGCTGACCCGGCGAACGTCTCGTTCTATTGGGGGACGTCCGACGGCGGGTGGCAGCTTCCGTCCCGGTTGGAACCTTTGGTTCCGGCCGGAACGGGGCTGTTTAAGGGCGATCGCCAAGGAGGGTCCTCTTCCCATGATGCCTCCGAGCGCTGCCTGGACGTACCCGGCGATTCCCAGCTCCGCAGCGGCGGCAACGGCGGCGGCGTTCACCAGCGCAACAGCCAGCGCCAGCCCAAAGCTCTGAGGCTCCCCGGATTCGCCAGCCTGGACCAGCTGCACCGCCGTCGTCAGTTTCAGCCGTCCCTCAGTTTCAGGCGTCACGGTCCTTCGCCGGAGGTGGCGGGTGTGAGGACGACGAGCTGCTGGGTCGCCCTGGTCATCGCGACATAACGGTCAACCGCTCCCTGGATGCCCGTCCCGAACGCCTCCGGGTCGACAAGGACGACCAGGTCGAACTCGAGCCCCTTCGACAGCTCCGGGGTCAGCGACCTGACACGGGACGTCGCTCGAAACGAGGCCCGCCCGGCAAGGTTCGTGCCGATGATGCAGGCAATCCCGTCAGCATGTGCGGCGAGCCACGCGTCGAGGGTCGGGCCCAGCTCCGGGATGGATCCGTGGACCACGGGAAAACCGCTGCTGCGGATCGACGTCGGCACGTTGGCGTCCGGCAGCACCGTCCTGATGATCCGCTCAGCTTCCGCCATGACCTCCGCCGGCGTTCGGTAGTTGATGCCTAGGGTCTTCACCTTCACATTGGCTAATCCCACCCGCTCAAGCCGTTCCGGCCACGATTCCGCGAACCCGTGCCTGGCCTGGGCACGGTCCCCAACCACTGTGAGGCTGCGGGACGGGCAGCGGCTCAGCAGCATCTGCCACTCGGCATCCGTGAGCTCCTGCGCCTCGTCGACCACGATGTGGGCGAACGGGCCGGCGAGCAGATCAGTATCCGGAGCTGGCAGCGCGTCCTCATCGACCAGCTTCTCCTGCATGTCCTGCCCCCGCAGCATCGACATCACCAGCAGTTCGGAATCATCGGCGGCGACCAGGTCTTCGACGACCCGGTCCATCATTTCCCGTTCGGACGCCACGGCGGCCTCCTGCTGACGCTTGCGTCGTGACGCCTCGCGGTCGCCGAGCCGCTGCCGGGCCGCGTCCAGGAGCGGCAGGTCGGACACGGTCCAGGCCCGGGCGTCCCGGCGTTGCAGGCTATTGACCTCGTCAGGGCTGAGCCAGGGCGCGCACAGGCGCAGGTACGCGGGCACTGACCAGAGGTCGCCAACAAGGTCGGAGTAGTCCAGGAGTGGCCACGCTCTGTTGAACGTCTCGACCAACTCTGCGTTCTGAGCCAGGGCCCTGCGAAGCAGGTTGTCCGGGACTTCGCCGTCGTGCTTGTCCACGAGGATTGTGAGCAACTCCTCCCAAACGTCTTCGCGCGCCTCGTTGTGCGGAGTGCCCGGCGCCGGTGCCTCGAACGCCTCCGCCCACTCGTCAACGCTGAGCCAGACGTCGGCATAAGGCGTCTCGACCTCCATTCCCCTGGACGGCGGCTGCTCATAGAATCTGACGGCCGGCCCGATTGCCTTGACCATGCCCGCTGACGACTTAAGGAAGGCCACGTTCGCATCGGTTTCGACGGCTGCCGTGGCTCCCTCGGGGATCAGGTCCCGCAGGGTGCAGGTCTGCACCCCCTCCTCTCCAAGGCTGGGGAGGACGTCGGCGACGTACGCCAGGTAGGGCCTGTGCGGACCCACGAACAGCACCCCGCCCCTGCGGTGGCCAAGGCGCGGGTCGGAGTACAGGAGGTAGGCGGAGCGGTGCAGGGCGACGACGGTCTTCCCCGTCCCCGGACCTCCGTCGACGACGAGAGCGCCGCGGGACGATGCTCGGATGATCGCGTCCTGGTCTGCCTGGATGGTGCCCAGAACGTCCCGCATCCGGGCAGACCGGCTGTCCCCCAGGCTGGCGATGAAGGCGGAAAGGTCCTCCAGGGCGGGGTTGGCTTCCGTCTTTTCCGTATTGAACGACTCATCCCAGTAGTCGGTGATGCGGCCCCGGGTCCACCGGTATCTGCGGCGGCTTGCGAGCCCCATCGGGTTCGCGTGCGTGGCTCCAAAGAAGGGCTCGGCCGCGGGCGAGCGCCAGTCGATGAGCAGCCTGCGGCCCTCGCTGTCCGTGAGGCCGAGCCGTCCGAAGTACAGGGGCTCGGCGCTGCCGGAATGAACAATGCGCCCCAGGCACAGGTCCAGCCCGAAGCGGCGCAGGGCACGAAGGCGTGAGGTCAGCCGACGGGTTTCCACGTCCCGCTCCACGGACTCCTGACCCAGGCGGCTTGGTGCCTTGCGTACGGCGTCGAGCCGGTCGGACAGGTCGGAAATGGACTGCTCCAGGCTCTCCGCGATGGCCACGAAGTGCTGCTCGTCGACGGCGATCAGCGCAGGGTCTGCCTTGGGCCTGAGATGGTCGGGAAGGTTGAATGCGCTGGTGGTCAAGGGCACTTCGTCAGCTCCGTTCCGGGCCGGGCAGCAACACCTGCAGTCCGGCTTCGGCTCCCAATTCTGCAGCACAACCCCGGTCTTGCGGCAAGCCCCCCTTCCGGCGGTAGATTGAAAAGTAGGGAAGGCATCGGTCAGGATCGGAGAAGCGGCAGGGGAGGGCGCGGCATAGAGTCAGCAGCATCACCTGCCCAGCTGATCCAGAGGACCTGCAATGACCTTCATCGAATCAATCACCCTCGAAGTGCCTGACCCAGCGGCCGCCACCGACTTCTACGCCGCCGCCTTCGGACTGGGGCCGCAGGTGCGTGTCCGGGCTTCGGATGCCCCGACGACAGGCTTCCGTGGTTTCACGCTGTCGCTGATCGCGGCGCAGCCATCCACCGTCGGCAGCCTGGTCGACTCCGCCGTGGAGGCGGGCGCCACAACGCTGAAGCCGGTCCAGAAATCGTTATGGGGCTACGGCGGTGTCGTTCAAGCTCCGGATGGTGCGATCTGGAAGGTCGCGACGTCGGCGAAGAAGGACACCGGTCCGGCCACGCGCGAGATCGACCAGATCGTGCTCCTGATAGCGGCCACGGACGTTGGCGCAAGCAAACGGTTCTACGTCGACCACGGCCTCGCCGTTGGGAAGAGCTTTGGCAAGTACGTCGAGTTCGCCATGCCGTCGAGTCCCGTCAGGCTGGGGCTCTATGGGCGCCGCGCCCTCGCCAAGGACGCCGGCGTCTCTCCAGACGGAACCGGATCGCACCACCTCGCGATCGTCGGCGACGCCGGCACGTTCACCGACCCGGACGGGTTCGCCTGGGAGGCAGCTTCAGTGTGAGGCGGTCGGGGAACACCGAGGGCACCGCGGCATCCAAGCGGCCTTTGCCTCCAAGGCGGGCGCTCAGCCGACCTTGAACCCGCCGTTGCTGTAAAGGATCTGACCGTTAATCCACGAGCCCGCCTCCGAGAACAGGAATCGCACGAGGTCCGCCGTGTCGTCAGCCGTGCCGAGGCGCCCGGCGGCCGTCGCCCCGATTCCCAAGCCGCGCGTCGCGTCGTCCATCCACCCGGTATCGATGGGACCAGGGTTCACGACGTTCGCCCGGACTCCGCGGCCGGCCAACTCGACCGCCGCCGCGGTCACGATTCGATCGAGTGCTCCCTTGCTCGCTCCGTAGGGGAGATTGTGCACGGTGTGGTCGCTGGTCAACGCGATAATCCGGCCGCCGACCTCGCCGGGGACGACAGATTCCGGCAGTTGCTTGGCGAATGCGTTGATGAGGAGCCACGTCGCGCGGGCGTTCACTGCGAAATGGCGGTCCCAGCTCTCAAGGGTCGTCGTCAGGATCGAGCTGTCCACTGACTCGCAGTGCGACAGGACCAGACCGGTCACCGGCCCCAGGCTCTGTGCCGCCCGGATCAGTTCTGCGGGCACCGCGGGATCGCTCAGATCACCGGGAACGAGTTCGACGGCGGCACCAAGTGCACGGCACTCATCTGCGATAGTCTCCGGGTCATCGATGCCTTTCTCCAACCCGGCCCGCTCGTCATAGGGACTCCAGTAGTTGAGCGCGAGGTCCCAGCCATCGCGCGCCAGGCCGACGGCGAGACTCGCCCCTATGGAGCGCCGCCTCCCGACCCCGGTCACCAAAGCGACCTTTAAATGGTCTTGCCTGCTCATGCTCCGACTCTATCGGGCTGCGGCCTGGTGACAGGGATGGTGGTGCCGTCGCGCAGGACGGCCGCGGCAGTATCAGTCATGGGCTAACCTCCGATGGCGGAAGAACTTTGGGCCGGTCCCGTACTGTGCCGCACCACCAGCTCCGGGGTGAAGACGACGGCCCGGTGCCTGGCGTTCCCCGCTGCCAATTCTTCTGCCAGCAGTTCGATGGCGGTCCGCCCGATGGCCTCCGTCGGCTGACGGACCGAGGACAGCGGCACCACGGCTGAGGCGGCAAAGTCAATATCGTCGTAGCCAATCAGGGCGATGTCCTCGGGGATCCTGAGTGCGTGGGTCATCGTGAGGGACTGCATGACGCCCAAGGCAAGGAGGTCGTTGGCGCAGAAGATGCCGTCCGGACGTTCGGAGCCGCCGCGTTCCACCAGCATGTTGCCCACGCTCCGGCCCGCCAGCACGGTCTGCCCGTCCGAATCCAGCACCTCCAACGTGGCGTACTCTTGCTCCTTCACCGCGCGCCGGGCCCCCTGCAGGCGGTCGGCCACCTGCCGGATGGAAGCTGGGCCGCCGACAAAGGCGAGACGACGCCGGCCCGTGTCCAGCAGGTGCCGCGCGGCAAGGTAACCGCCGGCGTCGTCGTCGACGGAAACCGAACTGTACTGGCTC
>DATCNU010000101.1:0-27257 GCA_036565085.1 Arthrobacter sp.
GAATTTGCCCAGGACCTTGGCGGCTCGGCAGCGGCCACCCCGGACCCCGCCGGCACGCCCGCCGCTCCCACGGACTACGGCCCGCCGGTGGTTTCGGCAGCTCCGGGACATGCCGGCACCATCGGCATCATGTACATTCCCCGCTTTGGCCCGAATTACACCCGGCCCATCGTCCAGGGGACCAGCGCGGACGTGCTGGACACACTCGGGCTTGGCCACTACAACAACACCGCCATGCCGGGAGCTGTTGGCAACTTCGCGGTGGCCGGCCACAGACAGACCCACGGCGCCGTGCTGGACAATATCCACACCCTGGTCCCGGGCGACAGGATCTATGTCCAGACCAAGGACGGCTACTACATCTATGTCTTCCGGAACAACCAGATTGTGCTGCCGTCCAGGACTGACGTGCTGGAACCGGTTCCCACCAAGCCCGGTGCCACACCGACCGAGAGCTACCTCACTATGACCAGCTGCAACCCCCGCTTCGGATCGCAGGAACGAATCATTGCCTACGCGCTGCTGGACGGCTGGCGGCCTGCCTCCGCGGGGCCACCGGCTGAAATCGCCGCACAGGTGGCTGCCACGATCGGGGGAGGCTGACCATGTACGGCTGGATTTTCCGCCACCTTCCGGGCCCACTCTGGCTCCGAATCCTCACCTCGCTGGTGCTGGTGGCCGGCGCGCTGGTTCTGATGGTTCAGTTCCTCTTCCCCTGGATGTCACAATTCACCCAGTTCACCGACTCAACGATTGGTTCCGCAAGTCAGCCATGACCACAACTAAGATCCTGGTCGTAGACAACTACGACAGCTTTGTCTACACCCTGGTGGGCTACCTCCAGGAGCTCGGCGCGGAAACTACGGTGGTGCGCAACGACGACGTCACGCTGGCCGAAGCCATCGAGATGGCCCAATCGCGCGACGGCGTGCTCATTTCCCCCGGTCCCGGCAACCCTGCTGACGCCGGCGTCTGCATCGAACTGATTAAGTGGTGCGGTGCCAACGCAAAGCCGATGTTCGGGGTCTGCCTCGGCCACCAGGCACTGGCAGAGGCCTACGGAGGCAAGGTGACCCACGCCCCGGAGTTGATGCACGGCAAGACGTCGCTGGTGCAGCACAACGGCACCAGCGTCTTCGCCGGGCTCCCGTCCCCCATCACCGCCACCCGTTACCATTCGCTGGCGGCCGTCCGGGAAACCATCCCCGAGGTCCTGGAGATCACGGCGGAAACGGCGTCAGGCGTGGTGATGGGTCTTCAGCACCGCACTGCGCCGCTGTGCGGCGTGCAGTTCCACCCGGAGTCCGTGCTGACCGAGGGGGGTTACCAGATGCTCGGCAACTGGCTTGAGTCCCTGGGAATGGCCGGTGCGGCTTCCCGGGCCGCGAAGCTGAGCCCACTCATCCAGCACTAGGCCCTGTGGCTATTTCGGTCCTGTACCAGAGGGCAGCTTCGGGACTGAGGTGGAAACCCGCAGGTTGCAGCCGGGCAAGGCGCCACAGGCCATGCGCGTCGTAATGGTGGTCCATGCCGAGCATTCGGACCTGATGGGGCCGGAATCCGGCAGGTTCCAACGCACGGACGGCGTCGTCAAGGGATGAGCTTCCGGCGACATCCAGAGCCGCCACACGCCTTCCGATCGTCCCGAGAAGACTGCTGAGGGTGACCGGGGCCGGGTCCGCCGCGTGAAAGGCCCCGGCCAGCGGGAGTGCGTTGACAGCCAGGGAAGCCACCAGCCTGCCCAGATCCGCGACGTCAATCAGGGACAGTGCCGCACGGCCGTCGTCGATGGTCGTGCCCAAAGTCCTGAACATCCGGACAACACCCGGGATGAACCAGCGGTCTCCGGCGCCATGGACAAGGCTGGGCCTGATGATGATCCCGCCGGCGGCGAGGACGGCCTGATCCGCCGCAGCCCGGCTGCGGCTGACCGCGGACTCGGGGCCGTAAGCGGCTTGCGACGCGAGAAGCCCGCGGTGGGGACCGGAACCATAGACCGCCGTGGTGCTCAACTGAATCAGCCTTCGGGCCTGTGAGGCCTGGAACGCACGGATGACCGCCACGGTTCCTTCATGATTGACCTGCCTGGCGAGGTCCGGATCCCTTCCGACATGGGAGGCCGCGTTGATCACGACATCTGAGCCGCTGACTGCCCGGCTGACCGAATCCGGGTCCGTGACGTCGCCGAACAGGATCCCGGGACGGGGCTGGGGAAACATGACTCCGGGCCGTCTTGCTAGGATCGAAACCAGGACGTCTTCGCGTGACTGGAGCGCCTTCAGGATCCGGCTTCCGATGAAACCTGTGGCTCCTATCAGCAGCACATTTGTCTTCAAGGGTGCGGGCAAACCGGAAGCGGCAGTGGAGCGAGGGCGCGGGATCATACCGTCTCAAGGGAGTTGAAGTTCATTGATGGTCCTCCAGGATCGAGCAAGGGCAACACGTGAGGCGATCATTGCCGGGGCGGCAAAAGTGTTCGAGGAGTATGGCTACGGCAGCGCCAGCCTGACCCAGGTCTCCGAAGCGGCCGCGGTGACCAAGGGAGCCCTCTACTTCCATTTCTCCTCCAAAGAGAATCTGGCCAGGGCCGTTATCGACGAACAGCACGGCATCGTCCTCGCCGACAGCGAAGCGATTTTGGCCGAGCATCATCCAGCCCTCAAGACAATGATTCTCATGTGCCGCGCGTTCGGGCTCAAACTGGTCCACGAGCCGGTCGTCAGGGCCGGCATCCGCCTTACCCTGGAATGGAGCGCATTCGGCCACCCGGTGCGTGGGCCCTACGAGGACTGGATAGTTGTCATGGAACAGCTCACGGCACAGGCCAAGGCCGAAGGACAGATCAGGGACTCCGTGGCTCCCGCCGCATTTGGCCGGTTTCTTGTCGGATCGTTCACCGGCGTTCAGATGGTGTCGGGCGTGCTGACCGGGCGCTCTGACGTGATGCAGCGGATCGAGGAGATGTGGTCCCTCCTGCTGCCCGGCATCATGCACGAGGAGTTCCGCGAGGACCCTCAGGCCCTGGCAGGGCTGATCTCGGCTGAAATGTAGGCTGCCCGGGCCTAAACCCAGCGACGGTGCGCATCAGAACCGTGCCGTTCGCCTTGACTGATACGGCTGCGGCCGCCGATGCCGGCCCAAGACTCAAGGATTCAAGCACGACCGTGGCTTCGTCGTCGAGTTCGGCCATGGAAATGAAGCTCGCCTCAAAGGTCGCCAGGTCCAGTGCGGGATCCGGTAAGGCCAGACGCAGCGCCTGCCGCACGGCCTCGATGAGCAGCACGCCCGGAACGTGGTCCAGCGGATGATCAAACAGGATGGGATTGGAGACATCGACGTGCAGCGGCCAGCAAGCCGGTGCATCGCTCTCGCCCAGGACAACGTTCCAGGCTGACGTATGCCCGACCTTCTCCGGGGCGACAGGCGAAATGTTCCGATGCCCGTTGGAGGTTCGGCGCCGCGACCTGAGCCGGTTGTAGGCGTCGGGGGCGACGATCCGGGCTCTTGCCGTTCCCTCGGCAATCTTTTGCCCGTTCGCTTGGAACACCGCGGCCACGCGGAGGGCTGCAAGTCCTTGGCCCCCCGTCCTGAGCTCGGAAACGGATGCCTTGACCGTCACGTCGGCAGGCCGTGCCGGGTCGGGCCGGGCACCGCCGGTCATTGACACGGACATCTCCGGCATCAGGAAGTGCCTGTCCAGCGGGACATCCAATTGGGTATGGGCCACAAGCACGGTGAGCTGTCGGAGCGTCTCCACGACGATCGCGGAGTCAAAACGGCCATTCCAGGAACCGTAAAAGACATGCCAGCGGGGCCATTGCGCCCAGAGGGTGTAGGTCATGTTGCCGGACGGACGTACACCCGTCAGGAAAACCTCCGAAACTGCCTGACGATGTACCAGGGCGCGGTCAACCGACGCCCGGAAGGAGTTGCTCTCCGGCTGACCCTGTTCGCCCAAACAACCGGCCATCGTTCCTCCAAGCCCCGTATGGAATCATTCCACTTCATAGTTTAAACCGGCTAACCGTATTGTTTTATTGGCCGGCGAAGATTATTCTGATTCTGGTACTGGCGGTCTACCGGCATTTACCACCAAGTAAGAAGCAGAGGCTGTGCCGGCGATAAATCGGGGGCGCCGGCACTACCCTCGCTTTTGCGCCTGCCCGGGTCCCTTCGGGGGCGGTCAGCCCTTCTTCGTGGATGTCGGGCTGGGCGTAGGAGTCGGTGAAGGTGCCGGCACCTTGGCCACCACAATATTGATGGTCTTTCCCTGGATGACGGCGGCGTTGGCAGGATCGCTCTGGTCGGTCACCGTGCCGGCTTCGACCTGGGAATTCTCGACCTCCTGGACATTGGGGACCAGTCCCAGTTCCTTGAGTGCTGCCTCGGCTTCAGCACGGGTGCGTCCGCGGAGCTCGGGCATCGACACCTTGCCGGTGGAAACGACGATCTCCACCGTGCTGCCCGGGGCCACCATCTGGCCAGGCGCAGGGCTGGTGGTAATGACCCTGCCCGCAGGGACTGTGGCGCTGTTGGCCTCGGTGGTTGTTGGAGCACCTACCAGGCCGCTTTGGCGCAGCACGTCGCGGGCGGCAGCCTCGGTCTGGCCGGGAAGATTGTCCGGGATTTTGACCACGCTGGGCCCCTCGGAGATGTTCAGCGCCACCTCGGAGTTGGGATCCAGCGAGGTTCCGGCAGCGGGATCCGTCCCGATCGCCGTCCCCTTGGCCACAGTATCGTTTTGGATGCGCCTGATCTGCGGCCGCAGATTGGCGCGGTAAAGCTCCTGCAGCGCCGCAGACTCCGTCAAAGACGCCACCGCCGGGATCGGGACCTTCGGAACCGGAGCCGGCCGGTTCACGATGCCGTACAACCACAGTCCGCCACCGGTCAGCACCAGCAGGGTGAAAATCACCAAGGTGGTCATCCAGGCACGACGCCGGGACTTCTGCCGCGGGCTCCGCTCACGTTCCCGGGGCAGGCCCAAGGGCAACTCGTCCGCCTCGGAGGGCCCGTAGACGGCTGGCGCCTGTGCGGGGAGTGCGTTTCCGTCGCCAAGGGTATTGGCGCGGGGCCGCAGCCTGCCCGTGGGCGCGTCGTCCAGGAAGCGGGCGCCGGTGTAGGCGAACGCCTCCGTTGCAACGGTGCGTTCCGGCGCCGGAACATGGTCGTTGGGGTCTGTTGGCGCCTCCGTTGCCGGGAGCTCAGGAACCGGGACGCCTGCGCGGGCTGCGCGCAATGCACGCCGGAACGCCGCGGCATCCTGGAAACGGTCTGCACGGTTCTTTTGGAGGGCCTTGGCCAGGACACTGTCCAGCGCCTCGGAGACCTCGGGGTTGAACCGGCTGGCAGGCTCAGGGATTTCACGCACGTGCTGGTAAGCCACGGACACCGGGCTGTCGCCGATGAACGGCGGACGTCCGGTCAGCATTTCGTACAGCAGGCACGCGGCCGAATACAGGTCGCTGCGGGCATCAACGGTCTCGCCGCGTGCCTGCTCCGGTGAGAGGTACTGAGCTGTTCCCACCACCGCCTGTGTCTGCGTCATGGTGGCCGAAGAATCAGCGATGGCCCGGGCAATCCCGAAGTCCATGACTTTCACTGAGTTGGAGGCCTCGCAAAACATGACATTGGCGGGCTTGATGTCGCGATGCACAATCCCGGCCTTATGGCTGTACTCGAGCGCGGACAGAACGCCCAGGCAAAAGTCTATGGCCCGGTCGATGCTGACCTCGTTGGCCCGGATCAGGTCCCGGAGGGTGCTGCCTTCCACGAACTCCATCACGATGTAGGGCACGCGGATGTTGTCCTCGGAACCGTCGGGAACCGCATGCTCGCCCGTGTCATAGATGGCCACGATGGACGGGTGGTTCAGCGCCGCAACGGACTGGGCCTCCCGCTTGAAGCGTGCCTGGAACTGCGGATCCCGGGCCATATCGGGGCGGAGCAGTTTGACGGCAACCGTCCGGCCAAGCCGGGCGTCCACTCCCCGGTGGACGTCCGCCATCCCGCCGCGGCCGATGAGTCCGCCAAGTTCGTAACGGCCGCTGAGGACGCGCTGGTTATCCACCGGGAGGCTGTCCTCCCGGTGTGACGGGGTACGGGGCGAGTCGGTCACTGGCAGTCCTGGAGGCTACGGCTTGCAGGTGGCAGGGACGCCCGGCAGTTGGCCGGCCGTGCAGGTGGGAAGGGAAGACTGGCTGGCCGAGGCAGACGGACTTGCGGCGGCCGTTGTGGCAGCCGGCTTGGGGACGGCATACATCACCACTACCTGCGTCCCCTTGGGTACGGTGCCCACGGGGTTCAGTTCGAGGACCGTGCCCGGAGTCGCGGCGCTTTCCTGCGGCAGAACTGTCACAGCCAGCCCCATGTTGGCCAGGGCGTTCTGTACCTCCCTGTAGTCCTTGCCCAGGTAGGCAGAGGCGATGATGTTGACGGTCGTCGGCGTAGGGGTGGGAGTGGCCCTCGCGCTGGTTGCACTGGGAGTCGGGGACGCGGAGGTCGACGACGGGCTGGCACTCGTGGAAGGCGGGCTGGAGGCCGAACTGCTGGCCGCGTCCTTCGACGGGAACAGGATGCCCTGCTGCGAGAGGAAGAAGCCCACCAAGGCAAAGAGCACCAGCAGAATCAGGGCGATGAGCGGCCAGGTCCACGGGCTGCGCCCCCGGCGCTCGGGCTCATCAGCGGGTTCCTCGTCGTACGTCTCCTCTTCCTGGACCCAGCTGCGCTCGGCAGCAAGAGCGTCAGCGCGTGACAGGGTGCTCCCGGCACCGGCACCGTCGGATCCCGCAGCTGCACCGGCGGCCAGGCCGGCAGCTGCACCAGCTGCGCCGAGCACCGGCAAGGCGGAGGTCGCCGTCGTCGAATTGTCCTTTTTCCCGGCGATAACGCCGGTGGGTGCGGTGGCAACATCCACGGGAGCGGTGACAGGACCGGAGGCTGCCTCGAAAAGAAGCATGCCGGGGACGGCGGCGTGGGCGGCTTCAATGTCACCCTTGCGGATGGCCTCGGCGGCCTCGGACAGCTTGATGGCGTTAGCCGGACGGTTCTTGGGATCCTTGGACAGCATTGACATCAGCAGCGCACGGACGGGCTTCGGCAGAGTGTCCGGCAGCGGCGGCGGAGCATCGTTGACCTGGGCCAGGGCAATGGCGATCTGGGACTCGCCGGAGAATGGCCGGTGGCCGGTGAGGCACTCGTAGCCGATCACGCCGAGCGAGTAGATGTCCGAGGAGCCCGTGGCCGTCTGGCCCGTTGCCTGTTCCGGCGCGAGGTACTGGGCCGTGCCCATCACCTGGCCCGTCTGCGTCAGCGGGACCTGGTCAGCCAGGCGTGCGATGCCGAAGTCGGTGACCTTGACGCGGCCGTCCGGCGTAATCAGCAGGTTGCCCGGCTTAATGTCGCGGTGCACCAGGCCCTGGGCGTGGGCGACCGACAGGGCGCGGGCTGTCTGGGCGATCATGGACAGGGTACGGTCCGGGGACAGCACCTGCTCGTGCTCGATGATGCTGCTCAGAGGCTGGCCAGGGACAAGCTCCATGACCAGGTAGGCCGAGCCCTCCTCCTCGCCATAGTCAAAGACGTTGGCGATGCCCACGTGGTTCAGCAAGGCAGTGTGACGCGCCTCCGCGCGGAACCGCTGGAGGAAACCGGGGTCACCGGTGTACTCCTCCTTCAGCACCTTGATCGCCACGATTCGGCCCAGGATAAGGTCCTTGGCTTTCCAGACCTCCCCCATCCCGCCGATCGCAATCCGCGTGGTCAGCTGGAATCTGCCGCCGAGGGTGATTCCCGTTGTAGGCCTCACTTATTCAACACCGCCTCAAAAATCTTCTTCGCGTTCGGACTGGTTAGTTTTGCTCCCGTGTAGATGTCAACGCCTTCCATGACGATGGTGACAGCCACCTGCGGGTTGTTCGCCGGGGCAAACCCGGTGAACCAAGAGTTGTTCATGCCGTTACCCAATTCCGCGGTGCCGGTTTTGCCGGCCACCTGGACGCCCGGGACAGCTGCGCCACCGGCGATTCCCTGGTTCACCACGCTGGTCATCCATTCGGTGATTTGCTTGGCGATATCGGGGGTGGTGGAGGTCCGGAGCGGGGTTGGCCTGGGTTCGTCAATGACCCGGAGATCCGGGGACCGCACCGTCTTGATCAGGTTAGGGCTCATTTGCACGCCCCCGTTGGCAATGGCTGCCGTCATCATCGCGATCTGCAGGGGCGTCGCGCGCACGTCCTTCTGGCCAATGGCAGACTGTGCCAGCCCGGGCTTGTCCAGGTTATCGGGGAAGGCACGCTTGGCGTATCCGAGCTTCAGCTGATCGCCGAGATCCTCGCCGAAGCCGAACTTGGCGGCCTGTTCAGCGATCGCGTCACGTCCGAGGTCGAGCGCGATGCTGGCGAACGGCGTGTTGCAGGATTGCTGCAGGGCAAAGGCGAAGCTTGCCGTGTTCTGGGTGTAGCAATTGCCGCCGGCGTAGTTGGGGAGCTTGTACTGGATGCCGTCGAAAGGCATTTCGGCAGGATTCGGGAGCACGCTGTCCTTGTTGTACTTGCCGGAGTTTAGTGCGGCTGCGGTGTCCACGAGCTTGAATACCGAGCCGGGCGCCAAAAGTTCGCCGGTGGGGCCGCTCACGTTCTGGTTCAGGTTGATTCCGGGAACCTTCACAAGCTCATTGATGTTTGCCGTCTCGGCAGCAGGATCCTGGGTCGCGATGAGGTTGGGATTGTAGGACGGCTTGGACACCATAGCCAGGATTGCTCCGGTCTTGGGGTTCGTGACCACAATGGAGCCCCGCTGTCCGTCCGGTATCAGGCTGTAGGCGAGTTGCTGGATCTTGGGATCGATGGTGAGTTCCACGGACGCACCCTTGGGCTGGTTGCCAAGGAAGAGCTGGCCGACCCGGTCAAGGAAGAGCTGGTCAGAACTCCCGGCCAGCTGGCCGCGCATGGCCTGCTCAAGGCCGGTGGCGCCGTAATTCTGCGAGAAGTACCCGGTGATGCCCGCATACAGTTCCGGCTGCCGGTAGGTCCGCTGGAACTTGCAGGCATCCGAACCCTCCACCGATTCGGCCACCGGCGTTCCGCCGACAATGATGGCGCCACGGTCGTTGCAGTAGTCCTGCAAAATTGCACGCTTGTTCCATGCGTTGGCATTGAGGTCGTCTGCGCCCACCACCTGGACATAGCTGATCGCACCGAAGATCAGCGCGAACATGGCGATCGCTGCCACCCATGCATGTCTGATTGCCTGGTTCACAGGTGCTTCACCGCCTCTGTAGGTGTGTCAATGCCGAGCGATTCTGCGCCTTCGGCCGGCGGCAGCGGAGTGGTGTCCACCGGGCCGCGGGCCGTATGGGAAATCATCAGCAACAGTCCCACGATGATCCAGTTGGCCAGCAGCGATGAGCCTCCCGCTGCCATGAAGGGCGTGGTCAGGCCGGTGAGGGGTATGAGCCGGGTAACGCCACCGATCACCACGAAGCACTGCAGGGCGATGGCGAATGACAGTCCGCACGCGAGGAGTTTGCCGAAGGCGTCGCGTGTCCCCAGGGCGGCCCGGAAGCCCCGCGTGAAGAGCAGCAGGAACATCAGGACAATGGCGAACAGGCCGATCAGTCCCAGTTCCTCACCGAACGAGGCAATGATCATGTCGCTGTTGGAGAAGGGCACCAGGTTGGGCCGGCCCTGGCCCAGTCCCGTGCCCACCAGGCCGCCGGTGGCCATGCCGAAGAGCCCTTCCACGATCTGGAAGCTTCCGCCGAACTGACGCCCGTAGACCTCGTCGGTGAACGCGTTCAGCCAGCCGTCGATCCTCAGGCCCACGTGGGAGAAAACCTTGGAGGCAACGAAGCCGCCCCCCAGAAGCAGGACCAGGCCGATCACCACCCAGCTGATGCGGCTGGTCGCCACATAGATCATCACGATGAAGAGGCCAAAAAACAGGACCGAGGTGCCGAGGTCCCGTTGGAAAACCAGGACGCCAATGCTCACCAGCCAGGCCATGATCATGGGACCCATATCCTTGACCCGGGGGAACTGCAGGGGGCCGATTTTCCGTCCTGCCAGCAGGATCAGGTCCCGGTTGGACGAAAGATACCCGGCGAAGAATATGGCGAGCGTGACCTTGGCAACCTCACCCGGCTGGAAGGTCATGGATCCTAGCTTGATCCACACCTGGGCCCCCAGAATGTCGCCGGCAGAGATTCCGGGAATCAGCGGAAGTACAAGGAGGATCGCGCTGGCTGCCAACGAAATGTAGGTGAAGCGGCGGAGGATCCTGTGGTCCTTAAGGAACCAGATCACGGCGATCGCCACGGCCATCGCGATCACTGTCCAGCGCAGTTGATTGTTGCCTGTGTCGTCTCCGGGCGCATCAAGGCGGTGGATCATGGCCAGCCCCAGGCCGTTCAGCGCCACCACCAGGGGAAGTATTACCGGATCTGCGTACTTGGCGCGGATGCGGAGCACCACATGGAACGCGAAAGCAGAAACCGCCAGCAGGCTCGACTGGAACCAGAAATCGGTGTCCAGTGCCTTCTGCTGGCCTGCCGCGGCCAGCATGCTGGCGCCGATGCCGACAGCCAGGGCAAGGACCAGCAGTGCCAGTTCAACATTGCGCCGCGGTTTGGGTATGGTGCTGAGCTGGCTCATTGGCCCCCCTTGCAGGTGGTGGCAGTGGGAGTTGGGGAAGGTGAAGGCGTGGCGGGGGTGGCGGCGCCTGAGGGTGCGGGCGAGGGTGCCGGGGCGGCCGGCACGGTTGTCCCCGAGGGCGATGGTGACGGCGTCAGGCAGTCATCAGCCGGTGAGGTAGTCCCCGTGAGTTCCAGGTTCTTGACGATCCGCTGGGCATCGTACAGGTCGCGGGCAGGGACAGTTTGCCGGACACGTTGCTGCGAGAATTCGGGAAGTGAATCCATCCGGATGTCGGTGACCGCCTCCAGGGTTGATAGCTGGATGGGGCCGAGGCGCTGGGAAACGCCGTTGTAGATGGCAACCCGGGAATCATACTCGCCGATGTAGTAGCGGGTCTGCGTCCAGGCATAGCCCAGCCAAAGGCCGACGGTAAGGACAATGAGTACGGACGCGGCGATGGACAGGGTGACCCACCGCCGGGGCCGGGGCCGTCCCAGCGAGTCTTCGGCTTCGGGCGGCGACGTTTCGGCCTTATGCGTCAGGACAGTGGCCGCCCGCCGGGCAACCGTGCGCCCGGCGATCGTGGGAATGGATCCCGACTCGGCCGCCGAGGCCGCCGCACCCACGAGTTCGTGCGGACGCGAAGAAAGCTCCTCGCGCAGGACTGCGGCCGAAAGGTGTTCGCCCAGGTGCGGGTCCGTGGAGGACCTGGAATCGGCCGCGCCGGAGGTGTCGGCGCTGGAGGCAGCACTGTCAGGCCCTGGGGTACTGCGCGGGGAGTCGGACGCGGAACGGTAGGTCGTATTGTCGCCGGGTGCAGCGGCGGGAGTGGGCCCCTGGCCAGCATGATCGGCTGCGTCCTTGGTGGTGGCGTCCTTGGTGGCTGTGTCCTCAGTGGCCGCGGTCCCGGTTGGTCCGACCGCACCGGCAGCCGCGGTTGCCGTAATCTGCTCAGCCGCATCCGGCCGCGCGGCGGCTCCGGCGACCGAAGCGGCAGAGACGATGTCGACGGCGGCGGTATTGACGTCGTCGGGCGTTTCCTCCGCGATTTCCACCATCACCACGGTGACGTTGTCCGGGGAGCCGGCCTCAAGCGTCAGGTCCACGAGCGTTTCCACGCATTCGCGGAGATCCTTCGTCTCACGGACTGTCCGCTCCACCACATGCCCGGCGACGTAGTTCAGTCCGTCGGAGCACAGCAGCCAGCGTTCGCCGGGTTTGACGTCCAGGGTGTCAAGGTCAAGTTCGGGGCTGGCGTCCACATCGCCGAGTACCCGCATCAGGACGTTCTTGTGGGGGTGGGTTTCGGCTTCCTCCGGGCGGAGCCGGCCCTCATCGATAAGCCGCTGGACGAACGTGTGGTCCACGCTGACCTGTTCGAACACACCGTCGCGCAGGCGGTAGGCGCGGGAGTCGCCGATGTGGGCGAAGTGCAGCTTTCCCTCAGCCAGCAGCAGGGCCGTGACGGTGGTTCCCATGCCGGCAAGCTTGGGGTTGATGTGGACCAGTTCCGACAAGAGCGAGTTGGCTGTCTGGATCTCATCGGCCAGTATCGTGCCGGCGTCGCCTTCGTAATCCCCCCGGTCAAGGTGGAGCATGTCCAGGACGGTGGCTGCGGAGGCCACATCACCGCCAGCATGGCCACCCATGCCGTCCGCAACCACGGCCAGATGGCGGCCCACGTATGCGGAATCGTCATTTTTGGCGCGGATGCGGCCCACATCGGAGCGGGCTGCGTAGCGCATGATGAGGGGCCGCTCCACGGGCCGGGCCTGGTTCGCGGGAATTTCAGGGTCGGCCATGGCTATGGCCTCAATTCGATGACCGTCTTGCCGATTCTCACGGGTACACCAGGCTCAACGGGCAGGGCCCGGGTAAGTTGCTGGTCCGCCAGGTAAGTGCCGTTGGTTGACCCCAGATCCTCGATGAACCAGCGGCTGCCCTGCGGGAAGAGCCTGGCGTGGCGGCCGGAAGCGTAGTCGTCCTCCAGCACCAGGGTGGCTTCCTGGGCCCTGCCGAGCAGGATGGGGCTGGCAGCCAGGGGGATGGTGGTGCCTTTGAGTGGCCCTTCGGTGACTACCAGTTGCCGGGCCTGCTGCTTCACGGGCTGGGGTGGTGCTTCTGCCAGTTCCGGGTTCTTGCGGACCTGGCGCGCTGTCGGTGATCCAACGGCTGCCTTGCGGCCCACCATCAGGTCCCGGCGCATGGCCGAGACGATACTGAAAATCAGTACCCAGAGCAGAAGAAGGAACCCAAAGCGCAGGGCGGTTATGGTCAGTTCACTCATGGGCGGCCACCAGTGTTGGCGGGCAGCAGGCGGAAGATGATCTTTGTTCGTCCCATCGTGATGGTGGAGCCGTCTGTAAGTTCGGTGCTTCCGGACACTTTGTGCCCGTTGACGTAACTGCCGTTGGTGGAGCCCAGGTCAACGGCGCTGGTCATGCCATTTGCCGTGCGGATTTCGAGGTGGCGGCGTGACACGCCGGTGTCGTCAACAAGGATATCGGCCTCGGATGACCGGCCGAGGACGATGGACGGGGCATTGAGGGAGTACCGCTGGCCCTCGATGTCCAGGACGGGCTGAAGGCGCACAGGTTGGCGGCTGGGAGCAGCGGGCACGTTGGGGCGGGGCGAAGGCCTCCCCGGGGCACCCGCCGCTTTCTCCGTGGAGGACATGATCTCAAAGTCGCCAGCCCGCAACTCCTCCGCCCGGCGGAAAGAAATACGTACAGAGCCCTGCAGGGTGTAGCCCTGGCTGCGGACATGGTTGATGACCACGTCGCAGAGTTCCTCGGCCAGCGGCGTGCCCCAGTCCTGGGCCCGTTTGAAGTCATTCTCGCTGAGCTGGATGTCGAAGACATTGGGGGCGAGGGTGCGGCCGGCGGCGATGGTGATGGCCTTGTTGTCCACTTCGCGGCGCAGCCGGCTGGCGATCTCCACAGGCTCCACCTGGGCCTTTGATCCGGTGGAAAAGACACCGCGGACTGCTTTTTCGATGCCGCGTTCGACCTTGTCGAGCAATCCCATGGTCCTTCTCCTTTCCCCCGGCTGCGGGCAGTTGACGTTCCGGAACTCAATCAGCAACAGAGTCCACAACAAAGTGGCAAGCCCGCGGGCCGCAGGCACTACTACATCAGATACTACTGGGCAGGCCTGTGAATGACCTTAATCAACAACGCGCGGCCCGCACGAAAAGTTCGAGCTGCGGACCCTGCGGGCCCCGCGTTGCAGGGGACCTTCCGCGGCAAATCCCGCCGGCCGTCCTCGGCGGCACCGCGGCTGCGGCGGGACCTGACGGGCGGCGGCCAGGGGCCAATTGGTGTTTTGCCGAGGATGTCCGTTATGCTTGATCTCGCTGCTTTTACAAGGTTGCGGTTCCGGGAAACCGGCCGTGATTCTGGAAAAGAAGTTGCGCGCGAGTGGCGGAACGGCAGACGCGCTGGCTTCAGGTGCCAGTGTCCGAAAGGGCGTGGGGGTTCAAATCCCCCCTCGCGCACGCAATATCGCAAAGGAACCCCGGTCTTCGGACCGGGGTTCCTTTGCGTTAACCATTCCTTTGCGGAAACCATGGCGCGGCTGATACTGCGATATCTGGACGAAAACTCTGCGGGGCTATTGGCGGGAGGCCCGCAGCCGCCGTCGTGAGTTGGCCAGATGGCTGCGCATGGCAGCCGCGGCGGAGGCCTCATCGCTGTCGGCGATGGCAGCGGAGATGGACCGGTGCTCGTGCACTACCTGATCGAAGTGGTCCCGGGCGTAATGCTCGGCCCCGGTCATCAGCCGGGTGCGCGGCATCGCTATCATGGTCTGGCCGAGGGCGGCCAGGCAATCGGAATAGAACGGGTTGCCCGAGGCTGCAGCAATGGCGCGGTGGAACCCGAAGTCGGATTTCATCGCGTGCGCCGGGTGGTCCGCGCTGCCAGCGAACTCCTCCAGCGCTGCATTAATGGCCCTCAGCTGGCGTCCTGTGTGGTTGCGGGCCGCCAGCGCTGCGGCCTCACCCTCGACACCCATCCGGAACTCGAGAAGGTGCAGGCGGTCTTCCATGCTGACCACGGGGCGGCTGCCGGGCCCGGCCAGCGGGCCCTCGGCCGGCGGGGTCAGGGCGAAGCTACCGCGCCCGCGCTCGGTTTCCACAAGTCCCTCCGCCTGGAGCCGGGTCAGGGCGGAGCGCACCACGGTGCGGCTGACGCCGAACTCGCCGATGAGCGTGTTTTCGCTGGGGAGTTTCTCCCCGGGCTGGATCACGCCGTCCACGATGCGGGTGCGGAGGTCGGCGGCGAGCTCTGCGGTCAGGTTCCGGTTCATGGGTTCAAGGTTACGCGCCGGATTCGGCCCGACTACGCCGTGGGGGGCCAGCGAAGAAGTCAGCCCCGCAGCGCCCCGAGACCGGTGATCAGCGCCTCGAGTCCCAGGCTGAAGGCGACATCGGCGGGGCGCTCGTGCTCCTGCCGGGCGAGGCTCCGGACGGCGCCGGTGAAGTGGGGTGTCGCGTCGGCCATGGACCCGGCATCGAAAATGTCCGGCGGGGCTGTCACGTCATAGGCCGAGCCGAAAATGAAGGACTCCAGCGCCACGATGGAGGAGACGACAAGCGCCTCCGGGAAGCCCGCACGCAGGAATCCGGCGCTGACCGTCTCATACATGGCAAGGGTCTGGGGCGCGTCGGTGACGGGAAGGACGGCGATCACGGGGATCAGTGGAGTGTGCTGGGCGAATACATCCCGGTAGCTCCGCGCCCACATTCGGACGGCGTCTTCCCAGGTTCCGGCCGCGAAGCCGGAGACGTCCACCAGGGCGGCGAGATGGTCCTCCACCAGCAGAAGTACGTCCCTTTTGGATGCCACGTGGTTGTAAAGGGCCGACGGCGCCACGTCGAGCAGTCGCGCCAGTCCGGCCATCGTGAGGCCGTCATAGCCCTTCTTGCCGATGAGCTCCAGGGCTGCCGCGGTGATTCCAGCCTTGTCCAGGACAGCGGCGGACGGCCGACCGGCGCGCCTCCGCGCCTCGGTGGAGGACTTGTCGGGCCTTCCGGCTACGGCAGGGCTTCCTGGTGCGGCTGGTGCTGCCGGCATTGCTGGCCTTTCCGTTGGGTTCCCAAGCATTATTCCACCAGCCCCTTCCGGTGCATGGCATGAACCGCTATAGTTCTACTAAATGAATGGTATTCATTTAGTGGCCTGCATCACCAAGGGGGCACGGAGAGGACAACATCATGCTCAACCTAGACCGCGACGTCGTTGTCGTTGGAGCCGGACCGTCAGGATTGACCGCAGCCCGGGAACTCAAAAAGGCCGGACTTTCCGTCGCCGTGCTGGAGGCCCGGGACCGTGTGGGCGGCCGCACCTGGACCGATACCGTTGACGGTGCGGTGCTGGAGATCGGCGGACAATGGGTCTCGCCGGACCAGACAGTACTTCTGGGGCTGCTGGAGGAGCTGGGCCTGAAGACCTACTCCCGGTACCGGGACGGGGACTCGGTCTACATCGGCGCCGACGGCAGCCCCGTGCGCTACACCGGCGACTCCTTCCCCGTGGACCCTGCCACCGCCGTCGAAATGGACAAACTGATTGCCCTGCTGGACGGACTGGCATCGGAAATCGGCCCCACCGAACCCTGGGCGCATCCCAAAGCCCGGGAACTGGACACCATTTCCTTCCACCACTGGCTGCGGGCCAACTCAGACAATGACGAGGCCTGCCGGAACATTGGCCTGTTCATCGCCGGCGGCATGCTCACCAAGCCCGCGCACTCATTCTCAGCTCTACAGGCCGTCCTGATGGCAGCCTCAGCCGGATCCTTCACCCATCTCACGGATGAGGACTTCATCCTGGATAAAAGGGTCATTGGCGGGATGCAGCAGGTCTCCCTGCTGCAGGCACAGGAGCTGGGTGACGACGTCGTTCTTAACAGTCCCGTTCGCACCATCCACTGGGAGGAAATTCCGGCAGGCACCGGCAGTGCCCCGTCTCGGGTCACCGTCGTTTCCGATCGAGCCACCGTGAACGCGGGGTTTGCCGTTATGGCCGTGCCGCCCAACCTCTACTCCCGCGTTTCCTTTAATCCGCCGCTGCCGCGCCGCCAGCACCAGATGCATCAGCACCAGTCTCAGGGCCTGGTGATCAAAGTCCACGCCGTCTACAGCAGGCCGTTCTGGCGCGACGAGGGGCTCTCCGGAACGGGATTCGGCGCGGACTCGCTGGTCCAGGAGGTCTACGACAACACCAACCACGGCGATGCCCGGGGGACGCTGGTGGGATTCATTTCCGATGAAAAGGCCGACGCCGTCTTTGAACTGGGTGCCGACGAGCGCAAGCGCGTGGTGCTGGAGTCGATCGCCGGCTTCTTGGGGGACAGGGCACTGGAACCGGAGGTTTACTACGAATCGGACTGGGGCTCGGAGGAGTGGACACGGGGGGCATACGCCTCCAGCTACGACCTGGGCGGCCTCCACCGCTACGGCAAGGACCAGCATGCACCCGTCGGGCCCATCTACTGGTCCTCGTCGGACCTCGCCGCCGAAGGCTATCAGCACGTGGACGGCGCGATCCGGATGGGCCGCCTCACGGCAGCGCGCATCTGTCAGGCGGCCCGGGCCGCGGTTCCGGCGGGCGTGTAGGCGCCGGCCTGTTCCAGAGGCCGGGCTACTTCAGGGCCGTGCTACTCCCCGGGGATGAGCGCGGCGAGGACGGCCGGCAGGAGGAGGCGGTCCCTCCCCCATACCGGGTCCAGGATCTCTACGTACCAGGAGTCGGCGAGGAGAAGGGCCAAGGACTCGTTGGTCTCCTCCGCCCAGTCCCTTATCTGCTCGTCGCTGACCGGGTTCTCGCTCGAACCCAGCACGGTGACCACCTCGGCTCCATCCAGGGTCACCGGAATGGCCGCACTGCTGGCCTCGCCGGGGGCGTGGGCCACTGTGACCAGGTCGGACCGGGTGGACACGGCCAGGAGCTGGGCTGCCACGTCAGCGCCGCAGAAGCCGGTGACGTATTGGCGCTGGGCACTGGAGTCCGACTGGAAGCCGGGCTGGGATTCCTTGGTGAACAGCCCATTCCTGTTCAGCCGGGCCAGTGCCTCGGCAATGGGGGCGGTTTCGTCGTCGTAGGTGGGTGTGAAGGTGGCCGCCTGGTACTCGCTTCTGCCTTCCAGCCAGCGCGCGGTCAGCTCACCGGCGGCCTCCAGGGTGGTGGCCTGCCGCCAGACTTCCCGGTCCGCCAGCAGCCTGCCGAATTGGTCGCGGACTTCCGCTTCTGTGGACTCCATCTTCGGATGCTACCGCCGCCACGGCCGGGGGCTCCAATATGGGCGACACACCACTTAATGTCCGGCCCTATCGTCCGGTGCCGGGAATTCCGGCTGCCCTCTCCGCCGCGGCGAGGGCCACGACCAGCCGCTCGACGGCGGGCGCATAGCCGTCGTGCACCGTTGCCCCCGTGCGAAGCGCGGCCCCTGGCCGGGGCATTGTCCGGAGTTCCTCTGCCTGGCGCATGGCCTTGATCAGCGCAGACGTTTCGGGCATCCGGACATCGGTGATCGCCGGATATTCGATGCTGAACGCAGGATCCAGCTCGTAACGGCGCCACCTGGCGAGAAGCTTTTCGTGCTCGGCCTCAGCCGCCTGGCGAAGGGGAAGGTCCAGCCGCCGCTGCCGGCGGAGCTCCTGGCGTGCCACCACACGTGGACTGAAGCGGTACGCCGCCGCGCCAGTCGCGCCGCCCAGCGCTGCGAGCACGGCACCTGCCCAGGGCGACATGACGCTGGGGATGAGGAGGGCCGGGAGTGCCACGGCCGATCCCATGAACAGGTCCCAGAACAGGATGTCGGAGCGCGTTGCGGAACTGCTTGCCTTGCCCATGCCGGTAAGCCCCGGGTCGGTGACGTCCGGGCCGGCCGCTACCGGAACGGCTGCGGTGTGACGCCGGACAGCGAACGCAGTGACGGACACCGCGCACACCAGGAGTCCGCCCCAAAAAAGCATCGCCCACGCTCCCAAAACCACCGATTCCGTTGCGGTTGGCACCACGCCACCTCCAAGCATCAGGCCCGGCCCAGGAATCCGGGTTGCTCCTTCCATTCCAACCCCTGCGGGCGCGGCGGTCAATGGACCTACCTCGCCGCAGGCCGGCCGCGTAGCGTAGGACCATGAGACTCA
The DNA here is from genome assembly GCA_036565085.1 of Arthrobacter sp. Classification (GTDB taxonomy): domain Bacteria; phylum Actinomycetota; class Actinomycetes; order Actinomycetales; family Micrococcaceae; genus Arthrobacter. Next base: position 18,787 of record DATCNU010000101.1, read on the forward strand.
AAATGTGCAGCCTCCACGTCCAGGATCCGGCCGCGGCCCACACGTTCTATACGGGGACGCTCGGCTTCGAGACGCTGCTGGCGGTGCCCGAGTACAACCTGTTCATCATCAAGGACCCCGGCGCAGACTCAGGTTCCGTGGGGCTGCTTCTGGAGCCCAGCGACAATCCGATCGGTGCCGCCTACATGAACGGACTGCACGACGCCGGCATGCCCGCCATCGTCTTCGGCGTACCGGACGTGCAGGCTGAATACCGCAGGCTTGTTGACGCCGGAGTGGTGTTCCAGGGCGAACCCAGTGATGGCCCATCCGGCATCACGGCGGTGTTCGACGACGGCTGCGGGAACTTCGTGCAGCTGCACCAGGACTGAGCACCGCCTGGGGTGATTGCTCCGCCAGTCCCGGCCTTGTCCGCGGATCATGGCCGTCAGGGTACGGATGCGCAAACAAGCCCAGGATTCGCCCGCGCGCTTACTGGTCGCGCTTTCTGGCCCGGCTTACTGGGCCGAGGTGCGGGCCTTCTTGGCTTCCTTCTTGGCGGCCTCGTCCTTGACCCGCTGGGCCTCGGCCCGGACTGCGGCGTGGGTGGAGCGCTCGGCGACCAGCCAGGCGGGGGGAGCCTGGAGCAGCGAGGTGATTTCCGCCGTCGTCAGTGCTTCCTCAACGCCACCGCGGGACAGGCCGCTGATGGAAACGTTCAGCTTCTGGGCCACCACCGGACGCGGGTGCGGGCCATTGCGCCGAAGTTCGACGAGCCATTCCGGCGGGTTCGCCTGGAGCTCGGCGAAATCTGCGCGGGTGATGACTGAATCCTGGAACTCCTGGGGTGTTGCGGGCAGGTAGATGCCAAGCTTCTTGGCAACGGTGGCCGGCTTCATGGACTGGGAGTTTGCAGAGGTCATGCTTCTAGGGTATCTGGCTGCCCGCCCCCGGGGCACCAGAGCGCAGCACCGGAGAAGCAATGCTTGCCTGAACGGACGGTACTGTGAAGACGTGCCCGCAGACAACGATTCCCCGCAGAACCCCGATGCCGCCGAATTCGTGGCACCCGCCGCCGCCCCACGTGTGCTGCGTTTCGCATACGTGGCGGGCGTGACGCCGGGCAAGTGGATCCGCCGCTGGGAAGAGCGCGTCCTGGACATCCCGCTGCAGTCGTTTATGTCCGACGACGGCGCCCAGCTGGAAGTGCTGCGGAACGGTTCCGCTGACCTGAGCTTTGTCCGGCTTCCCGTGGATCGTGAAGGCCTCAACGTGATCCCGCTCTATGAGGAGCAGCCTGTGGTGGTGGCACCCAAGGGCCACGAGATCTCGGTGTTTGAGGAGGTGGCAATGGCCGACCTGGCGGAGGAGTCCTTCCTTGACGTCAACGCGCTGGGCGGGCCGGAGCAGGCCATGCAGGTGGTGGCGTCGGGTGCCGGTCTGGTCATCCTGCCCATGTCCGTGGCCCGCCACTTCAACGTCAAGGACACCGTGGCCCGCAGGCTCACGGGTGCTCCCGTCACGGAAATCGCGTTGGCCTGGCCGGGTGGTTCCACCGACCAGGTCATTGAGGAGTTCATCGGAATTGTCCGCGGCCGCACGGCCCAGAGCTCCCGGCAGCCGTCCGCGCAACAGGAGAAGCCCAAGAAGGAACCCAAACCGGACCGCCGCGGAACCGGTGTCAAGAAGCCAAAAGTTGCGCAGCGCTACGCGCCCAACCCGGACAAAGGCAGGGGCAAGGGCTCACGGAAAAAGGGCAAGCGCTGACCCTCAGCAGCTGTTCACGGCACCGCGGCCCTAAGCGCTGACCGGAATGCGCGGGGCAAATCAGTAAGCACACTTGCAGACAGGATGCTAAGCAGGCTTATGGTAGACGAGTAGCGACGCATGTGGGGGTGAGGGCGTCCCTGAAACCGCCATCCACAGGAAGGCTGCGGCCGATGACCAGCAACGTTGATCCGGATGCCCGGAAAAGCTACCGATTGCTCACTGTGGCCGCCCGCATGGTGCAGCGGCGCCAGGACGACGCCCTGGCTCCGCTGGGACTGACCCGGGCCGCCGTGATCGCCCTCGAGGGACTTGCATCCGGGCCGTTGAACCAGGAGCAGCTCGCCGCCGTGGTCCGCGTCCAAAGCCAGACGCTCGGCAGGGTCCTGACCCGGCTCGAGGGTACGGGGCACATCACCCGCAAACGGCATGCTTCGGACCGCAGGCAATTCAAGGTGGAACTCACGGAGGCCGGTGAGGCCGCACTTGCGGCAGCGCGCCGCGCTGAGACCGATGCCTATCCGAATGATCCCGATATCCGCTGGAATGTCCTCTGCGGGGAGCTCACAAAATTCATCAGTTCGTTTCCGTCACCCCGGCCGGGATCCGGCGTAGAGCCCGGCGAAACAGGTGAGCACACGGCCTTCCAGCGCCTGGCAAAGCGCGGCACCAATCTCCACGGTGCGAATCTCCGCGGGTTGGACTAGCCAGGCTGACGATTAGGGCGAGCAGGCTTTCTTCAGCGCCGTCACGGACTCGTCCGGCACCTGGTCTGCAGAATCGGCGATCTTGCCCAGCGGGGCTGAGATTTCAGACGGGACGCCGGCGGTTTTGGCGGCGGACACCAGCCCACCCAGCAGTTCCTTTTCCTGAACGCTCACCACCCCGTCCTGAACGATGGTGCACACCTGGCCCTTCACCTGGTCGGCGGCGGAGCTGGCCACCTTGGATGCGGCCTCACTTGCCGCGGTTTGAGCTGATTCCTGGACCGAACCGCAAGCGGCCAGCAGGAGCATCAGCGGGATGGCGGACAGGGCGGCAATACGACGTTTCATCCTTCCACCCTAACCGCCCAGGATGGGTCGGGTGTTGTCGCCGGGAGCCGGCAACGCACCATCCAACAGCTGAAGGGGTCAGTTGCTGTTCAACTTGTACGATCCATGACTTCGTTGAATCGAAGGATTGTTGAACAATCTTGAATTGTGGTGCATCCTTGGTAGAACACATCAATGAGATGAGGATCACAATGCCAAGGATTGACCTGAACAGCGACGTCGGCGAATCATTTGGACGCTGGACGCTCGGCGACGACGAAGCCATGTTCCGCTACGTCAGCAGCGCCAACGTGGCCTGCGGCTTCCACGCCGGTGATCCGACCGTCATCCGCACGACCTGCCGCAAAGCCGCGGCCGCCGGCGTAGTTGTCGGCGCGCACGTGGGCTACCGTGACCTGGCCGGCTTCGGACGCCGCTTCCTGGACGTCAGCCCGGCGGAGCTGGCGGACGACGTCGTCTATCAGCTGGGTGCACTCCAGGCCCTGGCTGCCGCAGAGGGCGCCCGGGTCAGTTACGTGAAACCGCACGGCGGCCTGTACAACGCGATCGTCCACCACACCGGCCAGGCGCAGGCTGTCGTGGACGCTGTCCAGGCATTTGATCCGGACCTTCCCATCCTCGGCCTGCCGGGCTCGGAGGTGCTCCGCCTCGCGGAAGCCGCCGGACTCCGCCCGGTTCCCGAAGCCTTCGCCGACCGCGCCTACAACCCGGACGGAACCCTGGTGCCGCGGTCCCGGCCGGGCGCGGTGCTGGAAGACCCTGCGCAGGTGGCCGGGCAGGTGCTTCGGATGGCCACCGGATCGTCCGTCCGCGCCATCGACGGCTCCCTCCTGAAGATCCGGGCGGAGAGCATCTGCGTCCATGGCGATTCCCCCGGAGCGGTGGACATGGCCGGTGCGGTCAGGGCCGCCCTTGCGGAGGCCGGCGTCGCCATCTCCGCGTTCGTCTGACCGGCCCAGCCGAACCCCGCGCCCGCTCCATTCAACTCTTCCCATTCGAGCATCAAGTCACACCCTCCCGGAGGACAGCATGACCGCTTCATCCCCAGCACCCCTGACAGCAAGGAGGCTGCCGGCCGGTGCCCTCAAGGCGTACATCGCCAGCCTGACCGGCACGTCCCTTGAGTACTACGACTTCGCGATCTACTCGGTAGCCTCGGCCCTGGTCTTCCCCAAGGTCTTCTTCCCCAACAACGACGAATTCGTCGGGCTCCTCCTTTCCTTCTCCGCCTTTGCGGTGGGTTACTTTGCCCGGCCCATCGGCGGCGTGGTGTTCGGCCGCCTGGGCGACACGATCGGACGCAAGAAGGTCCTTGTGGTCACCCTCGTGCTAATCGGCGTCGCGACATTCCTGATCGGTGCCCTGCCCGGCTACTCGCTGATCGGCGTCGCGGCCCCCGTCATCCTGGTACTGCTGCGCCTTGCCCAGGGCATCGGCGTCGGCGGTGAATGGGGCGGCGCGGTGCTGCTTTCCAGTGAATTCGGCGATCCGGCCAAGCGCGGCTTCTGGTCCTCGGCAGCCCAGATCGGCCCCCCGGCAGGCAACCTGATGGCCAACGGCGTCCTGGCCATCCTGGCCGCATCCCTCAGCAACGAGGCCTTCGTGTCCTGGGGCTGGCGGGTGGCGTTCCTCTCTTCGGCCCTGCTGGTGGTCTTTGGCCTGATCATCCGGCTCCGGCTGGAGGAAACCCCGGTATTCAAGGCCGTCGCGGCCCGCGGTGACCGGCCCAAGGCCCCGATTACCGAAGTGTTCCGCACGGAACCCCGGGCCCTGGTCTCCGCCGCCCTCTCCCGGGTCTGCCCGGATGTGCTCTACGCGTTGTTTACCGTGTTCGTGGCGGTGTACGCGACCAAGGAACTGGGCATGACCACCGGCAACGTCCTGGCCGCGATCCTGATCGGATCCGCCTTCCAGCTGTTCCTGATGCCGGCCGCCGGCGCCCTGACCGACCGCTTCAACCGCCGCCTGGTCTATGGCATCGCGGCCGCCGGAACCGCCGTCTGGATCCCGGTGTTCTTCCTGATGATCCAGGGCAAGTCAGAGGTGCTGCTGACCGTCGGGGTCGTGGTGGGCCTCGGCTTCCATGCCCTGATGTACGGACCCCAGGCGGCCTATATCACCGAGCAGTTCCCGGCCCGCCTGCGCTACGCCGGCAGTTCGCTGGCCTATACGCTGGCAGGCGTTATCGGCGGCGCTGTGGCGCCGCTGATCTTCACGGCCCTCTACGCCGCGTCCGGGAACTGGTACCTGATCGCCGTGTACCTGCTCGTGGCGTCGATGGTGACCATCGTGGGGCTGGTCCTGGGCCGCAACCCGCAACCGGAAGAGGATCTCCGCCTGCTCCAGGCAATCCCCGGCCAGGAGAGCCACGCCTGAGCGGCGCGGCATGGTCCCGATGCACACAATTCGCAAACCCGCAGCGCCGGCCAAAGTGCTCAGCGTGCGGCCGGTGGGCACGGCGGCGGTACTCGCCGAACTCTCCGGCCTCCACGATGTGATGGCCCTCCAGGCTCTCCTGCTGGAGGAGCCGCTGCCCGGCCAGGTGGACGTCCTGGCCGCCGCCGAAACGGTGATGGTCAAGGCGGACTCGCCCGCCGCGGCGCGCCGGATGTCCGGCCTCCTGCTGGACATGGATCTGACCGTCCGGCCGCATGCCGAAGGCAAGCTGGTGCAGATTGACACCGTGTACGACGGCGAAGACCTCGCCGAGGTCGGCCGGCTGACCGGCCTCGGAACCGATGGCGTCATAGCTGCCCATTCCGGCCAGGTGTGGACCGTTGCATTCGCTGGTTTTGCGCCCGGATTCGGCTACATGGTGGGGGAGAACCAACTGCTGGACGTCCCGCGCCGCGATTCGCCCCGGACCGCCGTTCCTGCCGGGTCCGTGGCCCTGGCCGGGAATTATTCGGCCGTGTACCCGCGGAAGTCTCCGGGCGGCTGGCAGCTGATCGGCCGCACTGCGGCCCGCATGTGGGACCTGGGCCGGGAGCAGCCTGCCCTGGCCGCACCGGGGGACCGCGTGAAGTTCCGGGCGGTGCGCGGGACGGTTGAGGTTTCCGGCAACACGACGGAGGAGTTGGGCACGGAGGAGTTGGGCACGGAGGAGCTGGTTTCGGGGCAGGACACTCGGCAATCCGGAGCGGCGCCTGGGGTGCGCTCCGGACTCCGGATCCTGTCGCCGGGGCTCCAGAGCCTGGTCCAGGACCTGGGCCGCCCCGGATACGCCAGGCTCGGAGTTTCCGCTTCCGGTGCCCTGGACCGTGCCTCCCTGAGGCGCGCCAACCGCATCGTGGGCAACCAGCCGTCTGCGGCCGTCGTCGAAAGCGTGGCCGGCGGATTGCGCGTGCAGGCCGTGGGCGACCAGGTGCTGGCGGTGGCCGGCGCGGAGTCGGCACTGACTGTTCTGTCGCCGTCGGCCGCCGGAAGCGGTGCTGCCGAAAACGATGGACTGCGCACCATGCCCGCGGCCACTGCCTTCGCCCTCCTTGACGGGGAAATCCTGACTTTGGGTGTGCCGGAGCGCGGCTTCCGCAGTTATCTTGCCGTCCGCGGCGGGGTGGAAGCCGACCCCGTGCTGGGCAGTCGTTCCACGGATACCATGTCCGGCCTCGGCCCTCCTCCGCTGGCATCCGGCCAGGTACTCGCTGCCGGCAGGGCAACCGCCTCGAACGTGGTGGGCGCGCCGGAGCTGCAGCCCGAATTCCCCGACGCCGGCACTACCCTGCTGGACATCGTCCCCGGCCCGCGCGACGACTGGTTCGACGCGGCCGCCCTGGCATCACTCTGCGGCCAGGACTGGGAAGTGACCCCGCGGTCCAACCGGATGGGCATGCGCCTGTCAGGCGAGCCCCTCCGGCGCAGCCGGGAGGGCGAGCTGCCCAGTGAGGGAACGGTGGCAGGCGCCATCCAGATCCCCCCGGAGGGCCTTCCTGTGCTGTTCCTGGCCGATCACCCGATCACCGGCGGTTACCCCGTGATTGGGGTGGTGGTGGAGCACCAAGTGGATGTTGCAGCCCAGGTTCCCATCGGTGGCCACCTCCGGTTCCGCATCGCCCCCGGATACCAGCTGCCGTCCAACCCTTCCAACTCTTCCCCAGAAAAGTGAGCAATTGAATGCGCAAGGTCCTGATCGCCAACCGCGGAGAAATCGCCGTCCGCATCGCCCGTGCCTGTGATGACGCCGGGCTCGAATCCGTGGCTGTCTATGCCGACGTGGACGCCGACGCCATGCACGTCGCGGCCGCCAGTGAGGCGTACAGCCTGGGCGGCAACACGCCGTCGGAAACGTACCTGGACATCGCCAAACTGCTGCACATCGCGGCCGGGTCCGGCGCCGACGCGGTGCATCCCGGCTACGGCTTCCTGTCCGAGAATGCCGATTTCGCCCAGGCGGTCCTCGATGCGGGCCTGGCCTGGATCGGCCCGTCGCCGGAGGCCATCCGGCAGCTGGGCAACAAGATTACTGCGCGGGAGATCGCCGTCCGCGCCGGAGCGCCGCTCGTGGCAGGCAGTGATGGCCCCGTGGCCTCCGCTGCGGAGGCACGCACGTTCGCCGAACAGCACGGCCTGCCAATCGCCATCAAAGCCGCGTTCGGTGGCGGCGGACGCGGCCTCAAGGTGGTCCGCGGGATGGACCAGATCGAGGAGTCCTTCGACTCTGCCGTCCGGGAGGCCGTAGCGGCTTTCGGGCGGGGCGAATGCTTCGTTGAGCGCTACCTGGACCGTCCCCGGCACGTGGAGGCACAGGTCCTGGCCGACCGTTACGGAAATGTGGTGGTGGTGGGAACCCGCGACTGCTCCCTGCAGCGCCGCCACCAGAAGCTGGTGGAGGAGGCTCCCGCGCCGTTCCTCACCGGGCAGCAGACCCGGCAGATCTACGACGCCGCCAAGGCAGTGTGCCGCGAAGCGTCCTACTCGGGCGCGGGCACTGTGGAGTTCCTGGTGGCAGCCGACGGCACCGTGGCGTTCCTGGAAGTGAACACCCGCCTGCAAGTGGAGCATCCGATCACCGAGGAGACCACCGGAATCGACCTGGTGCAGGAGCAGTTCCGCATCGCGGCAGGGGAGCCGCTGCGCTTCACATCCGACCCCGAACCGCGCGGCCACTCCTTCGAATTCCGGCTCAATGCCGAGGATGTGGGCAGGGGCTTCCTGCCGTCGCCCGGGACCATTGCGACGTTCAGCGGCCCCACCGGACCCGGCATCCGCCTGGACTCGGGCGTCCGTGCGGGCTCCTTTGTGCCGCCGCAGTTTGATTCCCTGCTGGCCAAGCTGATCGTCACCGGCGCAGACCGGCAGCAGGCGCTCCGCCGGGCCCGCCGTGCCCTTGCGGAGATGGATATCACCGGCGTGGCCACCGTCCTGCCGTTCCACCGCGCCGTGGTCCGGGCGCCGGACTTCATATCGGAAACCGGCCTGGGCATCCACACGCGCTGGATCGAGACGGACTTTGCCGGCGAGGTCCCGGCGGATCCGGGCTTCGGCACAGCGGTCCCGGACGGCGGGCGGCGCACCATCACCGTCGACGTGGACGGCCGCCGGCTCGCCGTGGGCCTGCCCGCGGACCTGCTGGACGGCTGGGCCCGCTCGGGCGGGCCCCTTCCTGCCGGGGTCCCGGTAGATTCCGACGGCGGCGCTGCCGACGGCGGCGCCGCCGGCGGTGCCGCCGCC
>DATCNU010000102.1:0-8433 GCA_036565085.1 Arthrobacter sp.
TCGAGCTTGGTCACCACGAGCGTATCGCCTGCTCTGCACGCTGCCATCGCTTCACGGAGCCCAGGGCGCACCCGATTCGCTCCCGTAAGTCCGTGATCGACGAAGATCTGGGCCTCCTCTACACCCAGAGCAAAGAGGGCATTGCGTTGGGCGGTAAGGTCCTGGTCGTTCGTCGAGACCCGGGCATTAGCTTTGCGGTTTGGCCGTGTCTCGCAGGGGCGTTTGTTTGCCTATTGTACGGCTTTTATTTCTTGCTCCGGCTTGTGTCTCATGTCAGATTTGTCCCGTGATCCTGCATTCCTTCAGCTCGGTTGGATGGGAAGGGTGGGGGCTGTCCGGCAGACCGCTGATCCGGGATGCCATGCCGGTCCTCGTCGATGATGATCTCTGCTTGGAAGATGCTGATGGCCCGCGGCCGACGGTGGCGATGAACCGCTGGCTTCGAGAACTCCCCGTCAGCGGGGCGCCATCGCCGAAGTCGTGGCTTACCTATGCGCAGGCGCTCAAGGCCTGGGCGGAGTTCCTTGATGACCGAGGTGTTCCGGTGTTCGCCGACCGGGACCGGCTTCGTGCGGCGTTGTCCATGTACGCCGAGTACAGGCTCTCGGGTCCGCTGGAGGTACGGCTAAGCCCGTCGAGTTGGAACCTGGCGGTGAGGACGCTTTCGGCGTTCTACCGGTGGGCGGTGGAGAACGGGCACGCTGCAGCGGTCCCGTTCTCATATGTTCAGCAGGCGGTAACTCGCCCGGACGGGGCCCGGATCGAGGTGGACAGGAATCTCGCTTCCGTTCGCACCGGCAATGCCCACGCCAGCCGGAAGTACTTGGAGAGGCCGTTCGCCGGGCTACTGATGCACGCCCTGGCTGGCAACGATCCGGCGGGAGAACGGGACGATGGGTTCCGGGGGCGCGAGACAGGCCGCAATGCCGCCATGATCGGTCTTGCGCTCTCCAGCGGGCTGCGTCTGCAGGAGTTCAGGCATCTGACGGTATATGAGGTGCCGCCGTTGCCGCGCCGCCGAACGGTGGTGCCGGTTCCGATGGTCCTTGCTCCTCCGACGACCAAAGGCAGGAGGGGCCGCTCGACCTGGATCGACTACGACGATTTGGCTCGGGTCCATGACTATATCGGCTGGGAACGCGCGGCAGCGACGCCCGGATCGCGCTGGCGGCCCCCTGATCCGCTGATCGTCGAGGAACCTACGCACGACGGTGCGCTCATCAACGGAACCCGCCGCCGCTGGCATGCTCTTACGCCGGGCGAGCGGCTGCGCCTGGTGGCACCGGGCGGTGGTAGCGCGCTGCTGGCGGTGCAGACCGACGGGAGGCCCTTCGTGGACTGGGCGACGGTGCTGCGCCGGACCGCGAAGCGAGTCCGGGACCGCTTCGAGCCTTCCTTTCCGCACGTCCATCCGCATGTCACCCGGCACTCTTTCGCGATGGCGACCATGGAGCGGCTGGTCCGCGGCTATTACCAGCAGGCCGCGCAACTGGCGATCGATGCCGACGGCAACGACGCCTTGGCTCTTTACCTCACCAAGGCCGATCCGCTGCTGATCCTGCGAGACCTGCTGGGCCACGCCAGCGCGGCCACGACCCAGGCGTATCTGCATTTGCTCGACACCCAACGGATCTACAAGGACGCGTATGAAACCGCGGGGGCGCTGCTCGCCGGACCGGAAGTCGTCGCTGAGTTCGAAGGAGAGATCTGATGCCGGCCGAGATCCTGCAACCGTTGGCTGTCCGGTTCACTCTCCCTGGCGGCGTCGTCCACCTCGGCGCCCTCCACGACCTCCCCGACCCGAGCCTGGCTGCGGATCTGGCTGCCGGGCTGGCGGCGGCCACACACCCGCACGGACCGATCCGGACCCGCTCGGTGGCCCAGCAGTACATGACGACAATGCGCCGGATGGCCCGTGACCTTGACAAGCTGGGCGTCGCCGGCAGTCTTGCGGATCTGTCCACGGCGACCTTGGTTCGGTACTGGCTGACCTGTGACTACCACCGAGAGCGGCGGATCCGGGCAGTGCTGAGGGCCTTCCAGGAAGCCTGCGGAGGGTTGGAGCACGGGATCCGTGTCCACCTGGCAGGACGGCGGATCAACCAAGCGACGAAGAGCCAACCGAACGTGCCTTACAGCGATGGCGAATGGCGACGATTGGAGGCTGAGTGCATCGAGCGGATCGCAGAAGCCCACCGGGCACACCGGCAAGCCTTGGTCGCGGCCACACGGGGAACCGACCCGTCGATGCGCGGCGCCACCGGGGACAACCTGTCGTGGCTCTGGCTTCACGCCGGTCCTATCGCGGCCCGGGCAACCGCCGAGCGGCTCGATGCCGGGCAAAGCACTGTCGATCCCGCACAGATCGCACAGCTGGAAGCCGCGCTCTTCCCGGCCACGGATACGGCGTTGGCCTATCTCACCCTCTTCGCGATGCGCACCGGGATCGTGCCTGACGGCATTGACGGCCTGAAACTCGCGGACATCACCCGGACGTCGAGGAGCACGGTCCTGCTCTCCTACCGCAAAGGACGCACCGGGAATGAGGCGCTCAACCTGCCCCGGGACGCAGTGCGGCTGCTGGACCGCTGGCTGGAGCACTCGGTTCCTTTGCGCGAGCACGCCGGGGAGCTATCGGAAAAGCTGTGGCTCCACCTCGGCCCCGGGCGTGGCGGCTTGGGGATCCGTCCGCCGAAGGTCTTCTCCGACCCGCGCGCCCAGGCCCGGCGCCGCAAATGGATTGAGTCATCCGGCCTGCTGGACGATGGCGGAGAGCCGTTCCCGCTCCACGGCGGGCGGATCCGGGCTACCTACCACCAGCGGCGCGACCGCAAAATGTGGACGGGGCGCGCGACGATCGATCCGAACCACAGTGCCAGGGTCGAGGGCGATCACTACCTCAGCTCCCACACTCCCGCCCAGCTGGACGCCTTGGACGGGATCATTGAACAGGCGCAGGGCGACATCCGCCGCAAGGCCGGTCCGCCGGTCATCACCCGTGATGAGGATGCTGCGGCGTTCGCCGCGGCATTCCCTGGTCTGGTCGGAGACGCAGGCCTGAACACAGAGGGCATCCAAGCGCTCCTTTCCGGCGAGCAGGACGTGTTCGTTGCCGCGTGCGTGAGCCCTCTCGACAGCCCGCACGCACCCGCAGGCACCCTTTGTCCGGCCCGCCCGTGGGTCTGCCTGCTGTGTCCACTCGCTGCGTTCGCTCCACGCCACCTGCCCAACCTGTTCCGGCTCAAGGAGTACTTCGCCCGGCAGTCCCGGCACATGACCAGCGCCCAGTTCCTGCAGGTCTTCGGCCCCTATTCGATCCGGCTGGACGAGGACATCCTGCCCCGCTTCGGCAACGCCGCCATCGACGCCGCCGCCCGGCAAGCCGCCGAACCCGCTCCTTTCCTGCCCCTGCACCCGGAGGAACAATCCAAGTGACAACCAGTCCTTCTGCCGTCCCGGGCCCTGCACGGCGCCACCCGTTCCACGCGATGCCGGTGATCGAGACCGCGGGCCTGCGGCGTGAGCCCGGAAGCCCGCGACCCGTCTTCGACCAGGACGTCTGGGATCTCACCGGTCTCGCCGACGCCCCGGTTGTCATGGGCACGCACCGCAAGATTCTGGACTTCACCGCCATCATCAACCCGCGATGGCGGCAGGTAGCCCGCGAGTACCTGATGGCCCGGCTGGCTCCGCTGCATCCGGACGTGGCCACCCTCCCGCGGGCGTTCCGTGTCCCGCTGAACCCGAACTCGCTCTGGAAGGAGCTCAAGCACTTGGCCCTGTGGTTCAATCACCTCAACGCAGCCGGTGTCACGGCGCTGGAACAGGTCCGCCAGCACCACTGCGATGCCTACCTGGCCACGGCATCGCGGAGCATCACCGATCCTGACCGGCCCCTCTCACCTGCCACTACGGCAGCGATGGTGCGCGCCCCGCAGTTCCTCGCCCTTTATACGGAGATCCTCACCGACAGCTACCGGCCCGACTTCACCCCATGGTCCGGTCACAGCGCGGACGAGGTCGCCGGATATGTTCGCGCCGGCGAGAACCGCGTACCGCCTGTCCCGGACACGCAGCTGCGGCCCCTGCTGGCCGACTGCCTCTACCTGGTGGAGACGATCGCTCCGCCGCTGGCCAGCGAAGCGGCGAGGGCCAAGGCGGCCGACCAGCGGGACGCCGCCTCGCGACGAGGCCTGCCCACCGGGGAGATCAGCCGCCTGCGCGAAGCCATCGAGCAGCACGGCGAGGCCGGGATCCCCGCCCCGCGGACCACGACGGCCGCCGTCACCCGGAGGCTCAAGCACGGATGGGAACCGGACGATCCGCTCCTGCACCTGGGCTGGCACCCGTACGTCGTCGGGAACGCAGGAGCGATGGGCCACCGCCGGGACCTGGAGTCCCTCCGCCCCGAACTGGAACGCTGGGTCAGGCAGTGTGGCCTCCAACATCCCTGGTGCCGCGATGCAGTCCACGTTCCCCGGCACAGTGACGGCGAGCCGGTCCCCTGGGCGACTCCGATGGCCCGGCACCAACTCGACGCCACGATTTACGCAGTAACCTCGGCCGCCTACATCCTCACCTCAGCATTGTCCGGCATGCGCGCCTCGGAGCTGGCCGAACTGACCAGCGGATGCCGACGGCAAGAAGAACGAGCCGGCGGCCGAACTCGGTACCGCGTCCTCTCCCGGCGCCACAAGGGCGAAACCTTCGGAGGAAAAGAGGACTCGTGGGTCGTCATCGAAGACGTCCACTGCGCCATCGCCGCCGCCGAAACCCTCACCGGAACCCCTCCGGGCGAGCCGCTATTCGCCAAGGCATCCAACAACAGCGGATCCCGCTACACGGCCCTGCGTTCATTCGTGAACAGCGAGAACGGCCAACGGCTCGGACTGGAGCCGCTGCCCGACGGCCCGGTCAACCCAAGAGCACTGCGACGGACGCTCGCGATGGCGATCGCCCACCGCCCACATGGTCTCATGGCCGCGAAACTGCACCTCAAACACGTCAGCGTCGCCACCACTGAGGGCTACACCGCACGCCCCGGCGGACACCAAGCGGCCTTCGCCGCAGAAGTCGCCGCAGAGGAAGAGGCCGAACACCTCCGGCTGACCATAGCGGCCTACGAGGACTACCAGCGCGGCGTCCTGCCCTCCGGCGCTGGCGCCCGCGACCTCATCACTACCTTCAAAACCGTCGACCAAATCCTGGAACAGCACCAAGCCGGCCCGGTCACCGTCATCGACGACCGCCGTGTCGAGCGGATCCTGAAGACCAAGGCAAAGACCCTGCACCTAGGCGTCGGCAACTACTGCTGGTTCTCCGACCCGCGAAAAGCGCTCTGCCTGACACTCGCCGGCACCCCTGACGCTGAGGAACCTCTGCTCGGAATGTGCGACTCGACCCGCTGCCCCCAAGCCACCCACCACCCCCGGCACCGGAACATCTGGGCCGACCACGCCAGCAACACCCAGACCGTCTTCCTAGGCAACCCCAAACTCTCCCCGCCCGAAAAGGCCCGTGCTCAAGCCGCCTTCGACCGGTCCATGCGTATCGTCGCCGAGATCGACGACGCCCAAGCCAACAAGGAGGTCGCCGACGATGCCTGAGCAGCCAGCCGAAGCCAGGATCCGGGCAGCGATGCAGCAACTCCTCGCAGGCCCCATCCCCGACAACCTCAAGTGCGACATCAAGAGCCTCTGCGCCCTCGCCGGAATACCCCGCGCGACCTTCTACCGCACCTATCCTCACCTAAAGGCCGAGTTCGACCAGCAGCGGAACGCAGCCCAGCAAACCGGCCAGCAACCGGATCCGCGGCTCGCCCGGATCCAACGGCTCAAGGCCGAACTGGAAACCCTGCGTCAACGCCTGAACACCAAAAACACCGAACTCGCCAACCTCAAACAGTTACAATCCAAAGCCCTGTCCCAAATCGCCGCCCAGCACAACGAGATCACAACACTCCGTCAACGCCTCGACGCCGGCCCAACGATCTCGACACTCACGATTCCCCGTAAGCCGGCTGCTGTCGTATCGGGACCCTATTCCGGGCAAGGCCCGCGGTTGTAGGCTCCGAATATGGCGGAAACAGAAGGCCGCAAGCGGCTGGAACCACGAATGACGCGTGGCAGCTTTAGATTCACTTTCGGGGCCGTGCTGGTCCTAATCATCCTCAGCGCCATCCTCATGCTGCTGAATCTGGGCATCGTGTCGGGCAGGGAGTGGGAGCCTGTAGGTTTTTTCATCACGGCTGCGCTCTTCGCAGTCAATGTGATCTTCTTCGGCCACCTGCTCCGCGTTCGCCGCAACGACACACCGTTCTGGAACGAAGAAGAAGCCCGCAGGGAAGATTGGGACCGCAGGGGACGGCAACTTTAACCTCTGCAGACAGCTTCGGAAAATGCCGGCTCGTCCTTAATTGACGTGAGACACGGAATCGCGCCGCCCCAGCGCTCGATGTCGACTTACCGCTGGCGTCGAGTGACACGACCTCGGGTGGACACGTCTCATGCTCAACTATCGGGCATAACCGATCTTCATTCCAGTCATAGGGAACATGGTTGCAGTAATCCCCCCGTCACCGTGCATTTGAGCGTGCGGGTCTTACGTACATGGCTTAGGCCAGCAACTGCGCGGAACGTGGCGGCGGGCTTCCACGGCACGGTGATCGACCGGCTTACGGGCAGTGTGGTCAGAGGCTCAGGATGCCTGACGGGTCGTAGACTCAGCCTGGACTGACATGCAGGGAGGCGCCGTGCAGCGTAAACCGTCCTTTGCTCGGTTCTCCGAGGACAAGATGTGGTGGTGGGATGGGCAACAATGGCATCCTGCGTTCACACCCGACATGAAATGGCAGTTTGACGGCGTGATGTGGCAACGGACCAACCGCCGGGTCCGGCCCCCGCATTCGGTGTTGGTTTTGGGTCTGATTTGGATCTTCTTCTTGGCTGCCTGGATACCCGCAACCGCTCCGCAGCCGTCAACGTCCGAAATCTTTACCGTCCGGCTTACGCTCGTCTCAATCGTGGCACTTGGGACGGCGGCCTTCGGCTTTCTGGTCGCGCACAAGACACAGATAAGGTGGATCTGGGCTGCCGCCACCTTAGGAACGGCAGCACAACTCGTCGGCTATGTGGCGGGAATGCTCGAAGGCCCGCAGCCGAATGGTACCGAGGACATCGCTGCAGGAGCCGGCCTCGATATTCTGTTCCTCCCGACGTCGATAGTCGTCCTGGCGCTCCTTTGGATAGGGGCAGGTTTGGAGCTCATAGTGCGGGTCGTTCAAGCACGGCGAGCCCGGAATTGAGGACGACGGCACCCTGGCCGAAGCACGTTCCGGGATCCTTGAGCGGACGCTCCACGGTCTCCGTCTAGAGGCCGCAATGTATGGTCGGTGACAGGGCCTCAAGACTCCCTAGGTGCGACCAATCCAGGGAAGGTGCGTCATCAAAACTCTCCAGGCGATCAAGCGGCTCTTTACCGAATTGCCTCAACCAGCCAGGGCCTTCTACTGGTGCTTCATTGCGCTTTTCTTGGGGACCTTCCTTATCGGCGTCATAACCAGGGTGAACTGGGTTGCCATCGGCGTGAGCGTAGCTGGTCTGTTCTTGTTCCTGTTTGGGCTGCACGTCTTCCGAGATATCAATGGAACCGCGAGTACGTGGTCGAGGATTTACAAGGAGAGCCGTGGAATCAGACCTGAGGGATTTACGTTCGCTGACGTGCCGACGATTAAGGGCATGGGATTCATGTACATGCTCATGGGCGTATTTTTCGTTGTCGGAGGGATCGGGTTTTCTTTATCATGACCAGGCACTGGGCGGGGCCGCGGGGAAGACAAGGTCATAGGTCGTAGCCGCTCCTTAGCGTCCGGTGAGGAGTCCTTCATCCAGTGGGACCCGACCGGCAGTGCCGAAGGTCGATCGGTGAGCGCACAATCGAAGTCGGTGTCGATGCTCTGGCGAGATAGTGCTAGCCGAGCATCCCGAGGTACTGGGGGCGGCATTTCATCGCATGTATGAGTTCTTCGCTACCGTCGTCCCAGACCAGCAATACGAGTTCCAGCAGCCGGCCGTGGGTGTCGAAGCCGAGGCGGAGGAACCTGCGCGGGTCCTCATCGTCCAAGGGGACTGATACCAGCGGCCAGGTCGCCGCCTCGATCCCGTCAGCGGTGCTGATCCCGTGCTTGTGTGCGGAGCGGCGGACGATCACGCCGCGTGTGACCAAGCGGTCAGGGCGGCGCGGATCGCTTCGGACCGGTTGAGGTGCTCGCGCTCTGCCCGTGCCATTACCGCTGCAAGCTCCTCGACCGTCAGCCGTACGGGAACGACCTGAGACGCCTCCGCGCCCCGGGCAGGGCGCCCCATCCGCGCCTTCAGCTCCTCAAGGTCGTAACCGGCCTCGGCTTCCTCGACCCACCCATCGATCTCGGCCTCC
>DATCNU010000103.1:0-4203 GCA_036565085.1 Arthrobacter sp.
CACCTTTTTCCTTCGGGAGGAGGTGCCGGTGTGTCTTCGAAGCGTAAGCGGGAGAAGCCATGGGGCGCTTGGAACCTGGTGGTGAACATCATCCGATTGTTGGTTGATGTCCTTCGCTGGTTCTGGCACATGACCCCCTAGCGGGGTGGCGGCGGCCGCGGACCTCAGATCCGCGGCCGCCGTCGTGCGTTGCCTCCGTCAGCGTGTTTGTCCGCGCGTATTGTTCCTAGTCTGTGACAGGTCGGCCGCCGGGCTTGTTTTTCCGGCGCTGGTCCCTCTTCCGGCTGCCGCGTGGGTGATCGGGTACTTCATGATCTTTTCGGCCTGGAGGCGGGCCCGGATAGCTTGTTCCGGCGCGCCCTTGGCGCGGAGGCTGTCTTCCAGGCCCGGAGTCGGTTCCGTTCCGCCGGCAGCAGCTGCAGGGGTTGACGGTTGGTGATTAATTTCCTCAGTTCGTGGGGGGTCGATGGAGGCTTTGAGCTTGGCCTCCAGCTCCGCACACAGCGCGCGGGCCTCCGTCAGCCGTTCCTCGTGCTTGAATGGCTTGCCTTGCTGGCTGTCCACGTCCGCGAGTACGCCTCTCCTTTCCGCGATGGTGTGTTCCAGCTGCGCCGCGTAGTCGGGCAGGCCGGCTACCTTGTTTTCCAGTCTGGTGATGATCCCGATGCTGCCGTCGAGGAGTTCCAGGCGGCTGAAGACGGTTGCCGGGGCGGGAACGTCTTTGATGGTGATGGCCAGGTCCTGGTAGGAGCCCAGGCGCGAGTCTCTTTCGGCGTTGCGGAGCTGGAGCTCGTGCCCGCCCAGGACGGCGATGGTGCCGTAGTTCCGGGCCTGGTAGTTGTAGTTCCCGTACTCGGGGGTGTGCGTGCGCACCCATTCGGAGATGCCGCCCACGACGTCGGCGCGTTTCTCGTGCCGCCGGCCGTCGATGACAGCTGTGGAGCCCTCCCCGGCCGTCGGGGTGATTCTCGCTATGGCTTCCTTCAGGGCAGGGAGTTTGGTTCCGGCGGCTGCGATGCTTGCTTCGGCTGAGGCGCGGGTCCATTCCAGGGAGTTCTGGCCTTTCTCGTGGGCGCGTTTGAGCCGTTCGAGTTTGGTCCGTGCCGTGTCGGCTTCGATCTTTTCCATCACCAGCGGGTTACCGGAAGTCGCGGCTTTGATCTGGGCTGCGTTCAGGGCCAGATCCCCGACGTCCTCAATTTCACGGATGTCCAGGCGTCCGCGGAGGACCTGTTGGATCATGGTGGCCTTGCGCTGGATCCCGTCCCACGCGGCACTGTCATAGCTGCCGATGGTGGCGTACTTGAAGTTGTGCACCGAGGCGTTGGCGTTGCCCTGCCGGATGATCCTGCCGTCCCGCTGGGTCAGGTCAGCCGGACTCAAGGACAGGTCACGTGGTGAACGGCCTTGGCGCGCAGCTGCACGTTCGTGCCGGTGCCCATCATCGCCGTGGAGCCGATGAGTACGGCGACCTCTCCCGTGCGGCACTGGGCGAACAGGGCGGCTTTCTGCTCAGGTTTCGGGGCGTCCTGGATGAAGCGGATCTGCTCGGCCTGGATCCCTCCGGCTACCAGCTGGTCCCTGAGCTGGCCGTAGACCGTCCAGACGGGTTTACCGTCCGGGCCGGTGTCCTTCGATGGTGTGCTCATGTCGCAGAAGATGATCTGCACCTGGAGAAGATCGGCAAGAAGACCGGCCCCCCACCGGCATCGGCAAGCACGTCGAGCTGCTGATCATCGACGAGTCCGAGCGCCTCAGCGCCACAGCCGTGGAACTGTTGCGTGACCGCTACGACCGGGACAACACCGCCCTGATCCTCATCGGCATGCCCGGCATCGAAAAATGGTTCAGCCGGTACCCCCAGCTCTACAGCAGGGTCGGCTTCGCCCACGAATACCGCCCGCTCGCCCAGGAAGAACTCCATTTCGTTCTGGAGCGCCGGTGGCGCAAACTCGGCCAGACCCTCAATCCCGAGGACTTCACCGACGCTCAGGCAGTCGCCGCCGTTGCCCGCATCACCAGGGGCAACTTCCGCCTCATCGACCGGCTCTTCACCCAGGTGGAACGGGTCATGAAAATCAACGAACTCGGCACCATCACCGACGACGTCATCGAGGCCGCACGCTCCACCCTCGTCATCGGAATCAGCTAAAACCGCCAAACCGAGCTGTGAAAAAACCGCCATTCTGAACTAACAGTCACAGACTAGGGTGGTCTGAGTCATTTATTGACACACGCTTCCAAGGGTCTTAGATTTCAACCTGACACTCTTCGTTAGGAATGGACCATGGCCGGGCATTCGCTCAGGCGCGGGCCGAGGACTTTACAACGCGCAGCATCCGGTGCAGGCTCAGCAGGATCGACTCCACGGCGCTGGGTCCGTCCGTTGCCGCATCGTCCGCGGCGACCCGTCCGGTGAGCTCCTTCACGGCGTCGTCCGCGGTTTTGGTCAGCTCCGACTGCCGCTCCGGACTCTCCTCCCCGGTGGAGCGCAGGACGTCGCCCACCGCCGCTATGGCGTCTGCGAGGGGCTCGGTGTACTTGTCAGGGATGACGAAGGGGGCGTCCGTCGCCCAGATGACATCCGACAGGACTTGGGTCACGTCCTGGATGTGGAACGTCAGCCATTCCAGGTCCCGCAGGTTCCGGTAATCCAGGTCCACATCCCGGGGATGGAGCCGGCGGCGGGGATTGGCCTGCCGGCTGGCGTCGGCCTTTTGCACGGCCAGCCGGACAGAGCGGCCCGAACCGGCCAGCGACTCGGACCTGCCGGACCAGTCCTCATGCTCCGGCGGCCAGCTCTCCTTCAGGGCATTGCCCATGTCCGACAGCTGCCGGGCGAGCGCGAGCCGGAGCTCCGCCAGGCTCAGTGCAGCGGCCCGGAAATGCAGCGGCGGGAAGACGAGGAGGTTTACGACGATTCCGACGGTCACACCGACCCCCATCTGGAGGAGGTAGCCGAAGGAGAACTTGTCCGCATTGTGGCCGTGGACGAGCAGGACCAGGAGCGCCGTCGTCGGAATCCAGTCGCGGCCCGAGCCGATCCGCGGGAGCCCGGCGAGGACGACGCCGAACGCCATGACGATGGCGACGGTAACCGGTGACGGGTCGCCGAGGACGAACAGCACGGAGGCCAGTCCGATGCCCAGCCCCAGCCCCACGAGTGTCTGCAGGCCCTGGCGTATGGAGCCGGCGATGTTCTCGTACATCGCGACGAGGGCGCCCAGCGGCGCGTAGTAGGGGTAGTCGGCCGCGGACCCGGGCATGTACGGGGCTATGAAGAAGGCCATGCCGGCGGCCAGGCCCGCCTTGGCGGCCAGCTGCAGGCGTGGCCACAGGAGCACCGAAGAGACGCTGCTGGCCACGATCCGCCACAGTCTTCGGGCCGGGGACGGCGGCTTGGCGCTTGTTTCTTCCGTGGTGCTCATCCCGGCCCACCCTAGGCTGGCGATGACGCTGCTACAAGTTGAGGAACTCGCGGCCCGCGGCGTGCGCCGCCTTCCGCACCACGAGGGAGAGCCGCTGCGCCCGGCCGTTAGTGCCGCCCTCTTCACTGCGCCGGGGGACGCACCCGAACCCGAGTCCATAGGAAGGAGCGGCGAATCCGAGCGCCGCGTTGGCCCCCTCGTGGCCGAAAGCCCGGTGGCTCCCGAAGTTGCGGGCCGGCTGCGGTTTCATGAACACGACGGCGAAGGCGTTCTCCAGACCGGAGGCCCGGTCCAGGCCCCAGACCTGTTCTTCGGCCATGGCATCCACGGTGGCGGCCGTCAGGAACGGCGGGGCGCCTTCGACGCCCGTGGTGGCGGCGGCGTAGAGCCTGCCCAGGCCGTCAGCAGAGCCCACACCGCCGACGCTGCTCATCCCGCCGGCATCCAAACCTGCTCGTGATCGGGAAACACTGCGCCAAGGCATTTCCTAATCTGGATCACGGCCCACGGCACGACCGCCTCATAGAGCGCAGCGACCAGCATGTCGGCAGTTGGTGCACGCTCAATGTGTGCCCGATTGAGGATCCCTCAGCGTGCACTACTTGTTCGATGTGCCTCGGTGTCCGGCGTGTTCCGTGTTGCGCTCGGTGCCGAGTGCAGGCTCGCGTCAGCCGATCTGCTCTGCCAGGGCGATGATGATGCCCGCGGGGCCGCGGAGGTAGCAGAGCCGGAACATGTTTTCATACTGCGCGACCTCGCCGAGGAGTTCCGCGCC
>DATCNU010000104.1:0-9348 GCA_036565085.1 Arthrobacter sp.
GCTCCGGCTCAGAGACGGCAAATGCCCCTTCCCCGGCTGCACCAACCACTCCCTGGACAACGACGCCGACCACCTCCTCGCCTGGGCGGACGGCGGCACCACCGGCATCAGCAACCTCGCCCAACCCTGCCCCAAACACCATCGCCTCAAACACAACACCGCCTGGCAACCCACACAAGCCACCAACACCAAACCACCCGGCTGGACCTCACCCACCGGCCGCCACTACCCCAGCGAACAACCAGACCACGAACCACCCCACTGGCCCGACGAAACCCTGCCCGAAAACATCCTGCCCGAGTCCGACAACATCCCGCCCGACACCTACATTCCAGACGCACAGCTACCCCAAGACCCATTCCCCGACTGGGCTGAGTTCGTATCCGCATAGGGTCATGTTCACATGACAGCACACACTGGACAGCACAAAGTGGACAGCACACGACGGAGGGCCGAACGGCGGAACTAAAAGCCAGCAACTGCTGGCACCGGTCCGCGGTTCGGCCCTCTGCCGGGAATGCGCTAGGCCCGCTGCGGGGAACCGAGCTCCACGGGGTCCTCATCCGTAAGGTAGGCAAGCTCCGAGTGGGCAGCGAGGTCAATACCGCGCATTTCATCCTCGGGATTGATGCGCAGGCCGATCGTCCGGTCCAGGATTTTGGCCAAGACCCAGGTGATGCCGAAGGAGTAGACCAGGACGCTCACTGTGGCCACAGCCTGGATCCCCAGCTGGGTAAAGCCACCCCCATAGAAGAGGCCGTTCACTCCATTCGGGGCAGCATCGGTCGCGAACAATCCGATGAGAAGGGTGCCGATGATGCCACCCACCAGGTGAACGCCAACTACATCCAGCGAATCGTCGTAGCCCAGACGGAACTTCCATTCGATCGCCAGGGAGCAGACCGCACCAGCGATGGCGCCGATGGCCAGGGCTCCGAGGGGACTCACGGCGCCACAGGCCGGGGTAATGGCAACCAGCGCTGCAATGAGGCCGGAAGCTGCGCCCATGCTGGTGGCAGCCCCATGCCGGAGCCGCTCAACCAAGGCCCAGGCGAGGAGTCCTGCAGAGGCAGCCACGGCCGTGTTCAGGAAGACCACGGCTGCGGACTGGCCGGCGGATAGGGCGGAGCCGGCGTTGAAGCCGAACCAGCCAATCCACAGCAGGCCCGCGCCCACGAGCACAAGGGGCCGGCTGTGCGGTTTGGTGTGCTCCATCTTCGGCCAGCCCGAGCTCTTGCCCAACACGAGGGCCAGGGCCAGTGCCGCGGCACCGGCATTCATGTGTACGGCGGTACCACCAGCGAAGTCGATGGCCTTGATCCCGTTGGCGATCCACCCTCCGACGACGCTGCCATCAGCCGAAGAGAACGCGAACACCCAGTGTGCGATCGGGAAGTAAACAACAGTGGCCCAGATCCCGGCAAACAGCATCCAGGCGCCGAACTTCATGCGCCCTGCAGCCGCGCCCGCAACCAGGGCCGTAGTGACACACGCGAAGAAGAGCTGGAATGCGGCAAAGAGGATGAGCGGGATGGATGCGGAATCGTCCTTGGCGAGCATCTGCCCCATGCCGGGGAATTCAGAAATATCCCCGATCAGGCCGAGTCCGCCGACGGAATTTCCGAAGGCCATTGAGTAGCCGAACAATGCCCAGAGCACGGCGACCAGGCTGGCGCCACCGAAGCACATCATCATCATGTTCAGAATGCGGCGCGACCCCACCATTCCCCCGTAAAACAGTGCCAAGGCGGGGATCATCATGCAGACCAGCGCCGAGCTGGCCAGAATCCAAGCGACATTTCCCGAATCCATGGGAAACCCCTTTCGTGATGCGAAGAGAGAACGGAAATGGCCGGGGAAGCCGCTCCGGAGGAGGACGCGGAATCATGACCGCGTTCATCGGAGGGCAGCTATTGCCGTCTGGATTCAACTGTATGGCCCGTGCACGAACGTGGGTTTCCGGCCGGTTAAATCAAAGTTTCAGTCGCAGCTATGTGAGTTTCACAGGTCACCCAAATGCAGTTTGACCATGCTTGCCGAACCCTGCCCGAATCCTGTACCCAGCCTGCGGATAACTGCCGGAATCCTTGATGACGGGAAGGCACTATTGGTCCAAGGGCACACCGATCCAGCCAGACCTGGTGGCCGAATACAAAGTGTGGGATGCAGGAAAGCAGGCAAAGTCATGGGCCAAGCAGCAGTTCTGGACGAAGATACCGCTGGTGGAGTCTTCACGGGCAACCTCACCGCTGACTTCCATGCCCTCGGACTCGCCGGCTGCATCGACAGGCTCACCGTTCCGCTGCGCCGGCAGGGCGTCCGTGTCCGCTGGGAAACCCCACACCACGGCGTGGACATACCGGCCACCTGCGCCACCCTCCTCTACCAGGCCGCACAGGAAACACTCACCAACGTAGTCAGGCACTCCCACGCCACAGAGCTGACGGTCCGCCTGGCAGCTGTCTACCACGGCGTCCGCCTGACCATCACCGATAACGGGGTGGGCTTCAGCCAGAGCACGGGCAGGAACCACGGATACGGCGTATGCCTGATGACCATGGCCATTCACGAAGCCGCAGGCACCGTCTCCATTGAGTCCACACCCGGCAACGGAGCCCAGGTGGCCATCACCATTCCCCTGGACTGAGGCCCGAAGCCAGGCACTTGCGTCCAATTTAGTATGCGCGCATACTAAATTCATGATTGAACCCAAGCCGGGGCATGCCTCGTCAACCCACGCATGGCTGGGAGTCGTGTCCGCAGAGCACGTGCGCCGGGGCGTACACCTCGGAATCGCGCAGATAGGCCACGGCAAGAAGACGGGGCTCGCCAGGATGAAAGCCGGCGACACACTCGTTTACTATTCCCCCGTCGAACGCCTGGGCGACGGCAAACCCCTGCGGCAGTTCACCGCCATCGGAACCGTCGCGGACGATGAGATCTGGCAGGCGGATGAGGGCGATTTCAAGCCGTTCCGTCGTCGGATCCGCTACGAGGTCACGACGCCGGTAGACGTCGAAAGCGTCAAGGGACTCCTGCGGCTGACAGCGTCACCGAACTGGGGATATCAACTCCGTCGGGGCCTCATTCCCCTTGAGGAATCCGATGTCGAGGTCCTTCGATCCCGGATGACCTGAGGGCCGGCCGCTGTGGCCAGGAACCTGGAAAGCGCGTTCGAGGATGCCAACGACAGCCCGGGCCTGATGCTCTGGCGGGTCACGAACACATGGCAGGCCGCTATGCGTTCAACGCTGCAACCATTCGACCTCACCCACGTGCAGTTCGTCCTGCTGGCCACCCTCGCCTGGCTTCACTCGGACAACCCGGTCACCCAACGGGACCTGGCATCCCATGCCCACACCGACCCGATGATGACCTCCCAGGTGCTCCGGGCACTTGAAGCCAAAGGACTTCTTCGCCGCTTGCCCCACCCGACGGACGCGCGGGCCCGGGCACTTGCCATCACCCCGGCGGGTGCCGCGCTGGCGAACAAGGCAAATGCCGCCGTCGAAGCGGCGGACGGGCAGTTCTTCGGCGCACTCGGATCGCACCAGACTGATTTTGTGAAGCGGCTCCGCACACTGGCCGAAGATCGCCCCGCGGTACCCGTCTGACATCACGCGTCGCGTCACCCGTGGCACAGCAGACCCTGCCATGGAGAACGCGGGGAAAACCCGATCTGGGGGTTGACGGATTACGGGCAACGGGGGGATAGTGATCGTATACGATCTCTATCCCCCGAGGAGCCACCATTGGACCAGGTCACAGATGAGACCCTGGCGGCGGCGCGCAAAGTGATCGCCGTGCACATCAATTACCCGAGCCGCGCCGCCCAGCGGGGCCGCATCCCGGCACAGCCCTCCTACTTCCTCAAACCATCGTCATCCCTGGCACTGACAGGCAGGGCGGTGGAACGCCCGGCGGGATGCGAACTGCTTGGCTACGAAGGCGAAATAGCCCTGATCATCGGCAAACCCGCACGCCGCGTCAGGGTCGAGGACGCTTGGAGCCACGTCGAATGGGTCACCGCCAGCAACGACCTCGGCGTCTACGACCTGCGCTCCGCGGACAAGGGCTCCAACCTCCGTTCCAAAGGAGGGGACGGCTTCACACCGCTGGGGCCGGGACTCATCGCGGCGGACACCGTGGATCCCGCCGGACTCCGCATCCGCACCTGGCACAACGGCGAGCCGGTCCAGGACGACACCACCGAAGACCTGCTGTTCCCGTTCGCCCGCCTCATCGCGGACCTCTCCCAGCTGCTCACCCTCGAAGAGGGGGATATCATCCTGACCGGCACCCCCGCCGGCGCCTCGGTCGCCAAGCCGGGCGACGTCGTCGAGGTTGAAGTCAGCAGCGCCGGTTCAGGTACGACGGCGGGCGGCGCCACTTCCGGTTTCTCCACCGGCCACCTGGTTACCCGGGTGGAGGAAGGGACGACGCCGTTCGCGGACTTCGGTGCCCGGCCCACGGTCGATGATCTGCAGCGGGAAGAAGCGTACGGGTCAAGGGAAGCGGCCGGGCTGCCGGCAGAAAACGGGGCGCCGGCATCCGCGCTGTCGCCTGAACTGAAGGCGAAGCTTGAAAGCGTTTGTACCGCCACGCTGTCCGCGCAGCTGCGCAGGCGCGGACTGAACAACGTCAGTATCGACGGCCTGACCTCCACTCGGCCGGAGAAGCGGGTGGCGGGCCAGGCCCGGACCCTGCGCTACGTGCCCAACCGCGAAGACCTGTTCGAGACGCACGGCGGCGGCTTCAACGCCCAGAAACGCGCGATTGACTCTGTTAACGAGGGCGAGATCCTGGTGATGGAGGCCCGCGGCGAGAAGGGCACCGGCACCATCGGGGACATCCTGGCCCTCCGAGCCCAGGTCCGGGGCGCGGCGGCCATCATTACCGACGGCGGGGTCCGCGACTTCGCTGCCGTCTCCGGTTTGGAGATGCCCACCTACTATTCCAACCCGCACCCCGCCGTGCTGGGCCGGCGCCACATCCCCTGGGACACGGACATCACCATCGCCTGCGGCGGCACCACCGTCCAGCCCGGCGACATCATCGTGGCCGACTCCGACGGCATCCTGGTGATCCCACCGGGGCTGGCTGAGGAAGTCGCAGACGATTCCATCGCCCAGGAGCGCGAGGAAGCCTTCATCACGGAAATGGTGGAACAGGGCCACAGCGTGGCCGGCCTCTACCCGCTCAACAGTGAATGGCGGGCCAGGTACCAGGAATGGAAAGCAGGCAAAACCAATGACTGAGACGGACATGTCCACAGCCGCGAGCCCTGCCGCCGCCGGCCTCCGGTCCAGCACTGGCAGCAAATCCGAACAGGCCTACACCGCGATCAAAGCCGGGATCGTGGAGGGCACCTACGCCCCGGGGCACCGGCTGGTGCTGGCCAAGATCGCCGAGGATCTGGGTGTCAGCGTGGTCCCGGTGCGCGAAGCCATCCGCCGACTGGAGGCCGAAGGGCTGGTGAAGTTCGAACGGAACGTCGGCGCCACGGTGGCGGGGATCGATCCCACCGAGTACCTGTACACGATGCAGACCCTGAGCATCGTCGAGGGTGCGGCCACCGCACTGTCGGCACCGCTGATCGGCGAAGCGGACATCGCCCGCGCCCGCGCAGTGAATGTTGAAATGAGGGATTGCCTGCAGCACTTCGACCCTGTCCGCTTCACCCGTCTGAACCAGGACTTCCACAGCGTCCTGTTTGAGCACTGCCCCAATCCGCACCTCCTGGACCTGGTCCACCGGGGCTGGAACCGGCTCGCCTCGATCAGGGCGTCGACGTTCCGTTTTGTCCCCGGCCGCGCCCACGACTCGGTGGATGAACATGAGGCGCTGCTCCGGCTCATCGAGTCAGGAGCCAGTGCTGACGAAATCGAAAAAGCCGCAAGGCTGCACCGCTCAGCCACCCTGGACGCCTATCTGGCCCAGGCCAAAAACATCTGACCCCAGACCTCCCCAAGCAGTAAGGAAAAAACAATGACGTTCACTGCCGAACAGACTAAGAACCATTACATCCCGCAGGACCTGCCCAGCCACATCCAGCACTACATCAACGGCCAGTTCGTTGATTCCGTGGGCGGGAAGACGTTCGACGTCCTGGATCCGGTGTCCAACACCGACTACGCCACCGCCGCAGCCGGCCAGAAGGAGGACATCGACCTCGCCGTCGCCGCCGCCCGCGAGGCTTTCACCAACGGCCCGTGGCCGAGGATGAAGCCGCGCGAACGCGCCCGCATCCTGAACAAGATCGCCGACGCCGTCGAGGCCCAGGAGGAGCGCCTCGCCGAGCTGGAGACCTTCGACACCGGCCTGCCGATCACCCAGGCCAAGGGCCAGGCCCTCCGCGCGGCGGAGAACTTCCGCTTCTTCGCGGACCTGATCGTGGCCCAGTTCGATGACGCCATGAAGGTCCCGGGCGCCCAGATCAACTATGTGAACCGCAAGCCGGTCGGCGTCGCAGGCCTCATCACCCCGTGGAACACCCCGTTCATGCTCGAGTCCTGGAAGCTCGCCCCGGCCCTGGCCACCGGCAACACCGTGGTCCTCAAGCCGGCCGAGTTCACGCCGCTCTCGGCCTCCCTGTGGGCGCAGATCTTCAAGGACGCCGGCCTCCCGGACGGTGTCTTCAACCTGGTCAACGGCCTCGGCGAGGAAGCCGGCGACGCCCTGGTCAAACACCCGGACGTCCCGCTGATCTCCTTCACCGGCGAGACCACCACCGGCCAGACGATCTTCCGCAACGCCGCCGCGAACCTCAAGGGCCTGTCCATGGAACTCGGCGGCAAGTCCCCCTGCGTGGTGTTCGCCGACGCCGACCTCGACGCCGCGATCGACTCCGCCCTGTTCGGGGTCTTCTCCCTCAACGGCGAACGCTGCACCGCCGGCTCCCGCATCCTCGTTGAACGCGCCATCTACGACGAGTTCTGCGAAAAATACGCCGCCCGGGCCAAGAACATCGTCGTCGGCGACCCGCACGACCCCAGAACCGAAGTCGGCGCGCTGGTCCACCCGGAGCACTACGCGAAGGTGGCCTCCTACGTGGAGATCGGCAAGTCCGAAGGCCGGCTCCTCGCCGGCGGCGGCCGCCCCGACCACCTCCCCGAAGGCAACTACATCGCACCCACCGTGTTCGCCGACGTCGCCCCCGACGCGCGGATCTTCCAGGAGGAAATCTTCGGTCCCGTCGTCGCCATCACCCCCTTCGAGAACGACGACGAAGCCCTCGCCTTGGCGAACAACACCAAGTACGGCCTAGCGGCCTACATCTGGACCCAGAACCTGACCCGCGCCCACAACTTCTCCCAGAACGTGCAGGCCGGCATGGTCTGGCTGAACAGCCACAACGTCCGCGACCTGCGCACCCCGTTCGGCGGCGTCAAAGCATCGGGCCTCGGGCACGAAGGCGGCTACCGCTCCATCGATTTCTACACCGACCAGCAGGCCGTGCACATCACCCTCGGCACCGTCCACACCCCCAAATTCGGCGCCTAACAGCGCCCGCCCCTCCTCAAAGAAGAGAGAACCTCATGACTGACTTTGTTCGCACCCCCACCGTCCCGGCACCGGACATCGTCCGCTGCGCCTACATGGAAATCGTGGTCACCGACCTCGCCAAATCCCGCGAGTTCTACGTGGACCTCCTGGGCCTGCACGTCACCGAAGAAGACGAAAACAACATCTACCTGCGCTCCCTCGAGGAATTCATCCACCACAACCTGGTCCTCCGCAAAGGACCCATCGCCGCCGTCGCCGCATTCGCCTACCGGGTGAAGTCCCCCGCCGAAGTGGACGCCGCCGAGGCCTACTACAAGGAGCTCGGCTGCCGCACCGAACGGCGCAAGGAAGGCTTCACCAAGGGCATCGGCGATTCCGTCCGCGTGGAAGACCCGCTCGGATTCCCGTACGAGTTCTTCTACGACGTGGAGCATGTGGAACGCCTCACCCAGCGCTACGACCTCTACTCCGCCGGCGAACTGGTCCGGCTGGACCACTTCAACCAGGTCACCCCTGACGTCCCCCGCGGCCGCAAATACCTCGAGGACCTCGGCTTCCGCGTCTCCGAGGACATCCAGGATTCCGACGGCGTCTCCTACGCCGTGTGGATGCACCGCAAGCAGACGGTCCACGACACCGCCCTGACCGGCGGGGATGGCCCGCGCATGCACCACGTCGCCTTCGCCACCCACGAGAAGCACAACATCATCCAGATCTGCGACAAGATGGGCGCCCTGCGCATCAGCGACCGCATTGAGCGCGGCCCGGGCCGGCACGGCGTCTCCAACGCGTTCTACCTTTACATCCTGGACCCTGACGGCCACCGGATCGAAATCTACACCCAGGACTACTACACGGGTGACCCGGACAACCCCGTGATCACCTGGGACGTCCACGACAACCAGCGCCGCGACTGGTGGGGCAACCCCGTAGTCCCGTCCTGGTACACCGAGGCCTCCCTGGTCCTGGACCTGGACGGAAACCCGCAACCCGTCCTCGCGCGTGAAGAGAAGAGCGAAATGGCCGTCACCGTCGGCGCCGACGGCTTCTCCTACACCCGCGAGCCGGGCGAGGAAGTCGGTTTCAAGCTCGGGGCGCAGCTCTAGCCATGCTGGACGAAACGACGATCGAGGCCATAGCCGACGAGCTCCTGGAAGCCGCCCGGACCCGCACGCCGGTCCCCCGCCTGACGGCCCGCTACCCGGAGATGACGGTGGAGGACTCCTACGCCGTGCAGCAACTGTGGCGGCGCCGAAACGAGGAAGCCGGACGCACGCTGGTGGGGCGCAAGATCGGCCTGACGTCCAAGGCCATGCAGGCGGCCACCGGCATCACAGAACCGGACTACGGCGCCATCTTTGATGACATGGTGCTGGAAACCGGCTGTTCGGTGCGGTGGGACAAGTACACCCACCCCCGGGTGGAGGTGGAGCTCGCATTCGTCCTGAAAGACGCGCTCAAAGGCCCGGGCTGCACCATCTTCGACGTCCTAAATGCCACCGACTATGTGGTTCCGGCCCTCGAAATCCTGGATTCCAGGATCGAAATGGAGGGCCGGACCATCGTGGACACCATCGCGGACAACGCCGCGATGGGCGCCATGGTGGTGGGCGGCAATCCCGTCCGCCCGGACGCCGTGGACCTCCGCTGGGTCTCCGCGATCCTCTACAAGAACCAGACCGTGGAAGAAACCGGCGTGGCGGCAGGGGTCCTGGACCATCCGGCCAACGGCGTGCACTGGCTCGCCAACAAGATCGCCGCGCACGGGGACTCCATGAAGGCCGGGGACATCATCCTCGCCGGCTCCTTCACCCGCCCGCTCTGGGTGCACAAAGGCGACAC
>DATCNU010000105.1:0-15853 GCA_036565085.1 Arthrobacter sp.
GACCTTCTCACCGTCCACCAGGAGCAGTGCGGGCAGCTCAATGGTGCTGCCAGCTCCACCGGCGACGCGGTTCAGGGTAACGAAGTCTCCAACGGAAACCTTCTCTTGG
Source organism: Arthrobacter sp. (assembly GCA_036565085.1). Taxonomy (GTDB): domain Bacteria; phylum Actinomycetota; class Actinomycetes; order Actinomycetales; family Micrococcaceae; genus Arthrobacter. The sequence goes on from DATCNU010000105.1 coordinate 110, forward strand.
CGGCCGCCTGCGCGGACAATCGCGTACACCACTTGGGAACTCACTTCTCTCGACGTTTATTACTAAATTTGCGTGCGGAACCTGGGTCCATGTTTGGCTGGGCTCTCGCTGTGCCTCAACGCCGTGGATCCGCGGGGAATCCGTGAGCTATCCCAAAAACAATGTCCACCCGTTTTCCAAGTGGCCTGCTCCCGGGGTCAAAACCCAAGTGTTGGCGTAAGCACCGAAGATCTAGAATACGCTAATTTTGCCTTCGGCCGCAAATGAGGCTGGTTCCGGCTGGTTGTCTGTGATAGGCAGCACAAGCGCGCTGAACACTGACATCCGAACCGTGCCCGACTATCGTACCGGCTGCCGCTCCCATAAGCGATCAGGCGTGATGGCGCGGCGCGTCGAAGAACTCCACCTCCAAGCGGCACGACTGCCTGAACGCGACGGTCATCGCCGCACGCTCGGCGTCGGAGCCGCTGCGCGCGGCCTCGTCCACCAGGGAAACGGCCTGGCGGGTAGCGGCGGCGAAGTCTTCGTCAGCATATGTGCGCAGCCAGTCGGCGTACGGGTGGTTTGCCGGCGACCCCGAGTCGATGAACTCGGCATGAAGGGTCTTGCCAACCTCGGCGTACAGCCAGAAGCACGGGAGCACGGCCGCCACGAGCACCGCGTAGCCGCCCAACGCTGCCGCAGCCGTCAGGTGGTCCACATAGGACTTGGTCACCGGGCCAAGGGACGCCTCCACGGTGCGGGTGCTGAGCCAGCTGCGGTGCAGCTCGGACTCGACCTCCAGGCACTGCTGGGCGGACCGGGCCCAGAACAGCTGCGCGGCTTCGGTGGGGGCCAGGGCGCTGGCCCTGGCCAACACGCGGGAGTAGCCGTTGAGGTAGATGGCGTCCTGGGCGAGGTAGTAGCCGAAGTGCTTCTCCTCCAAGCTGCCCGTCACCAGGTCCCGGATGAACTGCAGTCCGTAGATGGCCTCCAGGTCCGGCTGCGCCTCGGCCCACAATGTTTCCGCGAACCCGCCAGCGGGCATTGCGGGCTTGAGGTGATGGAAATGGTGGATAGGACCGTTACCCGAACCCACTTCCAGCTGGGCGGAGTTCTGCAGCGCTGCGGCCAGCCAGGGCTTTACCTGGCGCAGTGAGGCTTCCCAGTCTCCCAGCCGGGCCTGCGCGGTTGCCATCGCCGAGGACAGCGAGCAGCCCGTGCCGTGGCTGTTCCGCGTGGGGACGCGCTCCCCCTGGAGTTCCACCACTTCCTTGGAGAGCATCCCCCGGGTGTTGACCAGGGCGTCCGGGCAGGCGTCGCCGTCGAGATGGCCACCCTTCACCAGGATGGTGGCGCCTGTCGTCGCCGCCAGCCGCCGGCCCTGCTCCAGGGCTCCCAACCAGCTGTCCGCCTGCGGTTCGCCCACCAGCATGCCCAGTTCCGCGAGGTTCGGCGTGATCAGGTCCGCCAGAGGCAGAAGTCCGCGAAGGGCTTCCTCGGCCGACTCCTGCAGGAGCCTGTCTCCGCTGGTTGCCACCATTACAGGGTCAAGAACGACGACGCCGGGGCGCACCTTCTCCAGCCAGCTGCGGACGGCCGCAATCACCTCAGCGTCCCCGAGCATGCCGATCTTCACGGCATCGATGATGATGTCGTCGCTGATGGCGTCCAGCTGTTGGGCCAGGAAGGCTGCCGGCGGCACATGCACGGCCCGGACCCCGCGGGTGTTCTGGACGGTGAGCGCGGTGATGGCGGCCATGCCGTAGCCTCCGTGGGCGGCGATGCTTTTCAGGTCGGCCTGGATGCCCGCGCCGCCGGACGGGTCTGATCCCGCGATGGACAGCACCCGGGGAACGTCCCGCCGGGCGCCCGCGGCAGCGGAGCGCGCTGCAGTGGAGTGTGAAGAAGCAGCGGACGGTGAAACGCCGGAACGTGCGGCGTCCGACGCCGCAGCAGGAGCGGGTGTCCCGGCGGCTGTTGGGGGCAGGACTGAGGTTGAAGACAAAGGAGACATCCCTTCGCCGGTGCTAGCCGGACAGGTTCAACGGGTGTGGATCTCAGCCGGCCCTCTGCGCGGCACCCCGTGTCAGTCCACCAGCCTAGCGCTGATCCGCCGCTTAATGCCGGATGCCCGGGTGCAGCCTGTGAATCACAGGCCGCACCCGGGCATCTGCGCTGGAGCCCCGTCTATCGGAGCCCGCTACTTGGATCCCTGTCTGTTTGAGCCCTTGGACGTCAGAGCTCTGAGGCCGGAACTCCTACACCCAGGATGATGGGCGCATCGGCTGCCTGCTTGTGACCGGTTGACGCCTTCGCGGTTTCCGGCTCAGGCGCCTTGGCCGCATGGGAGTGCCCGGCCGGCGCCGACGGTGTGGCCTCGTGGTGCTCCACTGAGGTGGCGTTCGCGGCGCCCTGCGCGCGGCTGGCACTGCGGTTGCGCCGGGGGCGGCGCGTGCGGGACTGCTCGGCCGTATGGTCGGAGTAGTCCTTCTCTTCCGCAGCGGGCTGCCGGCTGGCAGGACGCTCGGCCGGCTGGCGCCGAGTTTCCGGACGCTCGGCTTGGGCAGGCTCGGTTGCCGGAGCCGGCTCGCCGAGGTGGGCAAACGCCGCTGCCAGACGGTCCAGGGTCAGCGCAGGTTCCTGCGCCTGGTCCCCCGCGTGCTCCACGAACGGCAGCACTACCTGTTCCCCGCCGAAGGTCAGCACGGCGGCCGGGCGGCCGGATGCGTCAGTGTCGTGTCGTCCGGCAGTGGGCGAAGGAGATGCCGCCGCAGGTGCCTGCACTGTTGGTACGGGCCCTTCAGGTGGCCGTGTGCCGGCGGAAGCGCGAGCGGCCTCGTCGTCGTGGAGGTGCGCCGCGTGGGCTGCTGCCGCGATGTTGGCAAGCGCCGCCCTGGTGGCCTCAGCCTTCGCGTGACGCTCGGCGTCGCTCGGGTCCGGGTGGACCGTGTGGATCTGCACCGGAGCGGCCGGAGCCACGTCCAGTGGCTGGCCTCCCCTGCCACGGCGACGCTTGCGCTCGGTCCGGCCGGCGGGCTGGGCGTCCGTGCGCTGCTCTCCCCGCTGACTGTCCTGGCGGCCTTCCGGACGGCCCTCGAAACGCTGGCTTTCCGAACGCTGAACGTGGTGCTCGGCGGCAACGATGTTCGCGCGGCGGTGCTCAACGGGATCATCGTGGGTGACGATCCCGCGGCCGGCGCAGACTTCGCACTGCTCGCCGAAGACCTCAAGCAGGCCGGTGCCCATGCGCTTTCGCGTCATCTGGACCAGTCCGAGCGAAGTGACTTCCGCGACCTGGTGCTTGGTGCGGTCGCGGCCCAGGCATTCGACCATGCGGCGCAGCACCAGGTCCCGGTTGGACTCGAGCACCATGTCGATGAAGTCGATGACAATGATGCCGCCGATGTCCCGGAGCCTCAGCTGGCGGACAACTTCCTCCGCCGCCTCCAGATTGTTCTTGGTGACGGTCTCCTCAAGGTTTCCGCCGCTGCCCGTGAACTTGCCGGTGTTGACGTCGACCACGGTCATGGCTTCGGTGCGGTCGATCACGAGGGAGCCGCCGGAGGGCAGGAAGACCTTGCGGTCCAGGGCCTTGTGGATCTGCTCGTCGATGCGCCAGGCAGCGAAGATGTCCGTGTCCTTGGTCCATTTCTCCAGCCGGCCCACGAGGTCGGGCGCCACGTAGGTGACGTAGGCCTCGATGGTGTCCCAGGCTTCCTCGCCGGAGACGATCAGTTTGGAGAAGTCCTCGTTGAAGACGTCGCGGACCACCTTGATGGTCAGATCTGGTTCGCCGTAGAGCAGTTCGGGGGCCAGGATCTTGGTGGAGGTCGACTGGCTTTCAATGCCCTCCCATTGCGCGCGCAGCCGGTTGATGTCGTGGGTTAGCTCCTCCTCGGAGGCTCCCTCCGCGGCGGTGCGGACAATGACGCCGGCGTGCTCAGGCAGGCGGTCCTTGAGGATGCGCTTGAGCCGGTTGCGTTCGACGTCGGGCAGCTTGCGGGAGATCCCGGTCATGGACCCGCCCGGCACATACACCAGATAGCGGCCCGGCAGGGAAATCTGGCTGGTCAGCCGGGCGCCCTTGTGGCCCACGGGATCCTTGGTGACCTGGACCAGCACGGTGTCGCCGGACTTCAGCGCATTCTCGATGCGGCGCTGCTTGCCTTCGAGGTTGACTGCTTCCCAGTTCACTTCACCGGCGTACAGCACTGCGTTGCGGCCGCGGCCGATGTCGACAAACGCCGCTTCCATCGAGGGAAGGACGTTCTGGACCTTGCCCAGGTAGACGTTGCCGATCAGGGAATCCTGCTGGGTCTTGGACACGAAATGCTCGGCCAGCACGCCGTCTTCGAGAACAGCGATCTGGATTCTGTCATCGCGCTGGCGGACGATCATTTGCCGGTCAACGGATTCACGGCGCGCCAGGAATTCAGCTTCGGTGATGACGGTGCGGCGGCGGCCGGTATCGCGGGATTCGCGGCGGCGCTGCTTCTTGGCCTCAAGGCGGGTGGAGCCCTTGACACTGGTCACCCGGTTGTTGACCACGGGTTCGGTGACAGCACGGGGCGCACGGACGCGGGTAACCGTGTTGGGCGGATCGTCATCCCCGCCACCGGTAAGTTCAAGATCCTGGTCACCGCGGCGGCGGCGGCGGCGACGGCGCGACGTCACACCCACTTCAGCCTGACCGGCCGACTCTTCGTCGGCGTCGTCTGTGTCCTGGCTGCCTTCGGCTCCCCCGTCGGCGTCTCCTTCAAGGTCGCGGTCGCCGGCGCGGGTGCGGCCACGGCGGCCACGGCTGCGGCGCCTGCGGCGGCCGGTGGCGTCGTCTGCCTCGCCCTCTTCGCCGTCGTCCTCTTCCGGCTCTTCCGCGGCAGCAGCCGGGGCGGGTGCCGGCCGGAGCACCGTGCTCAGGTCAGGGGCCTGGAACAGCACCGACGTCGCAGCGCCCGGCTCCAGGAAAAGCGATCCGAAAGGGCTGGCGGGCTCGGCAGGGACTGCCATTCCGGCGTCGGATTCCGGTTCCGCGGCAGCCGCCGCCTCCTGTACTTCGCTTGTCTGCTCTTCCTCTGTCACAGCCTCCGAAACGGGTGCCGCCTCAGGAACGGGTGCAGTCTCAGGAACGGTTTCAGCGGGAGCGACCTCGGGAGCCGAGGCCCTGCGGGTGGCGACTCGGCGGCGGCGGACCGGCTTCGCCTCAGCCTCAGGGATGCTCTCGGCCTCGGCGGCAGCAGCCTGGGATCCGCTCTTCGGAAGATCAGGGTTCCCTGGGAGCGGGGCCTGGGCGTCGGCAGCGAACGCCGGGAGTGGCTCCGCAGTTTCAGCCTTCTTCCGCGAGCGGGTGCGGCGGACTGGTGCCTTGGGTTCGGCAGCGACGGTTTCCATCTCCGGGGCTTCGACGGTTGCGGCAGCACCTGTACCGGCGGGAAGTGCCTCCGGGGCTGCTTCCGCCGTTACCGCATCGGCAGTCTTCGGGGCGGCCTTCCGCCGGGTCCTGGGGGCTTTCTTGGGCGCTTCAGCGGCTGCTGCATCGTCGTTAACGGCTGGTACTAGTTCATTTTCCATATGTGGCAACGCTCCTGCCCCTGACGTACCGCCACATCCGGCACCCATTGGGGCACATATTGTCAAAACCCGCAGGCGTTGACAGAAGTCAAGTGGATACTCCCAGGTTCGCACCGGCAGTGGGGTGCGGCAGCCCGTGGGAGCCGGCAGCTATGTTCTGAAAACCCGTTGTTCCACACGCCACAACCAGGTGCCAACCAATGGAATTGCGGGAAGCCGGATCAGAGAATCCGAAGCCTGCCCTGCTCATCATTGGCGGTCTTGGGAACAAGCCACCGGACTGGAGTCCGAATGTGGGTCAGCCTCCAGCCACGACCATTCTCTCACATCCCGGCCCAAAGACGGCGGAAGCAGTGGAACGGGTCAATGGCTAAGGATGCAGGGCTGGATACCGCTTCCAGCCACCGGCGCTACAATCGGGCAAGGAGCACCCGATCGCAAAGGACGCCAACAATCATGCCCAGAATCTCCCCCGTCAGCGGTACCGGCAGTACGGTGGCCGCACCCGCCCCAGGACCGGTTACCACGTCGGCCCGGGCCGTGCCGGCGATGGCCGGTAACCGTTCGCTGGGCTGGCTGTTAGTCATCACGGGAGCCATCGGCTGGCTGGCGTCCGGCACGCTGGTCCTGGAGAAGCTCGCGGTCCTCAAGGACCCGAACCACACTACCGTCTGCGATGTAAATCCCTGGATCTCCTGTGGGCAGGTGATGCAGACGTGGCAAAGTTCGGTTTTCGGGTTCCCCAACATGTTCATCGGCATTGTCGCCTTTGCAGTCATCATCACTGTGGGAATGGCGCTGCTGTCCGGCGCCACGTTCGCACGCTGGTATTGGCTGGGGCTCCAGTCCGGTGTCACCCTCGGCTTCGCGTTTGTGGTGTGGCTCTGGTCCCAGGCCCTGTACGCGATCCATATCCTGTGTCCCCTCTGCATGATCGTGTGGGCCGCCATGATCCCGCTGTTCGTCTGGGTGACCGTCAGGAACATCACCCAGGGCGCCATCCCGGTCCCGGCAGGCGCCGCCCGCATCCTGGGTGACTCGGGCTGGATCATCACGGCATTGCTGTACGTGGCTGTCATTGCCACAATCTTCTTCGCCTTCATCCAGGTCTTCGCGGGCACCTCCGGCTACTGACACTCGGTTCCTGGACACTGCCGTGCCGGCGCACAAAAGCCGTCCCACCAAAAAGCGCGAACCGGCACGTCATGCCCTCAAAAACCAAGGTGAAGGGTATGACGCGCCAGTTCGCGCTGAGGGCTGGCTGGGACTTCCTAGAACCAGATCTTGATCTCGCGCTCTGCGGAGTCCACGGAGTCGGAGCCGTGGACCAGGTTCTGCTGCACCTTCAGGCCCCAGTCGCGGCCGAAATCGCCGCGGATGGTGCCCGGCGCTGCTGTGGTGGGGTCGGTGGTTCCGGCAAGGGCCCGGAAGCCCTCAATGACGCGGTGGCCTTCAAAGATCGCGGCGACAACGGGGCCGCTGAGCATGAACTCGACGAGGGGCTCATAGAACGGCTTGCCCAAGTGCTCTTCGTAGTGCCGCTCAAGGAGTTCGCGGCTCGCGTCCACTTTCTTCAGCTCCGCCAGGGTGTAACCCTTCGCCTCGATGCGGCTCAGGATGGCACCGCTGAGGTTGCGGGCCACGCCGTCGGGCTTGATCAAAACTAGGGTGCGCTCAATGCTCACAGCTGCTCCAATGCGTGTTGGTGGGGTTTCGGGACCATACTACGGGTCTTGTCTCTGAGGGGTGTCGCCCGGATGTGCCGCATCCCATTCCGCCTGCTCGCGTTCCCGCTGGGCCGCCTCTGAGTCGATCCTGATGCCAGTGCGGATTCCGTACCACCAGGCCAGCCCGAACAAGGCGCCTACCAGGAACATCATGGGTTCAACAAGGCCGGTCAGGATCAGCACAATCTGCAGGATCCACCCCAGGCCTACGCCCCAGGGCTTTGACAGAACGGCGCAGGCGAGGATCATGATCACGCTGAGGCCGATGCCGGCGCCAAGGATCAGGGCCGGCGGAAACTCACCGCGCCGGAGGCCGAAAACGGCCAACGTGGCGAAGAAAACCACGAAGGCCTCGAGCAGGAGGACGGTGGAGGCGAACATCACCTTGGTGGACCGGCGCTTTTTGGGCATCCCTGGACGCCATTCACGCTGGGCCTTGGTCAGCTTGGCCATGGCCTAGGCCTCGGTCTTTCCCAGCAGGATCCGTGCCTCGGCCACCAGGGTGATGGAGCCCGTGACCAGGATCCCGCCGGAGAGGTCCTCGTTGGCTTCCGCACGTTCGACGGCCCATTCAAGGGCGTCGTCCAGCTTCTCGGCGATGTGGATGTTGTCCTCCCCGAAGCCCATTTCAGCGGCAAGTTCGGCGAGCTCTGCGGCGGGGACAGCCCGTGGGGAGTTGGACTGCGTGAAGCAGTACTCCTCGGCCATGCCTGCCAGGGACTCCTTGAGCTGGCGCAGGATCTCTTCGGCGTCTTTTTCCTTGAGCACGCCCACTATTGGCACCAGCCTGGTGAAGCTGAAGGCCTCCTGGATGGCTTCGGCTGAGACTCTGATCCCTTCGGGGTTGTGGGCCGCATCCACGATGATGGTGGGCGCGGTCCGGACAACCTCGAGGCGCCCAGGTGAGGTCACACTGGCGAACGCTTCCTGCAGCACCTCGGCGTCGAGCTCCTTTTCACCGCCGAAGAAGGCCTCCAGCGCCGCCACAGCCACGGCGGCGTTCTGTGCCTGGTGGGCGCCGTGCAGCGGAACCAGAATGTCCGGATATCGGCCGGCGATGCCCTGGATGCTGACCACCTGGCCACCCACTGCAACGGTCCGGGATTCGACGCCGAACTCCACACCTTCGAACCGGAACGGCACGGCCGCTTCCTTGGCTTTTTCCAGCAGCACCTGCGCGGCGTCCACTGGCTGCGCCGCGCTGATCAGGTAGCCGCCCGGCTTGATGATGCCCGCCTTTTCGTAAGCGATGTCCTCGGTGGTGTCCCCCAGCAGGTCCGTGTGGTCCAGCGAAATGGGCGTAACCACGGCCACCTGGCCGTCCCCCACGTTGGTCGCGTCGGTAATGCCGCCCAGGCCGACTTCGATGACCGCAACGTTGACCGGCTGGTCAGCGAAGACCGCGAAGCCCAGAATGGTGAGGCATTCGAAGTAGGTGAGCCGGGGCTCCCCCGCCTCCGTGAGCTCGTCGTCCACAATCTGCAGGTAAGGGCGGATCTCATCCCAGATCCGGACAAACGTCTCATCCGAAACCGGGTGGCCGTCGATGCTGATCCGTTCCGTGACCTTGGACAGGTGCGGGCTGGTGTAGCGGCCGGTGCTCAAGCCGTGGGCGCGCAGCCCGGCCTCAATCATCCGTGCCGTGGAGGTCTTGCCGTTGGTGCCGGTCACGTGGATGATCGGGAAGGCCTTGTTCGGCTCCCCCAGCACGTCCATGGCGCGGTACAGCGGCGCCAGCCGCGGTTCCATCCTGTTCTCGGGCGCACGGCCCAGCAGTTCGGCGTAGACACTTTCCACGGAGAATTCGTCTGTCATGTCTCAGGCCTCTGTCTTTGCGACGGTGATGCGGGGTTCGCCTGGGTCCGGAACGGTTTCCAGCTCCAGGGTCAGGGTCTCGGTTTTGACCAGTTCGGCGTTGGCCAGCAGCGCGTCGAGCACGTTCCGGTCGGCAGCGACGGTGGTCCGGATCCGGTCACTGACGTTCAGTCCGGCGTCCTTGCGGGCCTGCTGGATGGCCCGGACCATGTCACGGGCCAGGCCCTCGGCCTCAAGCTCCGGGGTGACCTCGGTGTTGAGCACCACAAACCCGCCGCCCGGCAGCACGGCAGCAGCGCGTGCACCGGCACCTTCCGCCGCTTCCGCCACCACTGTCTCCAGCGCGTATTCCTGCGGTTCCAGTTCCAGGCCGCCGGAAACAACGACGCCGGCGACGCCGTCTATTTCCTGAACCGACCAGTCGCCGGACTTGGAGCCCTTGATGGCCTGCTGGACGTTCTTCCCGAGCCGCGGGCCCGCGGCCCGGGCGTTGATCACGAGCTTCTGCTCGATGCCGAACTCTTCCGGGGAGGCACTGTCGGCGTCGAGCAGGCGGACGGAACGGATGTTCAGTTCGTCGGCGACGACGGCGGCGAAACCTCCCAGCGCGTCTGCGCCGGGTGCCACAACGGTCAGTTCCTGAAGCGGCAGCCGGACACGCAGGTTGGCGGCCTTGCGCAACGAGGAACCGGTGGAACAGATCTGCTGCACGCGGTCCATGGCCTGCACCAGGCCGGGGTTGGCCGGGTACAGGTCTGCCTCAGGCCAGTCGGCCAGGTGGACGGAGCGGCCGCCGGTGAGGCCGCGCCAGATCTCCTCCGCAACCAGGGGCAGCAGGGAGGCGGACACCCGGCATACCGTCTCAAGCGCGGTATACAGCGCATCAAAGGCGTCGTTGTCCTCGTCAAAGAACCGCTGGCGGCTGCGGCGGACGTACCAGTTGGTCAGCATGTCCAGGTAGCTGCGCAGTTCATCGCACGCGCCGGAGATGTCGTAACTGTCCAGCTGCGCGGTCAAGTTGCGGACCAGGTCGCCGGTGTTGGCCAGCAGGTACTGGTCCAGCGTGTCGGCGTAGCCGTCGTACCGCAGTTTGGCGTCGTAGCCGGACGCTTGGCCTGCTGCAGCGTTGGCAGCATTCGTGTACAGCGTGAAGAAGCTGTACACGTTCCACAGGGGCAGGATGACCTGGCGGACGCCGTCGCGGATTCCCTGCTCGGTGACCACCAGGTTGCCGCCTCGCAGGATGGGGCTGGACATCAGGAACCAGCGCATGGCGTCGGAGCCGTCGCGGTCCAGGACCTCGGAAACGTCCGGGTAGTTGCGCAGGCTCTTGGACATCTTCTGCCCGTCGGAGCCCAGCACGATGCCGTGGCTGATGACGTTGCGGAAGGCCGGACGGTCAAACAGCGCGGTGGAGAGGATGTGCAGCATGTAGAACCAGCCGCGGGTCTGGCCGATGTACTCCACGATGAAGTCAGCCGGGTTGTGGGTGTCGAACCAGGCTTCGTTCTCGAACGGGTAGTGCACCTGCCCGTACGGCATGGATCCGGAGTCGAACCAGACGTCCAGGACGTCCTCAACGCGCCGCATGACAGACTGGCCCTCTTCGGGAGTCCGGGGGTCGTCCGGGTTCGGGCGGGTCAGTTCGTCGATGAAGGGGCGGTGCAGGTCAACCTGGCCGTCCTTGTTCAGCGGCAGGCGGCCGAAGTCGGCCTCGATCTCCGCAAGGGAGCCGTAGACGTCTGTGCGCGGGTATTCGGGGTCGCTGGACTGCCATACGGGGATGGGGCTGCCCCAGTAGCGGTTGCGGCTGATGGACCAGTCGCGGGCGTTGGCCAGCCATTTGCCGAACTGGCCGTCCTTGACGTTGCCAGGGATCCAGTTGATCTCCTGGTTCAGTTCGGACATCCGGTCCTTGAATTTGGTGACCTCCACATACCAGGAGGACACCGCGCGGTAGATCAGGGGGTTGCGGCAGCGCCAGCAGTGCGGGTAGCTGTGCTCGTAGCTGGCCTGGCGGACCAGACGGCCCTGGGCTCGCAGCACCTGCGTGATGGGCTTGTTGGCATCGAACACGTGCAGGCCCGCGATGTCGTGCAGCTCGCCGTGCCTGAACAGGGGCAGGAACCTGGCCCCTTCGTCCACGGACAGGACCACCGGGATGCCGGCCTCTTCGCAGACCTTCTGGTCGTCCTCGCCGTAGGCTGGCGCCTGGTGCACGATGCCGGTTCCGTCGGTGGTGGTCACATAATCGGCCACGAGGATGCGCCAGGCGTTCCGGGTGCCGAACTTCTCCGGGTCGCTGAAGTCGCGCCAGAGCGGCTGGTACTGAAGCCCTTCAAGCTCGGCGCCCGAGTGGGTGGACGTCACCGCGGCCGCGGCGGCCTCGAAGTTGTCGTAGCCAAGGTCCTTGGCATAGGTGCCGACCAGGTCGGCTGCGAGCAGGAAGCTGCCACCCACCGGAGCCTCCGGCGAAGCGGCCTTAATGCCGTTGGGGCCGGCGGGGAGCACGGCATAGATGATGGCAGGACCGACGGCGAGCGCCAGGTTGGTGGGCAACGTCCATGGCGTGGTGGTCCAGGCGAGCGCCTGCACTCCTGCGAGCTGCCGGGACAGCCCGGACTCCCCGGCTGTGATGGGGAAGGTGACCGTGACGGTCTGGTCCTGGCGGTTTTTGTAGACGTCGTCATCCATGCGGAGTTCATGGTTGGACAGCGGCGTCTCGTCCTTCCAGCAGTACGGCAGGACGCGGTAGCCGTTGTAGGTCAGCCCCTTTTCATGCAGCTGCTTGAAGGCCCACAGCACCGACTCCATGTACTCGACGTTGAGTGTCTTGTAGTCGTTGTCGAAGTCCACCCAGCGGGCCTGGCGTGTGACGTAGCTGCGCCATTCGTCCGCGTACTTCATGACCGAGGCGCGGCAGGCGTCGTTGAACTTGTCGATGCCCATGGCCTCGATCTGGGTCTTGTCCGTCATGCCCAGCTGCTTCATGGCCTCAAGCTCGGCCGGCAGGCCGTGGGTGTCCCAGCCGAAACGCCGTTCGACGCGCCTTCCGCGCTGGGTCTGGTAGCGGCCCACCAGGTCCTTGGCGTACCCGGTCAGCAGGTGGCCGTAGTGCGGCAGGCCATTGGCGAAGGGAGGGCCGTCGTAGAAGACGAACTCGTTGCTGCCCGGCACACCGCCGGGCGCGTCGGCGCTGCGCTGATCGATGCTGGCCTGGAACGTGCCGTCCTGGTCCCAGTACTTCAGGATTCGTTCTTCGATCTCCGGGAACTTCACGGAGGCGGACACACCGGCACCAGCGCGGGTCGAAGCAGTGCCGGAAGGGGCAGCTGAGGCTTTGGGATAATACGGCATTCTCGACATCCTGGGTTGAGCTGGCGAACAAAAAGTTCCGTTCAGGATGCGAGGACGGCCCCCGTGCCGTCCTGCGACTGCACGCGTACCGCGGTACCACCTCACTTACCGGCACCCTGGCCGCCCCGGGAGGAGCTGTTCGTGCGCCGGCCGCTCATTACTGCTGTGACGGGCTTACCCGTCCGGTTCTACTGACGCTGTCTGCCAGTTACTCCTGGCCGCTGCGCGTTCTTCCGGAAGCTCACCGGTGATAGCCGGGTCATAGCCGTTTTCGAGTCTACTATTGCCGGGGTGTCCACCGCCATTCCGCCTAGACTCAACGCATGACCGCCGCCAATCCCGCCAGGGCCAAGGTGAACCCTGCCGCAGTCTTCAGATGGCTGTCAGTCACCGCTGCGGTCCCCGTGGCAGGCATCTCCGTCCTCCGGGCAATGCCCGCCCAGTTGCCGGTCCTGGCAGTCCAGGCGCTGTCCTTCACGCCCTGGCTGGCCATCCCCGCCGCCGGGGCCGCCCTGATGGCGTTCCCCGCGCGGAGCAGACCCCTGCAGGCCGTGGCCCTTGCCTTGGCCGCGATCCAGGTGTTCTGGCTTTTCCCTCCGGGTGTCACCCGACCGCTGGCAGGTCCGGGACAGCCCGTCGCCGGCCTCGTGGCGATGAGCATCAATGCGGAGCTGGGCGGGGCCGACGCCGGCGAAATAGTCCGTCTCGTCCGCGAGTACCGTGTTGACCTGCTGACCGTCCAGGAACACACCCGGGCGTTGGAGGGGAGGCTGGCCGGGGAAGGGCTGGGCAGCCTGCTTCCCAACCGGGTTTCGCATCCCGCGGACGGAGCCGCGGGCGGCGCCGTCTACTCCTCTTTTCGACTCAAGGAGCTGGGCCGTGTTCCTGGCACGCCGTTCAGCATGCCGATCGTCCAACTGGAACTGGGCGGCTCCGCTGACGGTGCCGGCCTGACGGTGGTCAATGTACACACCCACGCGCCGGTGGACGACAGCGTGGAGCAATGGCGCAGCGATCTTTCCGCTGTGGCCGACGCGGCCAACCTTGCCACACCGGTACTGCTGGCGGGCGATTTCAACGCCACCTATGACCACCGTGAATTCCGCAGTCTGCTGAACGGTGGCACGGGCGGCCGGAAACTGGTGGATGTTGCCGCGGCTTTGGGCAGCCGGCTGGTTCCCACGTGGCCGATGCGCGATTACCGGCTCCCCGGCGTTGCGCTGGACCATCTGGTGACATCCCGGGACATCACCGGTTCGGGCTACTCAGTTCGTCAGGTCAGCGGCACGGATCACGCCGCGGTGCTCGCAACCCTTGAAATCCAGCGTCCCTAGCCCTTCAAGCCCTTCCGGATCAGTTTGTGGTTGGCAGCCTGGGCGACGGGCCGGATCACGATCTGGTCCAGGTTGACGTGGTGCGGGAGGGTCACGGCGTAGCGCACCACGTCGGCGACGTCCGCTGCAGTCAGTGGCTTTTCCACTCCTTGGTAGACACTCTCGGCAGCCTTCCGGTCCCCGAGCCGGTTCAGGGCGAATTCCTCCGTCTGCACCAGTCCGGGGGCAACCTCGATGACCCGGACGTTGTTCTCCGCCTCTTCCAGCCGCAAGGCCCCCGTCATGGCATGCTGCGCGGATTTCGCGGCGTTGTAGCCGCCTCCGCCCTCATAGGCTGCCAGGGCGGCGGTGGACGTCAGGTTCAGGACGGTTCCTTCCCCGGTGGCCCGGAGCATCGGCAGGAAGGCGCGGGTGATCTTCATGGTGCCCAGGACGTTGACCCGATACATCCATTCCCAGTCCTCGGTGCTGGCTGCGCCAACAGGGTCCGCGCCCCTCGCGCCGCCTGCGATGTTGATGAGGGTGCCCACGCCGCCGGCCCCGGTGACTTGGGCCAGCAGCGCGGCCACGTCATCGTCGTCGGCGATGTCAGCGGGAATCCCGACGGCGCCGGTCTCCGCTTCCAGCGATGCCAGCCTGTCCGCACGGCGCGCCACGGCGAAAACCGTCCAGCCCTCCGCCCGCAATGCGCGGACTGTCGCCTCGCCGATTCCGGCGCTTGCGCCAGTGACTACTGCTGCCCTGCTCTGTGAAATGCCAGTCATATCACCACCCTAACGGGACCGGCGCTACGTGTGCTGCCGGATGAACTCCAGCAGCACCTTCGCATGGTTCACCTCAGGGTCCCGCGCACCATAGAGGAGGGTGACGCGCCGATGGCCGGCAGCCAGTTCCAGGAGCTCGCCGACAGCCGGGTTGCTGTCCAGTTCCTGCCGGTATTTCCGGCGGAAATCCTCGAAGCGCTCCTCCATGTGCCCGAATTCCTTCCGCAGCTGCGGTGACGGCGCCACGTCCTTCAGCCAAAGGTCAAGGTCCGCCCGTTCCTTGCTGACCCCGCGCGGCCAGAGCCTGTCCACCAGAACCCGGCAGCCGTCGTCGTCGGAAGGGACGTCATAGACGCGCTTAATCACAAAACTGCCGGCCGGTGTTCCCATAAGCCGCATGCTACTGCAGGCCGGTGGGCCGCGGCACGAAACAGACCATGAAACAATTGGCAGATGGCTGAAGCAAATCAGGGTACAGACACGCCCTCCACCGCCCCTATCAACGTTCCGGACAAACCCGCCCTGGAGGGGCTCGAAGCCGCCCTCACTCAGCGCTGGCTTGCCGAAGGGACCTACAAGTTCAACCCGGACACCACGCGGGAGCAGGTCTACTCGATCGACACTCCCCCGCCCACCGCGTCGGGCTCGCTGCACGTGGGGCACATGTTCTCCTTCACCCAGACGGATGTGCTGGCCCGCTACCAGCGGATGATCGGCAAGAACGTCTTCTACCCCATGGGCTGGGATGACAACGGCCTTCCCACCGAGCGCCGTGTGCAGAACTATTACGGCGTCCGCTGCGACCCGGCCGTCCCGTACGACGCCGGCTACCGCCCGCCTGCCCAGCCAGCCAAGAACCAGCGCGATTTTGACGTCGTCTCGCGCCGGAACTTCATCGAGCTGTGTGAAGAACTGGCCGTGGAGGACGAGAAGGTTTTTGAGAGCCTCTTCCAGCAGCTGGGCCTCTCGGTGGACTGGCAGCTGACCTACCGGACCATTGATGATGCCTCCCGCGAAGTCTCCCAGCGCGCCTTCCTGGCCAACCTCGCAGCCGGCGACGCCTACATGGCCGAAGCCCCCACGCTGTGGGATATCACTTTCCGCACGGCGGTGGCGCAGGCGGAACTCGAAGACCGCGAAGTAGCCGGCGCGTACTACCGGTACCCGTTCTTCACCGAAGACGGCGAAAAGATCTAC
>DATCNU010000106.1:0-5751 GCA_036565085.1 Arthrobacter sp.
GCTCCGGCTCAGAGACGGCAAATGCCCCTTCCCCGGCTGCACCAACCACTCCCTGGACAACGACGCCGACCACCTCCTCGCCTGGGCGGACGGCGGCACCACCGGCATCAGCAACCTCGCCCAACCCTGCCCCAAACACCACAAACTCAAACACAACACCGCCTGGCAACCCACCCAAGCCACCCAAAACAAACCACCCGGCTGGACCTCACCCACCGGCCGCCGCTACCCCAGCGAACAACCAGACCACGAACCACCCCACTGGCCCGACCAGATCCTGAACCGTCAGCAGTCAACGGAAGGGCCCGAAGCCGTGAGCCGGTTCCGCAGCCAGCGGACCACGGCATCGCCTTGACGGCGCTGAAACGCCCGGACAGTGGGAAGGCCGGGCTGCGGCGGTTGCCGTCCGGCGTCGATGAAGTAGGCCGCCAGGCCCGAGAGGACGCGGTCCACCCTGCCGGCCGTAGCTTCGCGAAACACGGGGTGGGACTGCAGGACCGCGTCCGCGTTGAAGGCAGGGTCGAATACGCAAACGTTCACGAGGACGGTCAGCGCATCCACCCATGGCGAGCCGACGGCGGCCCAGGGCCAGTCCACCAGGATGGCCCCGCGGGACTCAGTGATGAGGATGTTGTCCGCGCGCACGTCCGTGTGTACCAGCGATCTGCCGGCCACCTCCTTGAGTCCCAGCTCGGCCAGCTGTTCCAGACCCTCCAGATTCTCCAGGATCCAGGGGTCGCAGTCCTCCGGAGTATGACGGCGGATACGTGACCACCCGCTGAACGGATCGGCGAGCTCAATCTCAAGTGCGGGCAGCTGCTGAAGGGCCGGCGGGAGCTGCATCCGGGGAATCGACTGCAGGGCGTCGAGGACAAGGTGAATCTCGGCATCCCGCCAGGGGATGCGGGGATGCCGCCCTTCCACGTCGCTGAGGACAAGGGCGACCCATTCGCCGTCGTCGTACGTTCCAATCAGTGACGGCGCGGGCAATCCGGGCGGCAGCCCGGCTGAGACGGCTGCCTCCCGCCGGTGGATTTCGGGTGAGTGCCTGTTCGGTTGCGGACCGACTGCCTTGATGAAGGCGCGTCGGCCCGCAGCGGTGAGGACACGATCAGCCGTGCCAGGAGAAAAGCCTCCGCGCTGGCCCACGGCCTCAACGACGGCGGAGCCGAGGACATGGTCGACTCCGGCCCGCACGTGGCTGGGCAGATCCGCCCAGCCGATCCGTGGACTCCACTCAGGGTGCACAGGAACCGCCACTCGCACCCGCCGCCGCACTGCGTGCCTCAAGATCAACCGGCAGGCCGCATACCCGGGTTTTCCGTTCCATGACCATTAGCCTAGGGCCCTCGTCCAGCCGGACCGCCCCAACATTCACCACGTCTGGCATCCCGGACATTGCTGTGCTCTGATGGCCATGTGGGGTAGCAGTCAGCACGATAAGTTGTGCACGGTATCCCGGACAAGCGCGACCAACAAGGGCGACAAGATGGAGGAAAAGAGTGGCAGGCACGGAACCCACGGCTGAAGCGAAGACCGCCTCCAAGGTCCCCGCCGCCGAGAACACGCTGCGCATCCTCAAACTGCTGGCCTCAAAGCGGGGCCCGATGGCGGCGTCGAGCATTGCCACATCACTGGGCCTGCCGCGCTCAAGCGTCTATCACCTCCTTGGCGTGATGGAGGCCAACGGGTTTGTCCTGCATCTCCATGAAGAACAGCGGTATGGGCTGGGCATCAGCGCTTTCGAACTGAGCTCGGCCTACTCCCGCCAGGAGCCGTTGTCCCGCCTGGGCCGCCCACTGCTGGCATCACTGGTGGACGTGATCGGCGAGAGCGCGCATCTGGCTGTGCTCCACGGCCGGGACGTTCTTTACATCGTGGAGGAGCGGGCCAAAAACCGCCCGTCCCTGGTGACCGACGTTGGGGTCCGGCTTCCCAGCCACCTCACTGCGAGCGGCCGGGCCATCCTTGCCGCGCTGCCCAAGTCCCAGGTCCGGGCCCTGTACCCCAACGCCGCCGCGTTCACGGCCAGGCACGAGGTGGAAGGGGCCATCATGAAGTATTCCGCACTGTCCTCGCACCTGGACCAGGTCCGGCAGCGGGGGTACGCCACGGAACACGGCGAGGTGACCCCCGGCTTCGGCTCCATCGCCGCCGCTGTGACGGATCACCTCGGATGGCCGACGGCGGCTGTCGCCGTGACGTTCCTCGAGGACAAACTGCCGGCGGACCAATGGCCCGCGCTCGCGGCCCGGATACAGAAGGTCGCCGACGAGCTTTCCCTCCGGATTCACGGACGTCCCACCAAGTAAGCAGGAGGACCGTAAGTGCTAGCGCAACGAGGGAAATGGCGCCTCTGGAATACCGGACAGCACCGTCCCGAAAGCCCTGTGAAGCCCGCCACAGAGCGGCTTTAGTTGATACAGAACATCTTCCCTGACTAACGCAAGCACAGAAGGAGTCCCCCATGGCACCCGCCGATTTCACCACCGGTGCCCGCCCGGTCAAGGCTGCCCGTGGCACCGCGCTCACCGCCAAGTCCTGGCAGACCGAAGCGCCCCTGCGTATGCTGATGAACAACCTGGACCCCGAGGTGGCCGAACGTCCCGACGACCTGGTGGTCTACGGCGGCACCGGCCGCGCCGTCCGGTCCTGGGCCGCTTTCGATGCAATCACCCGCACCCTCAAAACCATGGAAAAGGACGAGACGCTGCTGGTCCAGTCCGGCAAGCCGGTGGGCGTTTTCAGGACCAACGAATGGGCCCCGCGGGTGCTGCTGGCGAACTCCAACCTCGTGGGTGACTGGGCCAACTGGCCTGAGTTCCGCAGGCTCGAGGCCGAGGGCCTGATGATGTACGGCCAAATGACCGCCGGGTCCTGGATCTACATCGGCACCCAGGGCATCCTGCAGGGCACCTTCGAGACGTTCGCCGCGATCGCCCGCAAGCTCACTGGGGACGAGAACGGGACCCTCGCCGGCACGCTGACCCTGACCGGCGGCTGCGGCGGCATGGGGGGCGCCCAGCCGCTCGCCGTCACCCTGAACGACGGCGCCTGCCTGATCGTCGACGTCGACGAGACCCGCCTGCGCCGCCGCGCCGGCAAGCGCTACCTCGACGAGGTCGAAACCGACCTCGACGCTGCCATCGCCAAGGTCCTGAAGGCCAAGGAAGAACGCCGCGGCTGGTCGGTTGGCTACGTCGGAAACGCCGCCACCGTGTTCCCCGAGATCCTGCGCCGCCACAACGCCGGTGAACTCACCGTGGACATAGTCACGGACCAGACCTCCGCGCACGACCCGCTCAGCTACCTCCCCGAAGGCATCACCGTTGCCGAGTGGCACCGCGAAGCCGCCGCGGATCCCGAAGGCTTCACGAAAAAGGCCCAGGCCTCGATGGCGAAGCACGTCCAGGCCATGGTCGAGTTCCAGGACGCCGGGGCCGAGGTCTTCGACTACGGCAACTCCATCCGCGATGAGGCACGCAAGGGCGGCTACGCGAGGGCCTTCGAATTCCCGGGCTTCGTCCCGGCCTACATCCGGCCCCTGTTCTGCGAGGGCCTGGGCCCCTTCCGGTGGGTGGCGCTCTCCGGAGACCCGGAGGACATCGCCGTCACAGACAAGGCCATCAAGGAACTCTTCCCGGAGAACAAGCACCTGCACCGCTGGCTCGACGCAGCGGCAGAGCGGGTCGAGTTCGAAGGACTGCCGGCCCGCATCTGCTGGCTGGGCTACGGCGAACGCGCCAAAGCCGGACTGCTCTTCAACCAGCTCGTCAAGGAGGGCAAAGTCAAGGCGCCCATCGTCATCGGCCGGGACCACCTGGACTCCGGCTCGGTCGCCTCCCCTTACCGGGAAACCGAGGCAATGGCGGACGGCTCTGACGCGATCGCCGACTGGCCGCTGCTGAACGCCCTGCTCAACACCGCCTCCGGGGCGACCTGGGTCTCCATCCACCACGGCGGCGGTGTCGGCATCGGCCGTTCCATCCACGCCGGCCAGGTCTCCGTCGCCGACGGCACCGACCTCGCCGCGCAGAAAATCGAACGCCTGCTCACCAACGATCCCGGGATGGGCGTCATCCGCCATGCCGACGCCGGCTACGAACGCGCCATAGAGGTCGCCCAGGAACGCGGCGTCCGCATCCCCATGCAAGAAAGCCCCTAAACCGGCCACGACCCACCTTCGAATGCTCCGCAACTGCTGTTTTGGGCCTCCGGAAGGGCAGTTATGGAGCACTCGATCCCCTCAACCGCCGCAAGCCCCGCCAGGGAAACCCCGCACCCCTGACCCAGAAGGAAAGTAACAATGACTGCCATAACCCACGAACCGCTGACCGTCACCCTCGGCTCCGGCGGCGTGACCCCCGAGGACGTCATCGCCGTCGCCCGCCATGACGCCCACGTGACCATCTCGCCGGAAGCCCTGGACACGGTGGCCAGGGTCCGCGCACACATTGACGATCTCGCCCACAGCGACGTTCCCGCGTACGGAATCTCGACCGGCTTTGGTGCCCTCGCGAACCGGCACATCCCTGGCGAGCTGCGCACTCAGCTTCAGAAGTCGCTGATTCGCAGCCATGCCGCAGGCATGGGGCCTGCCGTGGAGCGCGAGGTGGTCCGCGGCATCATGTTCCTGCGCGCCAAGACCCTCGCCTCCGGCCACACGGGGGTCCGTCCTGTCGTCCTGCAGACCATGGTGGATGTGCTGAACGCCGGCATAACGCCTGTAGTACGCGAATTCGGCTCGCTGGGGTGCTCCGGGGACCTGGCCCCGCTGTCCCATTGCGCGCTGGTGCTGATGGGGGAAGGGGAAGCGACCGGGCCCGATGGCGTGCAGTACGGCGGACGCGGTGAGCCGCCCGTGGCGGAGCTGCTCGCTGCGCACGGCATTGAGCCTGTCACCCTCGCGGAGAAAGAAGGCCTGGCGCTCGTGAACGGCACCGAAGGCATGCTGGGCATGCTCCTGATGGCCATCGCGGACATCCGGCAACTGCTCACGACGGCGGACATCACCGCCGCGCTGAGCGTTGAGGCGCTGCTCGGCACGGATCAGGTGTTCCTGCCGGAACTCCATGCGGCACTCCGCCCGCATCCGGGGCAGGCGGCCAGCGCAGACAACATGCTGCGCGTGCTCTCCAACTCGCCGATCGTGGCCTCACACCGGGCGGGCGACTCGAAAGTCCAGGACGCCTACTCCTTGCGTTGTGCGCCTCAGGTGTCCGGCGCTGTCCGCGACACTGTGGATTACGCCGCACTGGTGGCCTCCCGAGAGCTGGCCGCCGTCATCGACAATCCCGTAGTCCTGCCGGACGGCAGGGTCAGCTCCAACGGTAACTTCCACGGTGCCCCCGTGGCCTATGTGCTGGACTTCCTGGCCATCGCGGTGGCTGACCTGAGTTCCATCGCCGAGCGCCGGACGGACAGGATGCTGGACCCGGCGCGCTCCCATGGCCTCCCCGCGTTCCTTGCCGCGGACCCCGGTGTCGATTCCGGCTTGATGATCGCCCAGTACACCCAGGCCGGCCTGGTCTCCGAGAACAAAAGGCTCGCTGTGCCGGCGTCCGTAGACTCTATTCCCAGCTCCGCCATGCAGGAGGACCACGTATCCATGGGCTGGCACGCCGCACGCAAGCTGCGCAAAGCGGTGGAAAATCTGCGCCGCGTCCTGGCCATCGAGCTCGTGACGTCGGCGCGCGCCATCGATATCCGCACGCAGTTGTCCGGCGGAGAGCTCGCGCCTGGACCGGCGGG
>DATCNU010000107.1:0-19698 GCA_036565085.1 Arthrobacter sp.
TGGCCGTATAGTCCCGCTCCACCACGGAAAAGACGGGCATGTTCTGGCCGGGCACCGCGGGGATCGCGGCGTCCCGCCAGTCCCGGACGATCCCTCCGGGCTGGGCGAGCTGGCCGGGGGTGTCGTGCTGCAGGGGCACACTGACCAGGTCGCGACGAACCCCCAGATGCGTCTTGGCCAGCCGGGAGAATTCCTGGGCCAGCAGGTGGAAGGTATCGAAGTCCGTCTTCGTCTCCCAGGGCGGGTCGATCGCGGGGGTGAAGGCGTGAACGAAGGGATGCATGTCGGTGGAGGACAGATCGTGCTTCTCGTACCAGGTGGCAGCCGGAAACACGACGTCGGACAGCAGCGTCGTGGAGGTCATCCGGAAGTCGGCGGAGACAAGCAGGTCCAGTTTTCCTTCCGGCGCCTGCTCATGCCACTTCACGTCCTTGGGCTTGAGGCCCTCGGCATGGTCCTTTCCCAGGACGTTGTTGTGGGTGCCGAGCAGGTTCCGCAGGAAGTACTCGTTGCCCTTCGCCGAGGAGCCGAACAGGTTGGAGCGCCACAGAACCAGGGTCCGCGGCCAGTTTTCCGGGGCATCCACGTCTTCGATGGCAGGGTTGAGGGTGCGGTTCTTCAGTGCCTCCGCGATATAGCCGGGGGTGTCCTTCGCGGTCCCGGCGGCGACGGCGGCCTCCGCCTCGTCCGCGAGGTCCAGCGGGTTGCGGTCAAACTGCGGGTAGAACGGCATCCAGCCCAGCCGTGCGGACTGGGCCAGTGCATCGGCGGTGTGCATGCCGTCCAGGGCGCCGGTGGAGAGCGGGGATTTGAGTGCATCGGCGGAGTAGCCGTCCTGCCGCCACTGGTCCGTGTGCATGTACCAGTAGCCGGTGCCGATCATGGTGCGCGGCGGACGGGACCAGTCAAGGCCGTTGGCCAGTGACACCCAGCCGGTAGCCGGGCGGGTCTTTTCCTGACCGACGTAGTGGGCCCAGCCGCCGCCGTTGCGGCCCATGCAGCCGGTCAGCATCACCAGCGCCAGCACGGCCCGGTAGGTGGTGTCGCCGTGGAACCACTGGCAGATCCCGGCGCCCATGATGATCATGGAACGGCCTTTGGACTGTTCTGCATTCCGGGCGAACTCCCGCGCCACCCTGATGCAGGCCTGCGCGGGAACGCTGGTGATCTCCTCCTGCCAGGCAGGGGTGTAGGGCGTCGCCGCGTCCTCGTAGCCCGCCGCCCATTCGCCCGGCAGGCCCTCGCGGCCCACGCCGTACTGGGCCAGCATGAGGTCGAACACGGTGGTGACGAGCTGGCCGTCCACCTCAACCACCGGAACTCCGCGCCGGAGGATGCTGCCCGTGCCGTCTGCCTGCTCAAAGCAGGGCAACAGGATCTCGGCGGTCTGGGCCGAGACTTCGCGCAGGGTCAGTGCGGGCTCAATTCCCTCAAGGTCGAGGTTCCATTTACCTTCCCCGCTGCCGGAATAGCGGAACCCCATGGAGCCGTTGGGGACCGCCGGACGCCCGGTCTTCTTGTCGAAAAGCACGGTGCGGAACGCTGCATCCTCAGCCGCGGATTCGGCCGGGATGTCCTTGGCGGTGAGGAATTTCGACGGCGTCAGCCCGCCGTCGTCGCGCCTTTGCAGCCGGACCAGGAACGGCAGGTCAGTGTACTGGCGGACGTAATCGGAGAAGAACGGAACTTCACGGTCGATGAAGAATTCCTTGAGCATGACGTGGCCCATGGCCATGGCGAGTGCGGCATCCGTGCCGGCCTGGGCGGGGAGCCATTCGTCGGCGAATTTGGTGTTGTCCGCGTAGTCCGGGCTGACCGTGACCACCTTGGTGCCGCGGTACCGGACCTCGGCCATCCAGTGCGCGTCCGGCGTTCGGGTGACAGGGACGTTGGAGCCCCACATCATCAGGTAGCTGGCGTCCCACCAGTCGCCGGACTCGGGAACGTCGGTCTGGTCGCCGAACACCTGGGGGCTTGCGACCGGAAGGTCGGCGTACCAGTCGTAGAACGAGGTCATCACGCCGCCGATGAGCTGGATGAACCGGGTCCCCACAGCGTGCGAGACCATGGACATCGCGGGAATGGGCGAGAACCCGGCGCAGCGGTCGGGGCCGTAGGTCTTGATCGTATTGACGTGGGCTGCCGCGGAAATTTCGATCGCTTCCTGCCAGGAGACCCGGACCAGGCCGCCCTTGCCGCGGGCCTGCTGGTAGCGGCGCCGGCGTTCCGTGTCCGCCGCGATCTCAGCGAAGGCGAGCACCGGATCCCCCAACCTTGCCTTCGCCTCACGGTACATCTCCACGAGGACGCCCCGGGCATAGGGGAAACGGACCCGCGTGGGTGAATAGGTGTACCAGGAAAAGGCTGCCCCGCGCGGGCAGCCCCTGGGTTCGTACTCAGGACTGTCCGGGCCCACGGACGGGTAGTCGGTCTGCTGGGATTCCCACGTGATGATGCCGTCCTTGACATACACCTTCCAGGAGCAGGACCCGGTGCAGTTCACGCCGTGCGTGGAGCGGACCACCTTGTCGTGGCTCCACCGGTCACGGTAGAAAATGTCGCCCTTGCGGCCACCCTCCCGGAACACCGCCCTGCCGTCGTCGGTCTGGTCCCATTTGGTGAAGAACCGGCCCAGCTTCAACATCGCATCCGAGGCCACTCCGTCGAACCCCGGGACAAAACGTTCCTCAGCCATGCGGACAGACTATGCGATGCCCATCCGCTGCGCTATGGACCACCCCGAGCTCTCTGGTCTCAGAACGGCTCGGGTTCCCCGTCCAGGTGCCCGCCGTGGCCATCAAGCACGTGGCCATCAAGCATCAGCCCAGTTGCACGCTCGTCTGGATGCCGCCGGTGGCCAGGCCCAGCTTCCGTCCCAGTGCCAGGGCGCCGGTGTTGCTCACGTCGGCCCGCCACTGCACGATCAGCCCGGCCGCGAGCGCCTCATGGGC
Organism: Arthrobacter sp.; assembly: GCA_036565085.1. GTDB lineage: Bacteria > Actinomycetota > Actinomycetes > Actinomycetales > Micrococcaceae > Arthrobacter. The sequence continues at coordinate 2,952 of DATCNU010000107.1, forward strand.
GGCGATCAAGGCAGCAAGGGAACCAAGACCCCTGCGCCGCCATTCCGGATCCACAAGGACACCCAGGTGGCCAAGGAGTCCTTGCAGTTCGGTGTAGGCGCCGCAGGCTACAGGGACACGGCGGCCATCCACCTCATGAATAATGGTGTAGCGGTTTTCCAGGTCTGAAAGCCCCACTTCGTTGACATCGTCCGGCGGGCACAGACTCTCAAGCTCGATCGCCTCAGGGTTTCCGTGGGATACGGTCATCTCCTCCGGCGGCTGGCGCAAGGGCAGGTCATCGGCGAAGAGAAGCGCCGCGGCGCCCAGCCCGTGGCCGCCATGGGAACGGGTCAGGGTCAGCAGGGTGACGTGCTGGGCCATCTCTTGGTCCGGAATCCCGGCGGCAGCGTCGAGCACCCACTGCGGGCCAACGAGGGCCGAGCTCCCGAACAGCCGCACGAACTCCACAGTGTTGGCTGAGTTGTCCGCACGGACAATCCGCTCGCCCGATTTGAGCGCCGATGCAAAGGCGTCGTCGTCGAGTCCCAGGCGTCTGGCCCACGCGAGCTGGATGATTGCGGCGGAACCGGGGTCGAGAGTCATGTCTCCAGCCTAGGGCTGGCGGGAGGTTCAGCCGAACAGGACTGCTGCTTCGTCATAGCGGTTCTGCGGGACTGTCTTCAGCTTGCCGAGGGCTTCCTGGAAGCCGACGTGTTCAATGTCCGTGCCCTTGAGGGCCACCATGGTGCCCCAGTAGCCTTCCACCACCGAGTCGATGGCGGCCATGCCCAGCCGCGTGGCCAGAACCCGGTCAAATGCCGAGGGGACCCCGCCGCGTTGGATGTGGCCGAGGATGGTGGCCCGGGTCTCGATACCGGTGCGGGCCTCCAGTTCGGGGGCGAGCTGGTCAGCGATGCCGCCCAGCCGTGGGCGGCCGAAGGTATCCATGCCGCGTTCGGAGTGCGGCGATTCCATATGGTCCGGGACAAAGCCCTCAGCGACCACCACCAGGGGTGCGCGGCCACGGTCATGGGCTTCCTTCACCCACTCGGTGATCTGGTCGATGCTGACCTTCTGTTCCGGAATCAGGATGGCGTGGGCGCCGGCGGCCATGCCGGCGTGCAGGGCGATCCATCCCACGTGGCGGCCCATGACCTCGGCGATCATGCAGCGGTGGTGGGATTCGCCGGTGGTCCGCAGGCGGTCGATGGCCTCTGTGGCGATCTGGACGGCAGTGTCAAAGCCGAAGGTGTAATCCGTGGCGTCCAGATCGTTGTCCACGGTTTTGGGTACACCCACGATCTTCAGGCCCGCATCCGTGAGCCGCTTGGCTGCGGCAAGTGTGCCTTCACCGCCGATGGCAATGATCGCGTCGATGCCCAGGCGCTCCATATGGGCCTTGATTACGTCCGGTCCGCCGCCGTTTTCGAACGGGTTGGTGCGGGACGTACCCAGGATGGTGCCGCCCTGCTTGGCGATGCCCCGGACCATGGTGCGGGGGATGTCGATGATGTCACCCTCGACAACACCGCGCCAGCCGTCCAGGAATCCCACGAATTCGTGCCCGTGGATGGCGATGCCCTTGAGGACGGCTCCGCGGATGACGGCATTCAGTCCGGGGCAGTCGCCACCGCTGGTGAGAATTCCAATTTTCATGTCTCGGCTCAAATCCTGGTGTGAAGGTGTACAGGCAGAGCGCCACGCTGAGCTCACCTAGATTGTAGTGGTGTGTGTGGGGTACGACACAAACCGGTTACAAACGCTGCTGTCCATGGCAACCGGCGTCGGCTCCTGCCGGCTGCCTTTCTTCGGCTGGATCGGGACATGCCAGGGGCCCCCACTCCGGAGAGCAGGGGCCTGCAGGGAGGGCGTGTCAGGAACCGTTAATGGAGCGCCTGCTGAGGAAGGTCTCCAGCGGGATGGAGTTCTGCTGGTCCGGAAGGACCAGCCATGCTGCGAGATAGAAGACCACCGCCGGCCCAGGCAGGAGGCAGAAGAGCAGGAACGCGATCCGCACAAAGGCGACATCCACGTTGAGCTTGGCAGCGATGCCTCCGCACACGCCGCCCAGCCAGCGTTGGGGTCCGCGTTTCAGGCCGAGGCCCCTGACGATGCTGAAGAACTTTTCCATGGCTCAAGACTTCCCTGTTGTTGGCCCGTTGTCACGTTTCCGGGCCGAAAGGAGCCCTCCCACCACCAGCGCGACGCCGGCACCGATCATGAGCCCGATCAGCACGTAGGTGCCGTTGAGGGTCACGATGCCAAGCTGGGCGATGATGATCAGGGCCGCGAGTGCAAGGACTATCAGGCCCCAGACCACCGTTCCCACCCTTGCCGAGGCTGGCCGGACAGAGCCTGTGGACTCCGCCGTCGGTGTTCCCGCGGCGTATGAATCCGCTGCCGGATCGACGTTGCTCATGTTAGTTTCCTTCCTTGATGGTGACGTTGCTGATGGCCCCGTCGATGTGGACGACCAAGTGGTTGCCTGGTTTGTCGGTGTTGTAGCTGCTTTCCCGGGTGGAGGTGCCGCCGCGGTGGCTGGTTCCCTCATTGATGTTGCCCAGCGTCATGTCGGCCTTGATGTCCACGGGGACGCTGCCCGGGATGACCACCGTGACGTTGCTCGCAGTGATGTCCAGGGGAACGACGACGTCGGAACTCAGGGGAGCTGTTCTCCCCAGCGCCGTCAGGTCAATTGTTCCGCGCACGGCCGTGACATCGAATCCCTGGCGGGCTTCTTCAACGCTGGCGGGTGACCAGTCAACCTGCTGGAAGCGGGCCCGGTCGCCGTTGCCGACCACGTTGAAAATTCCGCCGATCACCAGCGCCACGATGGCGAAGAACCCCAGGATGCCGGAGGTCCTGCCCCTCAACCCCGCCACCAGGATGCCGACGCCCAGCACGGCTGCTGCGCTGGCCCACACAATGGCGTTGGCGGAGCCGCCCAGATTGATCAGGTGGCCGGCGTCGAGTGCCTTGAGCCCGCCGCCTATCAGCAGGGCAGTTCCCGCGGTGATGGCAACAGCCGGGGCTCCTGGTCCGCCGGGCCGCACTTTGGGGGTGTGCGCCGGGCCCCGGGGTGGTTGGTAACCGCCGCCGTACGGGCCTCCGCCGTAAGGTCCGCCGCCGAAGGGCGGGTTGGGGCCGGAAGGCGGAGGTGGCGCAGACGGCACGTCTGCCGGGGAGCCGCCCGGTGAGCTGCCGGCGGGTGCCAGGTAGGGGGCGAAGGGCGTTACAGGGTGGCCGGCTGCGAAGGCTGAATTGCCGCCGTCCGCAGGTTGTGCCGTGGCGTTCTCGGGAGTCCTGTTCCGGGTCTTGTTGCGCTGGGTCAGGTAGTACAGGAGATAGATGGCGCCGCCCACCCAGAAGACGGTCCACAGGAAGCCGCCGAAGCCGTTTTGGCTCCAGCCCCAGAATCCGCCGCCGAGGCCCGTGAATCCCAGCACAGTGGTGATGAGTGAACCTGTCATGCCGCTGGACCATCGTCCTGCGCCGGCCTCCTGGACGTGGATGCGTCCGTCGGGTTCGGGAAGGAAAGCCCAGGCGAGGCCGTAGAGCAGCACGCCGATTCCGGCGAACAGCGTCAGGACGATGAAGATGCCGCGCACGATCAGAGGATCGATTCCCATCCTGTACGCAATGCCGCTTGAAACACCGCCGATCCAGCGGTCACGGCCGCGGTGGATGCCGTGGCTGCGGACCCAGGTGAAGAAATCCTGCGGCTGACCGGGCACCCCGGGCCCCGGGTATGCGCCGTCGTAGTGTCCTGAGTACTGTCCCGAGTACTGTCCCGAGTACTGTCCGGGGGGCGGGGGTGGGGGAGGGTCCTGCGGTGCTTCCTGCGGTGGTGGCTGTACCGGTTCGGAGGCTTGTCCCGTTCCCGGTTCGGGGACCGGTTCGGGTGGCTGGCCGTCATTCGGGGAGGGTGTTTGCGAGTTCATGCTTCGATCCTGCCGCGCGGGACGGCCGTCCTCTATTGGGGGACACCCTGAGCTGCCCCTGAGATGCCCCCGGTTACCGCTGGAATCCCGTCCGGGGAACCCTGATCCATGTTTGGATTGACTCATGACAACCGTCCCCGTCCGCCCGCCGCTGGTGCGCAGCAGCGACCGCGTAATCGCCGGAGTATGCGCCGGCCTGGCGGCGCATCTGGGCTGGCCGGTGAGGAACATCAGGATCGGCATGGTCCTGGCTTCGCTCGCCGGCGGGGCGGGCCTGGCGTTCTACGCCTGGCTTTGGATCATGGTCCCTACTGCTGATGAAAGCGCCCGGCGCAATGCCCGGCGGCCTGCGTCGCCCATTGCCCCGGCGGTAAGCCAGTTCCCGCCAGGAATCCCAGCGGACGTGCCCTACCCGCCGGGCTCCGTCCAGCCCGCTACTCCGCCCCGGGATTATTCCGACGCCGATGCTGCCGCGGACTCCCGAACCATGCCGGTTACTGATGGCGGTACGGCTGTTTTCTCCGGTGCTATGGCTCTCTCCGGTACCGTGCCCGGTTCGGCAGATGCCGGGCCTCCCGCCAGCCATGGCGGGGCTTCCCGTCCGCCGTGGTTCCTCGCCCGCGGCCTGCGCTACGGCAAGGAGATCCTCCTCGGCGCCGGTCTTCTTCTCGTGGCAGGCATCATGATCGCCCAGCTCCTCGGCGTCGATGTGCCGCTGGGGACGCTCATCCCGGCCGCTGCCGTCCTCGGCGGTGCCTCCATCGCATGGGTGCAGCTCGACGAGACGCGCAGGGCAGGGCTGGTCGACAAAACCAAGGCAGACCAGGCCGGCGGCTGGGCGCGGCTCGCCGCCGGACTCGCCCTGGTCGTGGCCGGGGTGCTGGTAATGGTGTCCGGCTCCGGCTCCTGGGAGCAAACCTGGCTGGCACTGCTGGCGTCGGTGGCGGTCCTGGGCGGAGTGGTACTCGTGCTGCTCCCGTGGGCCCTGAAGTTCTGGCGCGACCTCGAATCGGAACGTGCCGGCAGGATCCGTGAGACCGAACGGGCCGAGATCGCTGCCCACCTCCACGACTCCGTGCTGCAGACCCTCGCCCTGATCCAGCGGCGGGCCGGTAATGAGCACGACGTCGTCCGGCTGGCCAGGGCGCAGGAACGAGAACTCCGCAATTGGCTGTTCCAGGACCCCGGCAAGGACCCGGGGCAGCTCTCGGACCGGGTCAAGGCAGCGGCCGCGGAGGTGGAAGACCTCCTGGGCAATGCCGTCGAAGTGGTGAGCGTGGGGGATGCTGCCATGACCGAAGGGTACGAGGCGCTGGTCCAGGCCAGCCGGGAAGCCATGCTCAACGCCTCCCGCCATGGCGGCGGGACCGTTTCGGTGTACCTTGAGGTCTCCGACGGCCGAGCCGAAGTGTTCATCAAGGACCGCGGGCCAGGTTTCGAGCTCCGGAATATCCCGGAGGACAGGCTGGGCGTCAGGGAGTCAATCATCGGCCGGATGAAGCGCCATGGCGGGACCGCCGCCATCATCAGCACCCCCGAAGGAACCGAGGTCCGGCTGGGCCTCCCGGCACTTCAGATGGACAACGCGGAAGGGAATTCATGAACAACGTGCAGGGGGCCTCAAACGGTCCGTCCGGGCCAGCGAAATCCGTCCGCGTGGTGATCGTGGATGACCACGCGATTTTCCGCTCAGGCCTCAAGGCGGATCTGGACGCCAGTATCCAGGTTGTCGGCGAAGCCGCCACCGTGGAACAGGCCATCGCCGTGATCGCCAGGGAACGTCCCGAAGTGGTGCTGCTGGACGTTCACCTGCCGGGGGGACTGGGGGGCGGCGGCCGGGAAGTGATAGGGGGCTCGGCGGCGCTTCTGGGCACCACCAAGTTCCTGGCACTCAGCGTCTCGGATGCCGCAGAGGACGTAGTGGCGGTCATCCGCGCCGGAGCCCGGGGGTATGTCACCAAGACCATTTCCGGCGCGGAGATCACGGACGCGGTGTTCCGGGTTGCCGGCGGCGACGCTGTCTTTTCGCCGCGCCTGGCCGGGTTTGTTCTGGACGCTTTCGGCACTGCCCCGGCTGATATCGCCCACGATGAGCTGGACCGGCTTTCCGCCCGCGAACTGGAGGTCATGCGCCTGATCGCCCGGGGTTACAGCTACAAGGAAGTGGCCAGGGAGCTCTTCATCAGCATCAAGACAGTCGAGACCCACGTTTCCGCAGTGCTGCGCAAACTGCAGCTCTCGAGCCGCCACGAACTCACCAAGTGGGCGGCCGAGCGCCGCCTCCTCTGACCTGCCCCGGGATGCGCTATCACTTGGAGTCGTTCCCAGGGCTGGGAAGGACTCCAAGTGATAGCGCATCGGGGTTGTGGGCCTACTGGGCTTACTGGGCCTTGCCCAGGAAGTCCTGCAGCCGCTGCACGCCGACAGCGAGGTCATCGTCGCCGAGCGCGTAGGACAGGCGCAGATAGCCGGAAGGACCAAAAGCCTCACCGGGGACGACTGCCACCTCAACCTCATCGAGGATCAAGGCAGCCAGCTCGGCGGAGGTGGACGGCGTTGAGGTGCCGGCCGCCGTCGGGAATTCCTTGCCCAGCAGCGCGCGGACGTCCGCGTACACGTAGAAGGCACCCTTCGGCGTCGGGCATTCCACGCCGTCAATGGCGTTCAGCCCTGCAACTATCGCCTTCCGGCGGCGGTCGAATGCCACCTTCATTTCCTCGACGGCGGTGAGCGGGCCGGAGACAGCAGCGAGGGCCGCGATCTGCATGATGTTCGAGACGTTTGAGGTGGCGTGGGACTGGAGGTTGGTGGCGGCCTTGATGACGTCCGCCGGTCCGATCATCCAGCCCACCCGCCACCCGGTCATGGCGTACGTCTTGGCCACGCCGTTCAGGACCACCACTTTGTCGCCCAATTCCGGGGCGGCCGTGGCGATGGACGTGAACGGGACACCGTCGTAGGTGAGGTGTTCGTAGATTTCATCGGTGACCACCCACAGGCCCTTGGCGGCGGCCCATTTACCGATCTCCGCCACCTGTTCGGGGGAGTAGACCGCGCCGGTCGGGTTCGACGGTGAAACGAAAAGCAGGATCTTGGTCTTGTCCGTAACGGCCGCTTCGAGCTGGTCCACGGTGACCAGGTAGTCCTGCTCGGGACCGGCGAAGACCTCAACGGGGACGCCGCCCGCCAGCCTGATGGCCTCCGGATACGTTGTCCAGAACGGGGTGGGGACGATCACTTCGTCGCCCGGGTCCACCAAGGTGGCAAACGTGTTGTAGACGGCCTGCTTGCCGCCGTTGGTCACCAGCACCTGGGAAGCGTCAACAGCGTAGCCGGAATCGCGCAGGGTCTTGTCGGCGATGGCCTTCTTGAGTTCGGGCAGGCCGCTGGCGGGGGAGTAGCGGTGGTATTTGGGCTGGCTGGCGGCGTCGATGGCGGCCTGCACAATGTAGCCCGGGGTGGGGAAGTCCGGCTCACCCGCGCCGAAGCCGATAACCGGACGGCCCGCTGCCTTGAGCGCCTTGGCTTTGGCGTCAACAGCCAGGGTCGCGGATTCGGCAATAGCGGAAATGCGCTGGGAAACGCGGGCGGCAGACATGGCGGGTCCGTTCTTCGCTTGCAGCTCGGTGGCTGAATGGTGGAATTCGACGTGATCTACTCTATGCTGTTCAGCGGATCGTTCGACCAGCCGGCGTGGATGTGACTGCAGGTCAGGTTGCACATGCGGGCGGAGCGGACGGGCCGGGCGGGGCTGGTTCGACGTAGGCGAAGTTGTTGCGTAGACTGGTTCTCCGGTGTTGAAAACACGGATGATGGCGTGCGCCCCAGTGAAAACTGGCAAGTTCGGCAAGGAACGGTTTTCGATCCATAGGGTAGTGGCGCAATTGGTAGCGCAGCGGTCTCCAAAACCGCAGGTTGCAGGTTCGAGTCCTGTCTGCCCTGCGCAAGCTGTTCCGGTGGAAAGCCGGAGCAAGCGCAGCAACCATGGTTCTGATCAGGGCCGGGTAATCCAACATTGCAAAGATGAGTGAGGACCAGGTGACCGAAACAGCTGCCAGCAGCTCCAAGGGCCGCCCGGCTAAGAAGGCCGCCAAGGCGGGCCTCTTTGCTCGCATTGCGCTTTTCGTCCGCCAGGTCATCGGCGAACTGAAGAAGGTTGTTGCACCCACCCGCAAGGAACTGATTAATTACACGCTCGTGGTGCTGGTGTTCGTGGCCATCATGATGGTCATCGTCAGCCTGCTGGACATTGGTTTTGGAACCGCGGTCAGCTGGGTCTTCGGCGGCGTCGCCCCCACGGACCGATAAGGCGAACCGTCCGCAGGCTGCGTGGTCGTGTCCGGGTAACCGGACGGAATCCACGGGGCGTGCGGAATTGAGCCATTTAAATAGGCATGTTAGGCAATGAGGAAGCAGGAGACCAAGTGTCTGAGCAGGAGCTCGAGGTAACCGAGACTGAGCTGGAAGAGTCCACGGACATCACGGCAGCCCCAACGGCTGAAGCCGGTGAAGAGTCTGAGGTTGAGTCCGCTGCGCCCGAATCCGCCGATGCCGATTCTGACGAGGCTGGTGATTCCGACGACGACTCTGACGCTTCAGAGTCAGACGGCGAAGACTCCGACGACGAGTCGGATGCCCTCGCTGCCGCCGCCGCGAAGGCTGAGGTTGATCCGGCTGAGGAGTTCAAGGCCAAGCTGCGCCGCCAGGAAGGTGACTGGTATGTCATCCACTCCTACGCAGGTTACGAAAACCGCGTGAAGGCCAACCTTGAGACCCGCATCCAGACCCTGGACATGGAAGATTACATCTTCGAAATCCAGGTGCCGATGGAAGAGGTCGTTGAGATCAAGAATGCCCAGCGCAAGGTCATCAACCGCGTCCGCATCCCCGGCTACGTGCTGGTCCGGATGGACCTTACGGATGCCTCCTGGGGCGCCGTCCGCCACACCCCCGGTGTCACCGGGTTTGTCGGCAACGCCCACAACCCCGTGCCGCTCCGCCTCGACGAGGTCTTCTCCATGCTCGCCCCGGTCTTCGAAGAAGAGCAGGCCGAAAAGGGCAAGCCCGTCAGGCACGCTGCCGCCCCGGTTGACGTTGACTTCGAGGTCGGCGAGTCCGTCATCGTCAAGGAAGGTCCGTTCGAGACCCTCCCCGCCACGATCTCCGAGATCAAGGTGGATTCCCAGACCCTCGTGGTGCTGGTGTCCATCTTCGAGCGCGAAACTCCGGTGACTCTGGCGTTCAACCAGGTCACCAAGATCTGACCACCCAAGAATTCGGCCCGGGACTGCCCGCTTAGCAGCCCCGGGACGGCCGGCCGCCTCGCCATGGCGGCCAAAGACCTGAGGCACGCTCCTGTGTCCCAGGACGTTATTGAGAGAAGGACCCTACATTGGCTCCCAAGAAGAAGAAGGTCACCGGCCTCATCAAGCTGCAGATCCAGGCAGGTGCCGCTAACCCGGCTCCGCCGATCGGTCCTGCACTTGGCCAGCACGGTGTCAACATCATGGAATTCTGCAAGGCGTACAACGCCGCCACAGAAGCCCAGCGCGGAAACGTCATCCCCGTGGAAATCACGGTTTACGAAGACCGCTCGTTCACGTTCATCACCAAGACCCCGCCGGCTGCAGAGCTCATCAAGAAGGCTGCAGGCGTTGCCAAGGGTTCACCCACCCCGCACACCGTCAAGGTTGCCAAGCTGACCCAGGCCCAGGTTAACGAGATCGCGACCACCAAAATGGTAGACCTCAACGCCACGAGCCTCGAAGGCGCAGCGAAGATCATCGCCGGCACCGCCCGCTCCATGGGTATCACCGTCGAGGGCTAATCCCCTTCTGCTGCAGGCGCCGGGATCGGGAAACCGACGACGACGACGGGCAGCACCGCCGGGCAACCGGCACCAACGCCGGACAACCGGCACTATCGGAAATGTTGGTAATCCCGCTCGGATATCGCAGCAGGATCACCAACTGTGGCAGGGCCCAGCGCGGTCCGCAGACCACAACTGCACAAGGAGAAATAAGCAGCATGGCAAAGCGCAGCAAAGCATATGAGGCAGCAGCCGCCAAGATCGACGCGGAGAAGTTCTACGCACCGTTCGAGGCAGTAACGCTCGCCAAGGACACCAACCCGTCCAAGTTCGACGCCACCGTTGAGGTTGCCTTCCGCCTGGGCGTCGACCCTCGCAAGGCCGACCAGATGATCCGCGGCACCGTCAACCTGCCGCACGGCACCGGTAAGGTTGCCCGCGTCCTGGTTTTCGCAACGGGCGACAAGGCTGAGGCAGCAATCGCTGCCGGCGCCGACTTCGTTGGTTCCGACGACCTGATCGAAAAGATCCAGGGTGGCTGGACCGACTTCGACGCAGCCGTTGCCACACCTGACCTCATGGGCAAGGTTGGCCGCCTCGGTAAGGTTTTGGGCCCGCGTAACCTGATGCCGAACCCGAAGACCGGCACGGTGACGGCAGACGTCGCCAAGGCAGTCAACGACATCAAGGGCGGCAAGATCGACTTCCGCGTCGACAAGCACTCCAACTTGCACTTCATCATCGGCAAGGTTTCCTTTGACGCCATCAAACTGGCCGAGAACTATGCAGCAGCACTGGAAGAGGTGCTTCGCCTGAAGCCGTCCGCTTCCAAGGGCCGCTACATCCAGAAGGCCACCGTGGCCACCACGTTTGGTCCCGGCATCGCCGTCGACCCCAACGTCACCAAGGTTCTGACCGAGGTCTGATCCTTTCAGTTCCCGGCGCCGGTTTCCGGCGCACAAAGGACCGTCCGGCACTGCGCCGGGCGGTCCTTTGCCGTTGCCGGGTGCCCCATCCACCCACGCCCGACCCATGGATGCCCGCCTCGCCCGGGCTCGACTAAAGCGGCTGGCTCGTTAGGCTGGTGGAATGGAGGGTGCGGACATGAGCGTTGTGGCGATTACCGCCGTCGCCATTCCTCCACTGTCCGACGCCGTAACGGGAGACAGTGCCGCCGGCACGGAAAGCCTCAAGGACTTCCGCGATTGCCACGCCCTGCGCGAGGCCCACGAGCTGGAGAAGTGGGGAAACCTTGACCGCTGCCGAACGGAGCCCGAAGACATCGAGTATTGGGGCGGCAGCGAATATGAGGACCGGCTGCTTTTCGTGGCACGGCTGGGCCAGGAAACGATGGGCACGTGTTCGGTGACCCTGCCGCTGCGCGAGAACACTTCCACAGCAGGCATTGATGTCCTGGTGGCGCCCGGCTTCCGGCGTCGCGGCTGGGGGAGCCTGTTGCTCGAGCACGCCGAAGCCGTGGCGCGGGAGCACGGCCGGACCTCCCTTGATGCTTTCTGCGAGCTTCCTGCGGAACTCGTGGATGGCGCCGGCTCGCTATTGCCCGCGAAGTCAGGGGCGGGGGGACTTCCCGCGGAGGACTCCTCCGTTGCCTTTGCCGCGGGCGCCGGTTATGAGCTCGAACAGGTGGAGAGGTCCAGCCAGCTGTTCCTGCCGGTGCAGTCCGAACACCTGGCCGGACTGCAGACCGAGGCTTCAGCGCACGCGAAGGATTACCTGCTCGTGGATTGGGCCGACAGGTGCCCGGAGGACCTCGTGGCCGCGTACGCCGTCTTGAAGCGCAGGATGAGCACGGACGTCCCCGTGGCCGGAATGGACTGGGAAGCCGAGGACTGGGACCAGGACCGGGTGCGCCAGGAGGAGCAGACGCTCACCCGCAGCGGTGTGCAGAGCGTTGTGACTGCCGCCATGCACCGGACCACCGGGGAGCTGGTGGCGTACACGGTCCTGAACTGGCGCCCGCTGGTGCCGGCGGCCATCACCCAGCAGGACACCCTGGTATCCGCGGAGCACCGTGGCCGCCGGTTGGGGACCCTTGTCAAAGTGGCGAATCTCCAGGCCGCGCAACGCCGCTGGCCCCTTGCGAGGTCGGTACTTACGTGGAACGCCAGCGAAAACCAGCATATGCTGGCGATAAATATCGCGCTTGGATTCAGGCCTGCCGGCTATGAAGGTGAGTGGCAGAAACGGCTGGGATGATGCCCCCTATGGCAAAAGACGTACAGATCGAGCAGCTTTGGATCCCGGACACGCTGGAGGCCCCGGACGCCGCGGACTTCCTTGCCGCCGTCGAGGTGGGACGCAAGGTCCGGATGCAGACGTGGGGCAGCGATGATCTGGCGTACGCGCCACTGGAAAAACTCCTGGAGATGGCGGACCCGTATGAACGCCAGATCATCCTCGTGGCCAAGGTGGACGGAGAGATCGTGGGAACCGTGGACATCGCGCTTCCGCTCACGGACCATCTGGACCTCGCCGAATTCACCCTGGACATCCTGCCGGAGTTCCAACGCCAGGGCGTGGGCCGGAAGCTGCTCCTCGCCGCCGAACACATGGCGCGGGGCGAGGGCCGCACCATGATCCTGGTGGACACCAACCACCCCGGGGCTTCACTGCACGAATTCGAGGAAGCCCAGCTGGTGCCCGGCTCGGGGCAGGGGTTTGTGCCCCTTGACAGCCGGGAAGTCGATTTTGCCCGCAAGACCGGCTACACACTGCAGCACATCGAGCAGTTCAGCTCCTGCGTGCTGCCGCTGGAGAGCAAGCTCGTGGCGGATCTTCAGGCCGAGGCCGACGCTGCAAACAACGGCCGCTACCGGCTGCATCATTGGACGGACCGTTGCCCGGACGAGTGGCTGGAAGCTGTGGCTGCGCTGGAGAACCAGGCGGGCGCCGACGTCGACTCTTCACTCGAACCTCCCGTTGAGCAGGAAATGGTATTCGACGGCGGCATCCTCCGTGAAGCGGAGGCGGCCACCATTGCACAGGGCCGGCGGACAGTGGTCACGGCGGTTGAGCATCTGGCCACAGGCGCGCTCGTCGGCCTTACCACCATCAGTGTGCTGGCGCACCGCACCGACGTGGTGTTCCAGGATGACACCCTGGTGCTTCAGGAGCATCGCGGAAACAAGCTGGGCCTGCTCATCAAGCTGGCCAACATGGAACGGCTCTCGGAGCAATTCCCTGATGCGAGGGTTATCTACACGTGGAACGCGCCGGAGAACAGGTACCTCTTGACCGTTAACCGCCAACTGGGTTTCACCACCGCCGGAGTGACAGGCATCTGGCAGAAGGAACTGCCCCACCTGGGGGCCAGCACCAGCTGACTGCGGATTTGGCGGACAGGCGGCCGGTCCCGTAAGCTTGGACTACCAAAGACCGTCGGTTGTTGGAAATCCACTCTCAAGAACGCAGCTCAACTCTGCAGTTGTGTTCCGGAGGGCAAGTGGCTTTCTGGACGAAGGACCCTGAACATAGGGCGGCCGGCGCAGGTGAACGAAGCAAAGCTCCACGGAATCATTCGTGTTGAGCCAAGCCCCGTGCATCTGCGCGGGGCGTTTTTAGTTTTAGCTCACCTGAGCGGGGACCGTCGCATACCGGCACTATCCCCGGAAGGAGGGTTATGGCAACGCCTACCAAGGTTTCAGCAGTAGCTGAGATCACTAACGATTTCAAGGAATCGAACGCCGCTGTCCTGACCGAATACCGTGGGCTCACTGTTGCACAGCTCAAGGAGCTGCGTGTTTCTCTCGGCCAGGAGAACAAGTTCTCGGTCGTCAAGAACACCCTGACCGCCATTGCAGCCAAGGAAGCCGGTGTCGAAGCATTCGACGGCGATCTTTCCGGCCCCACTGCAATCGCGTTCATCAAGGGTGACGCTGTTGCAGCTGCCAAGAGCCTGACGGATTTTGCCAAGGCCCACAAGCAGCTGGTCATCAAGACCGGTTACTTCGAAGGCAAGGCATTGAACGCCAGCGAAGTTATCGCCCTGGCAGCGCTCGAGTCCCGCGAGCTGCAGCTTGCACGGGTTGCAGGTGTCCTCAAGGCTCCCGCCGCCGCCGCTGCACGCATCATTGACGCACTGCGCCTCAAGCTTGAAGAAGAGAACGGTGCACCGGCAGCTGCCGAGGCTCCCGCCGCTGAAGCAGAAGCTCCGGCTGAAGCTCCCGCAGCAGCTGCAGCAGAAGAGGCTGCCGCTCCGGCTGAAGCCCCCGCCGCTGCAGCCGAAGAGAACTAGTTTCTCTTTACCCACCAGACTCCGGTGTGAAAACGCGGCCCAGGCCGTTGAACACCACTACAGGAAGGACGCCACACCATGGCGAAGCTCACCAACGAAGAGCTCATTGAAGCTTTCAAGGAACTGACCATCATCGAGCTCTCCGAGTTCGTTAAGCTCTTCGAAGAGACCTTCGAAGTTACTGCTGCTGCTGTTGCTGTTGCAGGCCCCGCCGGTGGCGGCGCTGCAGAGGAAGCTGAAGAGAAGACTGAATTCGACGTCGTTCTCGAAGCTGCCGGCGACAAGAAGATCGCAGTGATCAAGGAAGTTCGCGCCATCACTTCCCTGGGCCTCAAGGAAGCCAAGGACGTTGTCGACAGCGCTCCCAAGGCCGTCCTCGAAGGCGTCACCAAGGAAGCTGCCGAGAAGGCAAAGGAGCAGCTCGAGGCTGCCGGCGCCACCGTTACCCTTAAGTAACTCACGCCGCTTTCCGGGAAACCCCGTCCACTTCGGTGGGCGGGGTTTTCTGCGTTTGATCGTGTTGCAGTCGGGGTCAGATCGGTTCGCTGATGTCGGCCACCACTGCGCCCAGGGCCGCGGTCAGGGCGTCGGCGTCCACAAACGCACTGTAGCCGTGTTCTCCCGCCCCCATCGAGATCCGCCTGCCAGTGATCGTGGCATCCGCGTACACGGGCCACGCGTTGGTGCTGCCGAGCGGAGTGATGGTCCCGCGTTCGTAGCCCGTTGCGTCGAGCGCCACGTCGGCCGGAGGCAGCGAGAGTTTGTTGACGCCCACCAATGACCGGAGCTTGGGCCAGGAGATCTGCCGGTCTCCCGGGATGAGGGCGAACAGGAAGCTGCCGTCCTTGTGCCTGACCACCAGCGACTTGACGATGTCCGCCGGCGTGATCCCCAGGATGCCGGCCGCTTCCTCAAGGCTTCTGGCGGCCAGGCGCTCCACGACCTGGATGTCCAGGCCCCGCGCGTCCGCGTCGGCGAGGAAACGTTCCCTCCCGACGGCGCCGGTACCGTTTGCCGGTACGTCCGCCATCAGTCCCGGTACAGCAGGAGGGCTTCGCCCTGGCCGCCGCCTCCGCAGAGTGAGACCGCTGCTTTTCCGCGGCCGCGCCGTTTGAGCTCATGGGCGGCGTGCAGGGCGAGCCTGGCGCCGGACGCGCCGATGGGATGGCCCAAGGCGATGGCCCCGCCATGAAGGTTGCACTTCTCCAGCGGATAGTCGAGGTCCTTCAGGGACTGCACCGCCACGGAGCCGAAAGCTTCGTTGATTTCGATGAAGTCCAGGTCAGCCACGCTCCATCCGGCCCGCGCCAGGGCCTCCTTGATGGCGTTCGAAGGCTGTGAGTGAAGGGAGTTGTCCGGTCCGGCCACCTGGCCCGGCTTTCCCACAACGGCCAGGTATTCGAGTCCGTTGTCCTCCGCGAATGCCCGCGTGCTCAGCACCAGTGCGGAGGCGCCGTCGGACAGGGGAGAGGAGTTCCCGGCGGTGATGGTTCCGTCGCTGACGAAGGCGGCCCGCAGCCCGGCCAGTGATTCCACAGAGGTGTTCGGGCGCACGCCTTCATCAGTGGAGACCACCACGGGGTCGCCCTTGCGCTGCTTGACGCTGATCGGTGCGATCTCCTCGTCGAAAATGCCGTTCTTGGCAGCGAGGGCCGCGCGCTGGTGGGACGCGGCTGCCACGTTGTCCTGCGACGTCCGGTCAATTCCCAGGGTGAGGTTCCCGGTTTCGGTTGACAGGCCCATGGACTGGCCGTCGAATGCGTCCGTGAGGCCGTCATGCGCGGCCACATCCAGGGCCTGGACGGTGCCGTAGGCCCAGCCCTGGCGCGAACCCGGCAGCACATGCGGCGCCCGGGTCATGGACTCCTGGCCGCCTGCCACCACCACCGTGGCGTCGCCGCTGCGGATCATGCGCGCGGCATCGATGACGGCTGTCAGCCCGGAGAGGCACACCTTGTTGATCGTGACAGTGGGGACGTTCCAGCCGATACCGGCACCGATGGCGCTCTGGCGGGCCGGGTTCTGGCCCGCGCCGGCCTGCAGCACCTGGCCCATGATGACCGCGTCCACCTGGCCGGCGTCCACGCCGCTCGCGTCGAGGGCGGCCCTGATGGCGTGGGCACCGAGGTCGACGGCGGTGAAGCTCGCCAGTTGCCCGTTCAGGCGGCCCTGCGGCGTGCGTGCCCCTGCGAGGATGACAACGTCAGTGGTGTCCGTGGAGTTGCCCATTGTTATCTCTTCCGATCTGAAATGGTATGAATCAAGGCTATCGTGAGCCCCGTCACCTATCCATCCAAACGCCTGGGCGGCACTGCTAATTCCGCCGATCGAAGGCAGGTCGAAAGGGGCCGGGCGATAGGGGCCGGGCGATCTCAGGCAACCTCCACCTGGGAACAGAAAAAACGGTGCTTGCAATCCGGCCCGATGTGGGGTAGACACGCGGAACATTTTGCCGTATCGTAGATATTTGCGTCTTCCCTGTTTACCTTCAGCCTTCATATAGCGGTGGGCTTTGCCTAGCAGCTGACCATCAACGTGCCGTCAACAACGTCACATAATGGGCAGCGCGGGCCCCGGGTCATATAGCGGAACCGGATGGTAGCACTGCAGAGTCACTCTGCAGGGTGCACAGCGGGGGAGATCTGAAAACGCCTGAAGGTCTGTGGAAGGATCCCTCTTGGTCGCCTCGAGCACCTCTAATAACGAAACCGCTAACACCGCCGACAGCACTGATGGTGCCACTCGCCGGCTCTCATTCGC
>DATCNU010000108.1:0-3546 GCA_036565085.1 Arthrobacter sp.
CCCACTTCCGTCTCCCGTGCGGAAACCTTGGATTCACGGGCTGTGATGCCGCCCTGAAGGCTGTCGTATTTGCCCTTCACGGACGCATAGCTGGACAGTGCAGCGTCGCGCTCGATCTCAACCCTTCCCTTCTCGTCTGCCAGCGCCTTGTAGGCCTCGCTGGTCTTCGGGTCAGGAAGTACGGTGCCGAATGCCACTCCGCCGGCAAGAAGTACGACGGCGGCCGTCGCCAGTAGGGTGCGCTTCTTGCGGCTGGACTTCGCAGCCGGAGCTGTCTGCTCCTCGGGTGCCTCAGGAGCAGCCTGGCCGTCCGGCCCTTGTGCCTGGCCGTCGTCAGTGTTCAACATTTTCTCTTCCTTCGTTTGTGGATGACCGCTAAACGGCGGCGGGATACTGATCCCCCAATACGCGGTTCCCCGCCGCCGTCGCAGCTCCGGAAGATTGCTTCGTGGCTGCAGAATGAACCTACGAGCCGATCCGAGTCTGTAAGAGTGATCTGGCTGATAACCCTGGTTATCAGTTGAAACCATGGAATCTCTGAGGTCGCCACTAAGCTGATGTGACCATCACGACTGAAGGGGGCAGCCATGGAGACATTCACGGAAACGTTGCGCATGACGCTCTCCGATGTCGCCTCGCTTGCCCAGGTTCAGCGTCCGGTGGTTTCCATGTGGCGCAAGCGCAGCAGCGGAGGCCCGATGCCTTTCCCGGCGGCAACTGCCCAGGTGAACGGCGTGGAGCAGTTCGACGCCGACGATGTCACCGCCTGGCTCCAGGCCACCGGCCGGGGGAACAACCCGGAGGCACGGAACGACGTCGCGGTTTTCGCGAGACTCGCCGCACCTCTTGGCGAACTGCCACGTGACAGTCGGCAGACGTTTGACGGCCTGACCGCGCTCCTCGCCCTCAAGGTCATCACGGGTCAACCGGTGGGTGGAATGACGGCGGCCGAGCTGTTGGACGCCGCAGATGAAGCGGACCCTGACGATGTGTTCCTCTACACCGAACTGGAGGCCCTCGGCTCCGCGCTGGCTGGTTTGGCCGGCTTCGCCGACCGGTTGACGGACAGTGCGTTCAGCGCTCCGGCGGCTTTGGAGAAACTTCTCGCCCACCGGTTCAAGGAGGGGCTGCGCGAGCAATCGGACACCGCACTGACGGACGGGGCACTGAAGCTCGTGGGTGCAACGGCCATGGAATTGGCATCCACCCTGGACAGCAGACTTCTCTTCGTCGACTCGACGCCCGGCGGGAGCGACGTGATGCTGAGTATCGTCGGGCAATTCGGAGAGTCGAGGCCCTTCACTCTCCTGGCAGCGGACCACTACGGCAGCGCGTCACGGCTGGCCCGCCGTCGTCTGGCGGTGCATGGCACGGACAACAGTCCCGTGAAGGTGGACGCCAAGGGAGCCTTTGCGGTCAGCGGCCCTGCGGTGCACGTGGCGCAATACCCCGCTCCGGGCAATCCAGCTTTGGACACCAGCGGCATCCTGAACAGCATCGAAAACATCGTCCTGCAAATGGACGACAGCCAGCGCGCGGTGGTCATCGCACCTGCCCGGGTGCTGTGCGACGCTCTCGCCGGAGAGGCCGGCAACCTGCGCTCAGACCTGTTGCGTTCGGGCAGAGTCCGCGCCATCGTCCGCCTCCAGCCAGGGCTACTTCGTGCCAAGCCCCGGGAGCCGCAGGCCCTCTGGGTGCTGGGGCCGTCGTTCGCCGATGTGCCGATTGCAGAGCGCTGGACAAGCGTGGCAGACCTGAGCACCACCCCGCTCACCCTGGATGTCAGCCAGGACCTGATCAGCGACGTCGTTGCCTCGATGGGCGATCGCGCCACCATCCGCGCGCACTCGTTCAGGTTCACCCGGCTGGTGCAGACCCGCGTCCTGCTCGCCGGCAAGGGTTCCCTCGTGAACGGTTTGCCTACCAGAAGTTCGACGGCGGCACGCGGCGCCGAGAGCGCTCTTCGGGTCGAGGAACTCGTACGCCTGTTGTCGGCTGGGACATCGGCATCTGCGCTCCCCGGAGTGCAGCCGGCCGTGCCCGGCACCGGTCCCCGGCCCGCTTCAATCCAGGAACTGCTGACGGCCGGAAACCTCAAGTACTTGAAAGGCATCCGGATCGATGAAACCGACCTCAACCCACGGACCGGAAGCAGAATCCTCGGCCGTGAGGAACTCATGGATCCCCATAACACCGAACCGCGCTTCATCACACTCTTGGACTTCGCCGCCAAATACCCGAACGGGCGCCTCACCGAACCAGGTGACGTCGTGTTCTGTACCAGCCCGCGGCCCGCAGCGATGGTCGATGCGGAGGGCGGCGCCGTCGTCGTCTTCCCTGCCCGGATCCTGAGAATCGACCGCGGTGATCCCGGTGGGCTGGTGCCGGACGTTGTTGCCGCCGACATCAGCAGCCGACCCGCCGCAGACAAGTCCTGGCGGAACTGGCGGCTGCGCCGTGCACCGGAAGTTCAACGCCAGCCGCTGACCCACGCGTTAGCCAGGCTGCAACACGAGCAGGCTGAAGCCCGTCAACGCCTCAATCAATTGGAAGAACTCGCTACCCTGATTACGGACGGCGTAGCGGGCGGAAGCCTTACCCTGACAGACCCCATTTCCATCGCCGCGCCAGCAGAAGGAACCGCATAATGCCCCCGAAATTGAAGGTGGACCTCGCCCCGTCCACCATGAAGGAACTAAAGGACACCCTCTGGAAGGCGGCGGACAAACTTCGCGGCTCGATGGATGCCTCGCAGTACAAGGACGTGATCCTGGGGCTGGTCTTCCTGAAGTATGTCTCGGACGCGTTCGAGGAGCGGCGCGGGCAGATCCAAGCTGAGCTGGAGGCTGACGGGCTCAATGAAGAGCAGATCGCCCAACTGATCGACGACGTGGACGAGTACACGGGCCGCGGCGTGTTCTGGGTGTCGCCCCGGGCCCGCTGGACCTACCTCGCAGAGAACGCCAAGGGCCTGGACGCGATCGACGGCGCTGAGCCCAAGTCCATCGGGCTGCTCATCGATGAAGCCATGGAGCTCATCATGCAGGACAACAAGAGTCTGGCCGCCACGCTCCCCCGCATCTACAACCGGGACAACGTGGACCAGCGCCGCCTCGGCGAACTGCTGGACCTGTTCAACTCCGCCCGGTTCACCGGCCAGGGCGCCAGCAAGGCCCGCGACCTGCTCGGCGAGGTCTACGAGTACTTCCTGGAGAAGTTCGCCAAGGCCGAGGGCAAGCGCGGCGGCGAGTTCTACACCCCCGCCGGGGTCGTCCGCGTCCTGGTGGAGGTCCTCGAGCCGCATAGCGGCCGGGTCTACGACCCCTGCTGCGGCTCGGGCGGCATGTTCGTCCAGGCCGAAAAGTTCCTCGCGGCCCACAACATGGAGGGCTCGGACATCTCCGTCTATGGTCAGGAGCTGAACGAGCGCACGTGGCGGATGGCCAAGATGAACCTCGCCATCCACGGGCTCAACGCCAACCTGGCCTCCCGCTGGGGCGACACGTTCGCCCGGGACCAGCACCCCGAGCTGAGCGGCAACAACGG
>DATCNU010000109.1:0-3234 GCA_036565085.1 Arthrobacter sp.
GGTATCTGCCGGGCGTCGGACGGCCAGCGCTTCTCGGGAGGCGGGGGAACACTTGTCATGTCGTCTGCTCTTTCTCCTGGAAGGGTGTTGCGGTGAGCCTACGGCACGCACTGCAAGCATGTCTGCAGGCCGGGCAGTCCGTCGTGTCAGTCTCCAGACCGTTACAGGTGATGGTCGACCGGTGCCGGGTGTTTGGTCATTCCGCAGCCGGTTGATTCGAAAGCGTCCGTTCAAGGTTCCCCCTATGGGCGGACTTGTGGCCAGCTTCCATCGACAAGCTGCGGTCCAGCCGTTACTTTTCTTCATGCGGCCTTAGCGTACGATTTTTTCCTTTTTCTGAAGCGACCCCTCGTTGTGACTCAGGTTTAGGAAAAGCAGTGGCCGGCCGCGTTTCTTGATCACGGGCAGGTCTGGACCGGTGGTTTGTCACTTCTGCCATCCGGAGCCGGTTCCAAAGTGCTGTGAAGGTCAGGGCGGCCAAGTGTGCGGCGCCTGCCAGCATCAGCATGGTGGTGAAAATGAGGACGTGGGCAAGGAAAATCAGGAAACCGATGCCGAGGGTCATGAGAAAGGTCATGTTGAGGGCAACAGTTGAATCGTCCATGTGTCCTTGAATTCTCCTTCCTGCGAGATGTGCGGACCATGGTCGGGGAGCAGCGCCCGGTGCATTTTCCAGGCGTTTGTCTGTTGCCTGTTCAGGTGCCTAGCAGGCGGCGTTCGTGGGCGAAGGCGACCAGCTGGAGCCGGGTGCGGAGTTCCAGTTTGTCCAACACGCTGCGCAGGTGAGTTTTGATGGTGGCTTCAGAGACGAACAGGCTCTCCGCCATGTCACCATTGCTGAGGCCTTTGGCCGCGAGTAGAAAGACGTCCCGCTCCCGCACGGACAGGACGTTAAGTACGGATAGGTCCGGACCGATGGCGGGAACGTTGCGGGCGGCATGTTCGAAGAGGGAGTGGATGGATCCTGGTGCGATGACGGAGTAGCCGGAGTGGACGGTCCGGATCGCTGCGAGCAGGAATTCCGGTTCCGCGCTTTTGAGAAGATATCCGCTCGCCCCGGCCTGCACAGCCTGGACCACGGCCTGGTCCCTGTTGAAGGTGGTCAGTGCGATGATCTTTGGCTTGTCGGTTCCGGCCGCCGCGGCGTGCTGCACGATCCGCCGGGTGGCTTCGACGCCATCCATGATCGGCATCCGCAGGTCCATCAGCATGACATCCGGACGCCGTTCGACTGCCAGGGTCACCGCCTCTTCCCCGTTACCGGCCTCTCCCGAGATTTCCAAGTCCTCCTGGCTCTCTATCAGCATGCGGATACCCGCCCGGAACAAGGGCTGGTCGTCCACCAGGGCCACGGTAATGCGTTCCCCCGCATCAGCCACGGTCGGCTGCTTCCCGTGCGGCCACTGCCGGAAGGGGAAGACCTGTTGCGGCCAGTGCGGGCTGGGCTTCCGAACCCGAAATTTCACCGAAGGGTTCCCCGGCCTCGGCGCCGGCTGTATCGTCCGCTGCCCACGTCTCCCGGGTTCCGTAAGGGATGAAGACCGTCACCCGGAAGTGTTCGCCGTCCGGTCCGGCCGTCAGCCAGCCGCCGGCCAGATGGGCGCGTTCGCGCATGCCGGGAAGGCCCCTCCCGACCCGGGGCGTGGCCGGATTCGCAGCGTCTTCCTGCCCGGCTGGGGCAACGGCTGAGGCCACGTGCAGAGTCAGCCCCGGCCCGCTCCAGTCAAAGTGGAGCCGCACATCCGTGCCGCGTCCGCCATGTTTGAGGGCATTGGTCAGGCACTCCTGAACGATCCGGAAGACCGCCATCTCCTGTCCGGTGGAGAGCCCCACGGGCGCCCCGGACTCGCTGGGGTGGATCTTCAAACTGCCGCGCTGCATACCTTCGATGAGTGCCGGGATGTCGCTCAGCCGCGGCTGGGGCGTCACCATGCCGTCATCGCGGACTCCTTCGATCACGCGTTGGGCATCTACCAGGGCGCTGCGGGCTGACCGGGCGATGGTGTCCAGAGCGGTAAGGACGGCCGTGGGCTGGTCCTTGCTCAGGTAGCGGGTTCCATCGGCCTGGGCGGCGATGACCGCCAGGGAATGGGCCAGGACATCGTGCAGGTCCCGGGCGATGCGTGTCCGTTCCTGCTCCACGATCAGGTCGATCTCGGTTTCCTTCAGGCTGCTCTGCGCCAGCTCCCGGGCCCGGAACAGACTGCCCCGTTCCTGATACAGGGCCAGCAGAAGACCGACGGCGGCGCAGGCCCCGGCAATCACCAGGAGCAGCGCGAACAACTGCCAGCCATACCTCATGAACATTGGCCTGTCGCCAAAATTTATGGGCACGAACCAGCCGACGCCGCCGCTATATCTCCATGAAAGCATCAGGACGGTCATGAGTGCCACGAACACCAAATTTGCACCCGCAGCGATGTACCGCAGCCGCGGTGCTGCGGTCCAAAGAATGAAGCCAAGAGCGACAAAGGAGCCCAGATAGATGGCCCAGTGATTGGAAGCCATCGGCGGCAGAGCATGACTTAACTGTCCGGTAAGGAGTGCCACCGTGAACCCAAGGGACACCAAGGGTTTCCAGGAGGCCGTGGCGACAGCCAATGTCATCAGGGCCAGCGGCCAGTTCCCTGACCATGACAGCCAGGACCCTCCCATTCTGCCGGCCTCAGCCACACACCACAGGGAGAAGAAGATGACGGCCGCCACGGGGGCGCCCCAACGCCGTGCAAATTTCAGAACTGGTTCCATGCCAGTCACCATATCCACGGCAATCACACCCTTCTCGCCATATCGCTGCAATCTCAACCTAAAAGCCAGATGATTCATTCTTTGAGCCAGCTTTTGGGCGCCGCTGCGACGCGTGGCGGGTCCGAATCACCGCATTTTCTGGCGAGCGAGCGATTCAGGGACCGATAATCGCCGACACCCGAGAACAATTCTCAATGTGTCCCGTAGAGGGTTCCCCAAACGGGACCACGGAACCGGCCGACACAAGCTGCCTCCCATTCCTGTCCAACTGAGGAGATTGGCAGACTTAATTCGGCGGCATGGAAGACTCCGAGAGCCCGGTCGCAACCAACGGTCCTCCCCGAACCCGCAGGAAATCAAGGTTTTCAGGACACAGAACGACGGAGTGTGCTGACGCCTTCGGAAATTCCGTGCGGTCCACTGTTGAAGAAAATGGTCTGTGCACTCGACTTCGGACATCTGTGCACTCGTCTTCGGAAAATGACA
>DATCNU010000110.1:0-15124 GCA_036565085.1 Arthrobacter sp.
GTCCAGTACCTCGAAGACGATCTGCACCTCACGCCAATGGTGACCGGGCTGGCGTTCCTGCCAATGCCGCTGAGCATCTTCGCGATGTCGCGGATCGTCCCGCGACTGGTCGAGCGCTTCGGGGCCGTCCGCCTCGTCATCGTCGGCGCCGCCCTTCGCGTCATCGCCTTCCTGCCCCTCACGCAGCTGGGTCCGGACACCCCCTTCGTGATCGTGATGGCTGCCCTGCTCCTCACGGGAATCTCAGCCGGCATGACGTTCATGCCGCTCACGACCCTCGCACTTCGCAACGTCGAACCCGAGCACGCAGGGTCCGCGTCCGGGCTCTTCCAGACAATGCAGCAACTTGGCGGCGCCGTCGGACTGGCCATCGTGGCTTCGACCTACGCGGCGTTCGCTGTCCCCGGAGACTTCCTGACCGGCGGGCGGGCCGGGTTCTGGTCGGCGACCATCCTCTCCGCCCTCGCGCTGGCGGCCGTGGCGGGACTGGTCTTGAGGCCCCGGAGGGTGGCAGAAGGACTGTAACCGGGTTCCCTGGGTCGGACGCCGTATTGTCCTTTCGGGACTCCCGGAAGGTCCCCGAACGCGGCTAGGGGATCATGCTGCCTGCGGGTTCCCTGGCGGAGTCAGGAACAGTTCGATGAGTGCCTGGGCAACCCATTCCTCATAGCGGTCGGGAGTCCAGCCGCGTTCGAACACGAGCTGCGCATAGTAGTCAGGGCCGAGCATGGTCCAGGCGACCGCCGCCGCCTCGTCGGCGGACAGGGATGGCCGCAGCCGCCCGCTTCGCTCCAGCACAGCCCCGAGCCCGTGCAGATTCTGGTAGCGCCCATGCTCGATGCGCTGATGATGGCTCTACGTCCGTTGCCCCCGCCAACCGGCGCCCTTCGACGCCTTCGCCGAGGCGGCGCGCTCGAGCCCGGCGTGGAGATACGAGGAGTTGGACACTCCGCACCTGCCCTTCATCACTCACCCGGATCTGGTCACTGCCGTGCTCCTCGACACCGCGTCACGATGAGAACCCTGGCTGGATGCGCGTGCACCACATACCCCATAGGGTGTTTTGTATACCCCCATGGGTATCTGCCATACTGAGGGAGGTATCAAGACAACCCCATCTGAGAGGCATTCATGACTCCTACTTCCACCACCCCCGCCGTCACCGCCCTGGCTCCGGAGACCTTGCGCACCTGGGTCATCGAACACAAGGACCTCGTGGTGATCGATGTGCGTTCCGCAGCGGAATTCGAGTCGCAGCACATCCGCGGCTCTTACAACGTGCCTCTGCCGCTGCTGTCCGAACACACCCATGAACTCGCTGACCGACTCGGCAGCCGCATTGTCCTCGTCTGTCAGTCGGGTGCGCGCGCCGAGCAGGCGCGTCAGCGCCTCGCAGGTTCCGGCATCGACACCGCCTACGTCCTGACCGGCGGCGTCCCAGGCTTCGCGGCTGCCGGTGGCGACGTAGTCAAGGGCAAGGACCGCTGGGACCTGGAGCGGCAAGTCCGCCTCGCCGCCGGATCCCTGGTGGTGCTGGGCCTGGTCGGCGGCAAGTTCGTATCGCCCAAGATCCGGACGCTTGCAGGCCTCATCGGCACGGGCCTGACCTTCTCCGCGGCCACCAACACCTGCGCCATGGGCCAGGCCATCTCGGCGATGCCGTGGAATAAATCCGCCAGGGAACCCACCCGCGAAAGCGCCATCCTGCAGCTTCCCGTGGCCGAAGCCAAGCAAACCCCGGCAGCATGATCACGGCCCTGGCACTGGGGCTCTTTGTCGGGATCGTGCTCGGTGTTGTCGGTGGCGGCGGATCGATCATCGCTGTCCCCGCCCTGGTCTACGGCATGGGCATGAGCCCGGCCGAGGCCATCCCCACCTCACTCCTGGTGGTGGGCGTCTCCTCCCTGGCCGCGCTGATTCCGCGTCTGCGCGAAGGTATCAACTGGCCCGTGGTCCTGATTGTCGGTGCCGCCGGGGTCCCCGCAGCCTGGGGCGGGGCTGCAGTAGGCCGGCTGCTGGATCCGGGCATCCTGATGCTCGCCTTCGCTGTCATCATGGTGATCGCGGGGGTCCGGATGCTCATGCGGACCGCGGAAACGGAAGGTTCCTGCAGCACGGGACCCAACCGCGCCTTCCGCTCCTGCGCCCCCAAGGCCGTGGGAGTCGGGGTCCTCGTCGGGTTCCTCACCGGGCTGCTCGGCGTGGGCGGAGGCTTCCTGATCACTCCGGCCCTCACGCTGTTCCTGGGCCTGCGCATGAAACAGGCCGTTGGTTCGTCCCTGGCCATCATTGTGATCAATTCGGCGGCCGGCTTCAGTGCCCACGCCGCGGGATTTGCGATCGACTGGCCCAGCGTTCTGAGCTTCGCGGTTCCGGCGATCCTCGGATCCCTCTTGGCTGCACGCCTCGCCCGCCGCCTTAACGACAAGCACATCCGCATCTCGTTCGCCGTGCTCATCTTTGCCGTCGCGGCCTGGGTCACGGCGGGCACCGTTACCGCCTGAAAGCCACCCCCAACCCAAAACAAAGGAGAAACCAATGGCTGAGATCACTCTCGCCGAAACCGAGCAGCGGCGCTCCACAAGCCGCATCCTGGATGTCCGCGAGGACTTCGAGGTCGCCGAAGGCATGATCCCCGGAGCGCTGCACATCCCCATGGGCCAGCTGCAGGCGCGCCTGTCCGAACTTGACCCAACAGTTCCCGTGATCGCCGTCTGCCGCAGCGGAAACCGGTCAGCCCGCGTCGCCGACGCGCTCAATGGTGCCGGCTTTACCGCAGACACCATGGCCGGCGGCATGATCGCCTGGACCGGCGCAGGCCTGCCCACCCACCGCTGATTGCGGTATACCCCCAGGGGTATTAGAATTGAATCAAGAACCCCAAGGAAGACTTTCCCCGAAGGAGCACCAATGCTTATCGAACGCATCTACGACGAGGACCTCGCCCAGGCCAGCTACCTGATCGGCTGCCAGGCCAAGGGTGAAGCCATTGTTGTCGACGGCCGCCGCGACATCGCGGTGTACCAGGATCTGGCCGAAAAGAACGGCATGAAGATCGTGGCCGTCACCGAAACCCACATCCACGCCGACTACCTCTCCGGCACCCGTGAACTGGCCGCTGCGACCGGCGCCACGATCTACGTCTCGGGTGAAGGCGGTCCGGACTGGCAGTACGGGTTCGACAGCGAGCGGTTGTACGACGGCGACAAGGTCACCTTGGGCAACATCAGCATCCAGGCAGTGCACACCCCGGGCCACACCCCGGAGCACCTGTCCCTCCTGGTCACTGACGGCGCGTTCAGCGACAAGCCCGGCTACCTTTTCTCCGGCGACTTTGTCTTCTCCGGTGACCTTGGCCGCCCGGACCTGCTCGACGAGGCAGCCGGCGGCATCGACACCCGCTTCGTGGGAGCCAAGCAGCTGTTCGCCAGCCTGCGGGACAAGTTCCTGACCCTGCCGGACTACGTCCAGGTCCACCCCGGCCACGGCACCGGCAGCGCCTGCGGCAAGGCACTCGGCGCCGTCCCCTCCTCCACGGTGGGCTACGAACGCCTCTACGCCTGGTGGGGCCCGTTCCTGGCCGCAAACGACGAGCAGGGCTTCATCGATGAACTCCTCGACGGCCAGCCCGACGCCCACGCCTACTTTGGCAGGATGAAGCGGGAAAACCGTGAAGGCCCGGCCATTATGGGCGAACGCACGCCGCTCAAGGAACTGGCCACCGCCGACGTCGCCAAGGACCTCTCCGGGGACAAAGTGACCTTCATCGACACCCGCACCCACATCGAAGTCCACGAAGGGACCGTCACCGGCTCCCTGAACGTGCCCGCCGGCAAGTCAGTGGCCAGCTACGGAGCCTGGGTGGTAAATCCAGAGACGGACAAGAACCCCTTGGTACTGCTGGCAGCCGACCAGGATCAGGCCCAGGCGATGTGGGATCACCTGGTCCGGGTCGGAATCGACAACGTCGCAGGCTACGTCACCGGCATCCAGGGCCTGCCCCTGACCACGGCGCAGCTCATCCAGCCCGCTGACCTGGCAGCGTTCGATGCCGCCATGGTCCTGGATGTCCGCAACCGCACCGAGCACGCCGCCGGGCACATCCCTGGATCGCACCAGCTCAGCGGCGGCCGGGTCATGTGGCACCTGGATGAACTTCCCGCCGAAGGCACCGTCGTGACCTACTGCCAGAGCGGTGTCCGGAACTCCGTGGCAGCCAGCGGCCTGCGCCGCGCCGGGTACGACGTCGTTGAACTCGACGGGAGCTACGCAGGGTGGGACGCCTGGCAGCAGTCACGCGAGTCCGTGTCCAGCAACTAAGCCAGCCAGCACCAGGCGGCACAGGAGCGCGTTCATGACGTCCGGCAACACCTCTTCACAGCCGCGGCCCCGGCAACGGGTGGCGATCACGCTGGGCCTGCGCCAGAACCTGGCGCAATTCATGCTGCTCGTTGCCGTCAACGCCCTGGTGGGCGGCACCCTCGGCCAGGAGCGCACGGTGCTGTCCCTGCTTGCCGGGCAGGTCTTCCACCTCGACCAGTACACCAGCGCCCTGACCTACATTTTGGCGTTCGGCGTGGCCAAAGCCATCACCAACTACTTCGCCGGAACCCTCTCGGACCGCTACGGCCGTAAACCTGTGCTCACGGCCGGCTGGTTCATCGCCCTCCCCGTCCCCATCCTTCTGATTTTCGCGCCTTCCTGGGGCTGGATCGTCGCGGCCAACGTGGTTTTGGGCATCAGCCAGGGCCTGACCTGGTCCACGACCGTGATGATGAAAATGGACCTCGTCGGGCCGGAACGGCGCGGTTTGGCGATGGGCCTGAACGAAGCAGCCGGGTATCTTGGCGTCGCAGGCGCGGCCCTCGGTACCGGCTACATCGCCTCCGTTTACGGGCTGCGCCCGGGGCCATTCCTGCTCGGCGCCGCCTTCATTGCCGTGGGCCTCGGCCTGTCCGTGCTGACCATCCGCGAAACACACCACCATGCCAAAGCCGAGGCCTCGAACCACGTCCCGGTTCACGCCGGAAGCGAGGCGGAGCTGAGTAACCGGCAGATCTTCACCCTGACCAGCTTCCGGGACAAGTCCCTCTCCTCGGTCAGCCAGGCCGGGATGGTGAACAATCTCAACGACGGCCTCGCCTGGGGACTGTTCCCCGTCCTGTTCGCCACCGCAGGGCTCAGCATCGAACGCATCGGCATCCTCGCCGCCGTCTACCCGGCCGTCTGGGGCGCCGGGCAGCTGGTCACCGGCGCCCTCTCGGACCGGATCGGCCGTAAACCACTGATCGCCGGAGGCATGCTCGTCCAGGCAGCAGCGCTGGCGATGGTCGCCGTCGGGAACGGCTTCGGAATCTGGCTTGCCGCCCTCGTTCTGCTCGGTGCCGGCACCGCCATGGTCTACCCCACGCTGCTGGCAGCGATCGGCGATGTCGCCCACCCCGGATGGCGGGCCAGGTCCGTCGGCGTCTACCGGCTGTGGCGCGACGGCGGGTTCGCCGTCGGCGCCCTGCTCTCCGGCCTCGTTGCCGACGCCTACGGCATCCCGGCCGCCGTCGCCGTCGTCGCCGCGCTGACTGGGCTCTCCGGTGTCGTCGTGGCGGTGCGGATGCGAAGCAACGACCACGTCCGCCAATAAGTCGATGGCCGGCTCTGTGGCTACCTGCACAGAGCCGGCCTGATGATCCGGTCAGGGTTCGTTGGTCCTAGATCAGGGGGCGACCTGAAGCTGGGAGTTTCCGATGCCTGCCGGGATGAAGGGCGGCAAGGACAGGAAGCTGCCGATGGTCCCTGTGTAGTGCCCGTAGGTGTCCGGCACGGTGATGGTGGTCGGGAAACCTCCCAACCCGTTCAGCGTGACGCCGGTGATGGTGAGGGTACTGCCGTTGTCCCACCAGGTCACGTCGCCGGAGTCCGCTGCTGCGCCCTGCCCTGCGTGGCCGCAGTCGGAGCCCTTGTAGTCGCCGGTATGGTTGCTGTCCAGTTCAATCCACAGCCACGCACCGCCGCCGTCGTGGCCGCTTATATTGGCTGAGAGTTCAATCTGATACACAGCCGTGTTTCCGTAGGCGGAAGCCGGTGCCGCCAGCCCCAGGCCGCCAGCCACCAGCGCGGCGGATGCCGAAAGTGCCAAGGCAGCCTTCCGGGCCACTGTAATTGTTCCTAATGTTTTCATGTCCTGCTCCTTTTGACAGTTTTCATACCGTCGGAAGGCCCCAGAATCACTTCCGTCTTACGGGGCGCCCACAAAGCGCCGCCCAACGTGACACTCCATCATTGTAGGGACCCGGCGCGGCGCCGGATAGAGCTGGAGACGCTCCGAACCGGCGATGGTCCCAACCCGGACGGCCAACGGTTCGAAGTTCTGTGGTCCGCCGTGTCCAAAGGTTGTTGGCTGCAAACACAGCGGGTTCCGTTCCTATCGAAAACAAGCGGGCCCGGGTTCCTAAACCTCGAGCCGGGCGTGCTCCCATTCGTCGATGAGGTCCGGCATCCGCGCCGTGAGGAACCTGTAGAAGCGGTCCATCTCATCGGCGCGCACCCGCGCCGCCGAGCCTTCGGGCAGGCTGGCCGCGGCGGCGGCGGCGACGTTGGCGAGGCGCTCGTACACGAGGTTC
This sequence comes from Arthrobacter sp., assembly GCA_036565085.1. Taxonomy (GTDB): domain Bacteria; phylum Actinomycetota; class Actinomycetes; order Actinomycetales; family Micrococcaceae; genus Arthrobacter. The sequence goes on from DATCNU010000110.1 coordinate 6,618, forward strand.
TGCCTCAGCGCCGCGGCGTACCACGCATGGCCCTGCAGCGCGTAGCGGTCGCGCCGGCTCCCCGGCTGCGAGACCCGGTGGACGAAGCCGAACGTCTGTAGGTAGCGCACGGCTCCCGAGACCGCGGCGGGGCTCGCGGCGAGGACCTCGCAGAGTTCTGCCGCCGTCAGCGAACCGTGCTCCGAGACGACGAGCGCCATGAGGGCCCGGGCCGGCATCCTGGGGAGCCCGGCCGCGACCATGACCGCAGCCGCGGATTCCGCGGCGTCGGGCATGCGGTTCGCCGGATCCCTCACGCGGTCCCCACTTCCCGGCCGCGCATGGCCGCGAGCGAGAGCAGCGTGAGGACCGCCGAGATGCCCAGCATCCAGAACCCGCCGCTCCAGTCGGTTCCCGTCGGCAACGGGACCGGGGTGTGCGAGAACGGCGAGAGATCCCGGACGGACTTGTCGAAGCCGACCATGCCGCCGAAGATGCCCAGGATGACGGCCGCGGCGAGCAGGCCCCAGCCCAGTGGCGTGGTCGCGGACGGCCACAGGACGAACACCGCCGTAGGGAGGGCGATGAAGATCAGCGCTGCGGGCAGCTGGTTGACGGCCGTAGCCCACACGTCACCGACCGCGCTTGACGTATCCCCAGACGCGACGAGGGAAGTCCACGCACCAAGGGCCGCGAACGACATGACGAGCAGCACGGAGATGGTCCCCAGGATGACGAAACTCGCAAGCCAGCGGACGCGGCTCACAGGTGCGGCGACGACGAACGCGGCTGTCCCCGCGGTTTCCTCCTGGCGCAGCCTGAGGACGGCCTGCAGACCGCACGCCGCGGCGAGGATCCCTGCGATCGAGAACAGGGCCGAGACCATGAGCTGCGTCAGGGACGTGCCTTGGGCCTGGATCATGGCGCGCAGCGCGACAGTGACCACAGGGTTCGTGTCGGCCGCCGCGACAACCGCAGCACCGAGCGAGCCGGTGAGGACGCCCATGGCGAGACCGCCCAGGCACCAGCCGACCATCGAGCCGGACTGCAAGCGGAATGCGAGCGAGAGCGGGCCGCGGAGGGAGGGCCTTGCATCGGCCCGCCCCGGGCGTTCGGCCAGCACGCTCGCGCCGACGTCGCGCCTGGACATGAGGGGAATGAGGACGGCGATACACGCCGCCGCCAGGGCGAGCGGCAGGAGCATGGGCCACAGGCGGTTCTCCGTGTAGGCGTACGTCTGCTGGCCCCAGCCGATGGGAGAGATCCAGCTGGGCCATGCCGCGGTCATGGTCATTCCGTCGGGGCCGACCCGGCCGGTTGCGTCACCGAAGCCCCGCAGCACGTACGCGAGGACCACGAGAGCGGAGGAGATGCCATTGGCCCCGCGCGACGTGCTCATGAACTCCGACACGAGCAGCCCGACGCCCAGGAAGGCCACGCCGACCGCGCCCGCCGCCGCCCCGGCCACGAGCGAACCGGCGGGGTCGAGGCCGCCGGCCGTGAGCCCGGCCGAGATTGCCGCCGCCACGAGGACGTTCGCGACCACCCCGTGCACGATTGTCGAGACGACCGGCGCCCAGCGTCCGGCGGGTGTCGCTGATGAGAGGTCCGCCCGGCCCGACTCCTCCTCGGCGCGCGTATGGCGCACGGCGAGGAACGCGCTCATGAACCCGGCCAGGAGGGACAGGAACGAAAAGACGGCGAAGAACGTGAACGCGCCCTGGCCCGGTCCGCGAGGGAGGCCGCGGAGCATGAGGATCGCGGGGGTCGCCGTGGCAAGGCGGAGAACGTCGGCGCGGGAAGCTTCGTCGCCGTAGGTCTTGATGATGGCGCCGACAGACAGAAGCGCCATGAACCCGATGACGAGGACCCACACAACGAGCTGCCAGCGGTCACGGCGGAGCAGCTGCACGTAGAGGGTCAGGAACCTGCCCATCTCAGGCTCCTGACCGCGCAGCCGCGCGGTGGCGCCGATGCCGGCGGACGCCGTCGTGCGTTGTCTCCGGTGCCGTGTCGGTGACCGTGTCACCGTAATGGCGGAGGAAGAGTTCCTCGAGCGACGGGGGCGCAACGAGGAGGCCCTTGACGCCGAGGGTGCCGAGGAGGGGCAGAACCTCGTGGACGCGGTCGGAGTCGGTGCCGAACCTGACTCGGCCGTCGGCGACGACGAGGTCGTGGACCTGTGCAAGGCCGGCGAGCGCGCCGGTGTCCACGCTGTCCTGAGCGAACGAGATCTCGGTTCGGGTGAGATGGCGCAGCGCATCGAGACTCCCACCGTCGACGATCCGGCCCGCGCGGATGATGCTCACGCGGTCGGCGAGCTGCTCGACTTCGGAGAGGATGTGGCTCGAGAGCAGCACCGTGGCGCCATTCTCGTGCACGATTCGCCGGATTTCGCGCGTGAAGACGGCCTCCTTGAGCGGGTCGAGGCCGCTCGTGGGCTCATCGAGGAGGTAGAGCTCGGCGTCCGTCACGAGCGCGGCAATGAGCGCGACCTTCTGCCGGTTACCCTTCGAGTAGGCGCGCCCCTTCTTGCTCGGATCGAAGTCGAAGAGCTCACAGAGCCGCTGCTTGCGGTGCTGGTATCCGGAGTGGTCCGCGGTGCCGCCGCGGAGGCGTGAGAGGAAGTCGATCGCCTCGCCGCCGGAGAGGTTGGGCCAGATGCTCACGTCCCCTGGGATGCTCGCGACCCGCCGGTGGAGATCGACGGCGTCCGCCCACGGGTGGAGCCCGAGGACGGTCGCGCCGCCGGACGACGCGCGGGCCAGGCCGAGGAGGACCCGCAGCGTGGTGGTCTTCCCTGCGCCGTTCGGTCCGAGGAAGCCATGGATTTCGCCCGCGCTGACCTCCAGGTCAAGGCCGTCGAGCGCGTTGACGCGGCCGAAGTTCTTGTGAAGGCCGACAGTCTGGATAACGGTGTCCATGCCACGAGCGTACGCAGGATTCACAATGTTGTGAATGTACGAAAGACCCTGTTTTTCGCCGCCGTTCGTGGAACGGGCGGACTGCGGCACGATATCCCAGGTCAGGCAGACGAGCCGCTAGAGCCTCGATGGGAGAAGCGCGGCGGCCGCTTTGCGGACGGCGGCGTTCCGGAGGCCGTGGGTGGCGGTGATGATTTCGCGGACAAGTGTTGGGTCTGCTTTGGCAGGAGATCCGTGGTCAAACGGAGGTTCGGGGTCATACTCGATGGCCAGTTGGATACGCCGGGCGGTTTCGTCACCGTAAAGCTCGGCCGCGAGGACAAACGCAAAGTCGATGCCGGAAGTGACCCCCGCTCCGGTGATCCTGTTCCTGTCACGAACCACGCGGTTGCTGACCGGAACCACCCCGAACTCCGCGAGCATGCCCAGCGAAGCCCAGTGGCTGGTGGCCCGGTAGCCGGTCAGGAGCCCTGCAGCGGCGAGAGTGAAGGAGCCGGTGCAGACCGATGTGATCCATCGCGCGCCGGATGCCTTCCGTCGGAGGAATTCCAACGCCGCCGGATCGGTGAACAGGTCGAACGCGCCGGCGCCTCCGGGGACAAAGAGGACGTCAGCCGCCGGGCAGTCTTCCAGCGTGGTGGTGGGAACGATGCACCAGCCGGCGTCGGTGGGCACCGGTTCAAGCGTGTGCCAGGCAAGATGGACGCGGGCGTTCGGGAACTTGGAGAAGATCTGGGCGGGTCCCGTGAAATCGAGCTGCGTGACCTTTGGGAACAACAGCACAACGACATTTAGTGGCTCAGGAGTCATTTCTTCACCCTAAGCGCTGTCAGCGCGACAATCCGTACCAGGTGCCCGGCCCGGACGCCGATGCGGCGCGGGTTGCCAACCGTCGTGTACGCGCGGTCGACGGCGTGAACAGGAGTCTGCGTGATACTCCTGTTGACACCCCCTGTGATGGCTGCCATATTTTCCAGTACGCGCTATGTGCAACTTGTTGTGTAATACGCAATTGATCGATGGGTGAAGGATGGTTCTCTTCGGACCCGCCTATGCTCGGGCATAGCAAGATTTCGAACCTCAACCAGTCGGCTGGAGTGCTTCAGCGTGCCGGCCGCGAGTCCCCGGACTCAGGAAAGGAACACAAGCTAATGGTTCACAAAGTCAAGGCAGTCATTGCCAGGGAAAAGAACGCTCCGGTTTCGGTGGAGACCATCCTGGTCCCGGACCCGGGTCCGGGCGAGGCCCTGGTGGACATCCTCACGTGCGGAGTCTGCCACACAGACCTGCATTACAGGCAGGGCGGAATCACCGACGATTTCCCCATCCTGCTGGGCCATGAGGCAACCGGTGTGGTCAGCGCCGTCGGCCCGGGTGTCACCGAAGTGGCACCGGGCGACCGTGTCATCCTGAACTGGCGGGCGGTGTGCGGGCAGTGCCGGGCCTGCGCCAAGGGCCAGCCGCAGTACTGCTTCAACACCCACAACGCCACCCAGAAGATGACCCTCGAGGACGGCACCGAGCTCTCGCCCGCCCTGGGCATCGGTGCCTTCGCGGAGAAGACGCTGGTGGCCGCCGGGCAGTGCACGAAGGTCGATGACGACGTCGACGCTGCCGCCGTCGGGCTGCTGGGCTGCGGTGTCATGGCAGGCATCGGCGCGGCGATCAACACCGGCGAGGTCAAGCGCGGCGAGTCCGTGGCCGTGATCGGCTGCGGCGGCGTGGGCATCGCCGCGATCGCCGGCGCGAAGCTGGCAGGCGCCACGACGATCATCGCCGTGGACATCGACGCCAACAAGGTCGGAATGGCGAAAGCACTGGGCGCCACGCACGGGATCGATTCCTCCCGGGAGGACCCCGTAGAGGCCATCCGGGCCCTGACCGGAGGCAACGGCGCCGATCTGGTGATCGACGCCGTCGGCCGCCCCGAAACGTACAAGCAGGCGTTCTACGCCCGCGACCTCGCCGGCCGCGTGGTGCTGGTGGGCGTCCCGACGCCGGGCATGTTGCTTGAGCTGCCCCTGCTGGACATCTTTGGCCGTGGTGGTTCGCTGAAGTCATCCTGGTACGGCGACTGCCTGCCGTCCCGCGACTTCCCGATGCTCGTGGCGCACTACAAGCAAGGCAACCTGGACCTGGATGCCTTCGTCACCGAACGCATCACCATGGACCAGGTGGAGGAAGCCTTCGCCAGCATGCACGAGGGCAAGGTCCTCCGCTCAGTGGTTGAACTCCCCGCAGCGGCGGCTTCCTGATGGGCCCCACCATCGAGAATCTGGTCACCTCCGGCACTTTCTCGCTCGACGGCGGCACCTGGGACGTGGACAACAACGTCTGGATCGTGGGAAACGACGAGGAATGCGTGATCATCGACTCCCCGCACGACGCCGCCGCAATCATCGGCCAGGTCCGCGGCCGGAAGGTCAAGGCCATCCTGCTGACCCACGCCCACAACGACCACATTGGGGCCGCCCGCGAGGTCGCAGCTGCTGTGGACGCGCCGATCCACCTGCACCCCGCCGACCTGATGCTTTGGGAACAGGTCTACCCCGGCAGCAAGCCGGACCGGGAGCTGGCCGACGGCGACGTGTTTGAGGTGGCCGGCGCGACCCTGCGGGCGATCCACACCCCCGGCCACTCCCCCGGCTCCACCTGCTTCCTCCTGGAAAATGAAGCAACCGTGTTCACCGGCGACACCCTGTTCAACGGCGGCCCCGGCGCCACCGGCAGGTCCTACAGCGACTACCCCACCATCCTCGCCTCCATCCGGGAGCGCCTGCTGGCGCTGCCGGCCGAGACCGTTGTCCGGACCGGCCATGGCGACAGCACCACGGTCGGGGCGGAGCGGGAAACCCTGGCCCGGCTCGGTGACCCGGCGGAAACCGGTGACCCGGCGGACGCAGCCCAGTGAAAGTTGGTCCAGTGAAGGTCGGAAAGCAGCCCGCCCCCGTTGCTGACATCAACGAGGACGAACTGGAAGTCCACCAGCCCAAGAAGGAAGCTGCCGGCGTCAAGGCGGTGATGGTTGCCCTGGAGCGTGCAGTGGCCCAAGCAGGGGTGACCCGGACGGCGCGATCGCTGCTCCGGGTTAACCAGCGCGGCGGGTTCGACTGCCCCGGCTGCGCCTGGCCGGAATCGGACAAAAAGCGCAAGGTTGCCGAGTTCTGCGAAAACGGCGCCAAGGCTGTTGCCGAGGAGGCCACCCTGCGCACGGTGGGGGCCGGGTTCTGGGCCCGGCATTCCATTGCCGACCTGGCCGGAAAGACCGAGTACTGGCTGGGCAACCAGGGCAGGCTCAGCGAGCCTGTGGTCATCCGTGCGGGCGAAACCCACTACTCGCCGATTTCCTGGGCGGACGCCTTCGAACTGATCGGCGAACATGTCCGGGCCTCCACCCCGGACCGCTGCGTCTTCTACACCTCGGGCCGCACAGCCAACGAGACAGCCTTCATGTACCAGCTGTATGCCCGGGCCCTGGGCACGAACAACCTGCCGGACTGTTCGAACATGTGCCACGAGTCATCGGGATCGGCGCTGAACCCGACCATCGGCATCGGCAAAGGGACCGTGTCCCTGGAGGATATCCATGACGCCGAGCTGATCTTCGTCGTCGGGCAGAACCCCGGGACCAACCATCCCCGCATGCTGTCCGCGCTGAAGGAGTGCAAGGACAACGGCGGCAAGGTGGTGGCAGTCAATCCGCTTCCCGAGGCAGGCCTGTTCAACTTCAAGGACCCGCAGACCGTCTCCGGGGTCGTCGGGAAAGGCACGCCGCTCGCCGACGAGTACCTGCAGATCAAGGTGGGCGGGGACCTGGCGTTGTTCCAGGCCCTGGGCCACCTGCTGCTGGCCGAGGAAGAGCGGAACCCGGGCACCGTCGTCGACCGTTCCTTCATTGCGGCGCAGACCGACGGGTTCGAGGCCTACCGTGAGGCCCGCCGGGACGTGGACTGGGCCGAGACGGAGAAGGCGACCGGCCTGTCCCGGGATCAGATCGGGACTGTTGCCGGAATGCTCATCCGGTCCAAGGCCACCATCTTCTGCTGGGCCCTGGGCGTGACACAGCAGCCGCACTCGGTGGACACCATCAAGGAGATGGTCAACGTCCTGCTCCTGCAGGGCAACTTCGGCAAGCCGGGCGCCGGAGCTTGCCCGGTCCGCGGGCACTCCAACGTCCAGGGCGACCGGACCATGGGGATCTGGGAGAAACCGAAGGAATGGCTGCTGGACGCCCTGGACACCGAGTTCGGCATCGAGTCCCCGCGGCACCACGGCTATGACGCCGTGGAGGCCATGGAGGCCTTCGAACGCGACGGCGTGGACGTCTTTGTGTCCATGGGCGGCAACTTCTCGCTCGCCTGCTCGGACACGGAAACCCTTGAAGCCGGGATGCAGCGGATCGGCCTGACCGTACACGTCTCCACCAAGCCGAACCGGTCCCACGTGGTCCACGGCCGCACCTCGCTGATCCTGCCCACGCTGGGCCGGACCGACAAGGACGACAAACACCCCGGAGGCGCCCAGTTCCTGTCCGTGGAGGACTCCATGTCCGTGGTGCATTCCACCCAGGGCAGGCTGCAGCCGGTATCGGAGCACCTGCTCGCGGAGCCGGTGATCATCGCCCGGATGGCCGAGGCCACGTTCGGCCAAGGCCATGCCGTGGACTGGAAGGCCATGGCCGCGGATTACGACGTGGTCCGGGACCACATCTCCCGGGTCATCCCGGGCTTCGAGGACTTCAACACCCGGGTCCGGACGAAGAACGGCTTCGTGCTGCCCAACCCGCCGCGCGACACCCGTTCCTTCAAGACCGACATTGGCCGGGGCCGCTTCACGGTCAGCCCGCTGGAGTACCTCAGCCCGCCGGACGGCCATCTGGTGCTCCAGACCATCCGCAGCCACGACCAGTACAACACCACCTTCTACGGCCTCGACGACCGGTACCGGGGCATCTCGGACGGCCGCCGGGTGATCCTGGTGCACCCGGAGGACCTGGCCGGGCTCGGCTTCCAGGACCGGGACCTGGTGGACGTGGTGAGCACCTTCCAGGGCCAGGACCGGCGAGCTGACAAGTTCCGGCTGGTGGCCTACCCCACTGCCAAAGGCTGCGCCGCCGCGTACTTCCCCGAGGCCAACGCCCTGGTCCACAAGGGGAACGTGGCGCGCGAATCCAACACTCCGGGGTTCAAGGCCATGTTCGTCCGGTTCGTGCCGCACGCTGACAAGGCGACGTGACCGGCTAAGGGCCTAAGCACAAATCGATACGAGGCCAAACACGTCACCCACCCGGGATCTCCCCCGGGTGGGTGACGTGTTACCAGGCCGGAAAGTTACCAGGCCGGCAAGCCCTCGCTTACTTGAGCCAGGAAGCGACGACGTCCTGGTGTGCGTCCACCCACTTCTTGGCGGCGGCCTCGGGCGTCATGCCGCCCTGGATGTCAGTGGCTACGGCGTTCTGGTCCTCGTTGGTCCATTTGAAGCCCTTGGCCAGCTTGGCAGCTGGTGAGCCGCTGTCCGCGAACTTCTTGGAGATGACCTTGTTAAGCGTGTAGGTCGGGTAGTCACAGGCCACCTTTTCAGCGTCCGTGTCGCAGCCCTCGGTCC